>LZRV01000039.1 GCA_002159065.1 Paenibacillaceae bacterium ZCTH02-B3 | reverse complement strand
CTTCCGCCAGGTTTCGGAACACTTCACGGCGTGTTTTCAGGCTCAATTTCAAGACACATCCCTTCGGTAACATTTCGATTTGAGTGATCCGAAACCTGTTCGGTAACATTTTAGCTGAGTGACTGCGGCGGCTTGTCGCGTTTGGGCGCGTGTGATATTATACGGTAGTATGCATTTCTGCATGCTCCTTGCTCTCCGGGCGGGCGAATCGCTCCGTTCGCGGAGGGCCTCAGGTCCAAAGGGAGGTGAGCGGAAGATGCGCAATTACGAGCTCATGTACATCATCCGTCCTGACCTGGAGCCGGACGCCGTTCAGGCGGTCACGGACAAGATCCAGGAAGTCATCCGAGGCGGCGGCGGAGAAATCCGCAAGCACGAAGTGATGGGCAAACGCCGTCTCGCGTATGAGATCGGCAAGTTCCGCGAAGGCATCTACGTGCTGGTGCTGTTCTCGTCGGAACCGTCGCACGTGGCGGAGCTGGAACGGGTTTTGCGCATCACCGACGAGGTGGTCCGGCATCTCGTGATTCGCGACGTCGTGGCTTGACGCGGAGGCCAGCGATTGGGAAGAGCCCTCCGGGGCGCATTCGCCGGCGGTTCCCCCGCCCGGCCTTGAGGGAGGATGGAAGCCGTGCTGAACAGGGTCATTCTGATCGGCCGACTGACCCGGGATCCCGAACTCCGCTATACGCCCTCCGGCGTGGCGGTCGCCCAGTTCACCCTGGCCGTGGATCGTCCTTTTACGAACAGCAAGGGGGAACGCGAGGCCGATTTCATCCCGATCGTCACGTGGCGGCAGCTCGCCGAGACATGCGCGAACTATTTGCGCAAGGGACGGCTTGCCGCCGTGGAAGGCCGCATCCAGGTGCGCCATTACGACAACAATGAAGGCCGGCGCGTTTACGTGACGGAAGTCGTGGCCGACAACGTCCGTTTTCTGGAATCGCCAAACCGCGAAGATGTATCTTCCGTGCGGGAGGATTTCCCGCCGGATCCGTTCGCCGGCGGACAGGCCGGATATTCCGGCGGACGGCCGGGAAGCGGAAAACGGGACGCGTTCGACGACGACCCCTTCGCGGACGCCGGCAGACCGGTGGACATTTCGGACGACGATTTGCCGTTCTGAAACCATGCTGAGGAAAAGGAGGAGAATCCATGAGCGAACAACAGGCCCAGGCGCCGGCGAAGGAAGCCGCCGCGCGCGAGACGGCGCAGACGCGGGAGACGGCGCAGACACGGGAAAAAGGCCCGGAAACCCGCGAACGCGAACCGAGGAAGTACCGCCGCGGCCGCAACAAGCGGCGCAAGGTGTGCTATTTCACCGTCAACAAGATCGAGTACATCGACTACAAGGACGTCGATCTGCTGCGCAAGTTCATCAGCGAGCGGGGCAAGATCCTGCCGCGCCGCGTGACCGGCACGAAGGCGAAATACCAGCGGATGCTGACCGTCGCCATCAAGCGGGCCCGCCAAATGGCGTTGCTCCCGTACACGACGGACTGACGGCGGTCCGCGGAAAGCACGCCCGCCCTTCCGCCTCGAGCGGCGGGGCGGTTTTTTGATTTTTCTCGGCATTTGAGAACAAAAGCGCGCGCTGCGTCGTCCATATTAACACAGGCAATATTTTTCCTTTCGGTGCAGAGGGGGCATTTCCATGCGATGGTCGCGCAGAAAGCGTTGGACAGCCGGAGTGCTGCTGGCCGTCCTTCTGCTGGGAGCGATCGGATATTGGCAAAGGACGGCGCTCGCCCTCTGGGGCTTTGATCTCTTTTTCGCCAAATCCGTGGAGAGAAAACTCGAGAAATCGTATCGGCCCATCGACGGGAGAACCGAAGAACCGACGGAAGGGCAGAAACAGAAAGAACTGAAAGAAGAAGCGAAAAGACCCTACACCCTGCTCCTTCTCGGCGTGGATCAGCGGGGCAAGGAGCGCGGGCGGTCCGACACGGTGATCCTGGCGGCGGTGCGTCCGGCGGACGGCGCCGCGCTGCTCATTTCGGTGCCGCGGGATTCCTATGTGGAACTTCCGGGCCGCGGAATGGACAAAATGGCCCACGCCTATGCCTACGGGGAAGCCAAGCTGGCCGTGGAGACCGTGGAGGAGCTGTTCGGGGTGCCGGTGGAGCATTACGCCGCCGTCAACTTCCAGGGCTTCCGCGACGCGGTGGACGCCATCGGCGGGATCGAACTGCCGGTGGAACGGGACCTCGTCAACAGAGATCCGGGACACGAGAAATTCGTCGTCAAGGCGGGCAAGCCGGTCTACAGCGGCGAGGAGGCGCTCAATTTCGTGCGCTTCCGGGAAGACGCCGGCGGCGACATCAGCCGGACGCAGCGGCAGAAGCAGTTTTTGGAGGCCTTGCTCGCCAAGGCGACGCGGATGGGGCAATGGACGAAAATTCCGGAACTGATCGACATCATGGGCGACAATTTCCGGACCGACATCACGCCCGCGGAGCTGATCGAGCAGGCCAAATGGGTGCTGTCCGCCGACACCCGCCTCATCTACAGCCACACGCTGGCCGGCAAGGGCCGCATGATCAATTCCTTGTGGTATTATGTCCTGGATGAAGAGGATGTCGCCCGGGCGACGGAATGGCTGAAGGCCTGGCTCGATCCGGCGAACAGCCTGGACGAGCTGCCGAAGCCGGGGCTGGACGAGACGGGCGCCGGGGATGGACAGGGCGGGAAAAACGCCGATAATGACAGCAAGGACGGAACAGGCGCCGGCGGCGGGAAAACGCCGAAGGCCGTCTGAACGTATCTGAACGGCGGGAGGTAGGGCGATGGAACGGCTGGCCGGCACAAAGCGCCGGAGGAGGCGCCGCCGCATGCGGATCGCGGCGCTCGCGCTGGCAGCGGCAATTGCGGTTGCTCTTGTCGGGGTCTGGGCGGCCCAGGAATGGCCGGGCCGGATGCCGGGGCTGGGCGGCGAACCATCCGCGCAGCCGCAGCAGCCGTCCGGCGCGCCGGGCGCTCCGGCGGAAACCGGCGGATCCGGCGGCGGAGCGGGCGGCGCTGAGCCGGACGGCGAAACGCCGGACGGCGGGGCGGCCGGAGGAACGGAAGAAGCGGAGTACGACCCGGACGCTTTTGTGACGCCGGAGGATCTGGCCGTCGAATACGACATCGTGATCCAAAACGGCCGGGTCATCAACCCGGAGACGAAGCTGGACCGGGAAGGGCTCAACGTCGGCATCCTGGGCGGAACCATCGGCGTGGTGACGTCGCATCCGCTGAAAGGCAAGCGGGTCATCGACGCTACCGGCCTGGTGGTGGCGCCGGGCTTTATCGACAATCTCTCCTACGACCCGAACCCTTACGGCGTGTGGAACAAGATCGCCGACGGCGTCACCGCCAACATTGCCATGCACGGCGGCACGGCATCGCCGAAGAGCTGGTACTCCTACTACGAGCGAAACCGCACGCCCGTGCATTTCGGCGCTTCCTTCTTTTATACGCAAGCCCGCAACCAGTTCAATTTGAGCCGGTATGCGTCGGCGAGCAAGGCGCAGATCGAGAAGCTGGTCAGGGACGCGGAAGAGGCGCTGAACAACGGGGCGCTGGGCATCTCCTTCAGCCTCGAATACGTGCCGGGGATCAGTTCGGAAGAGATATTGCCGCTCATGGAGCTGGCGCACAAGTACAACGTTCCGGTGTATTTCCACGCCCGTTATTCCGACATGGAGGAACCGGGCACGAACATCGACGCGCTGAACGAGATCATCGGTTACGCGCGGGCCACCGGGGCGGCGGTCCATATCGACCACATCCACAGCACCGGCGGCACCTTTTCCATGAAGCAGTCTTTGCAAATGATCGCCGAAGCGCGGGCGGAAGGGCTGGACATTACCGCCTGCGTATACCCGTATGATTTCTGGGGGACCTATCTCAACTCCGCCCGGTTTGACGAAGGCTGGCAGGAGCGGTTCCGCATCAGCTACGAGGATCTGCAGATCGCGGGGACGTCGGAGCGGCTGACGGCGGAGACTTTTCAGAAATACCGCCGGGAGGGCAAACTGGCCGTGGCCTATGCCATTCCCGAGGAGGACCTGATCGACGCGCTCAAGGCCGATTTCGTCATGATCGGCAGCGACGCGATCCTGGAGCCGGGCAACAACAACCATCCGCGGGCGTCGGGCACCTTTGCCCGCACCGTCGGCATGTATGTGCGGGAAAAGGGCGTCATCGATCTCATGGACGCCATCGCCAAGATGACGCTGATGCCCGCCCAGCGGCTGGAGAAACAGGCCCCCGCCCTGCGCAGGAAAGGCCGCATCGCCAAGGGGATGGACGCGGACATCGTCATATTCGATTTTGGCGAAATCCGAGACCGCTCCACGGTGGAACGGCCCGATCTGCCGTCCGCGGGCATCCGCTACGTGCTGATCGGCGGCCAGGTGGCCCTGGACGAAAACGGCGTGAACAAAAATGTGCGCGCGGGGCAGCCGATCCGCAGCGAGTTCGTCCGCGCGGGGGACGTGAAGGAAAAGCTGTTTTTGGACGAAATGACGGTTCCCCTCGTCGAATACCGCGGCCAGCGGTATTTTGACCTGGAAGCGCTGAAAGGGTTCGGCTATGGCCTGTCCTGGAGCGGGAAGGACCGCACCTGGACCGTCACCGCCGGCACGGCGGCGGGGTCGGGAAGCGGTAGCCCGGCGGATATTCCCGTTCCCGAGCGGGGAGAGCTGATGCTGGAACGCGGCTGGCGGGCGGTCTGGCACAGCGGCGGAAAGACGAACGCCTTCGAGCTCATCTCCATCGGCGAACGGGCCTACGCGCCGCTGTCGCTGCTTTCGGCCCTCGGCTGGGATGTGGCCGGGGAAGCCGGTGGCGCGCGGGCGGCGCCGCCCGCCGGTTTGTAAGGAGCGACGCAAACGCATATGGGCAGGGTCAAGGGTTATTCCGCGGTGAACGCGGGATAACCTTTTTTATGCTATAATCAAGTTTACGGTCACATTCCGGAACCGAGGTGACGCGGTTGAACACGGGTGGAAAGCCTCTGCTGCTGGTTGCGGCATTGGCGCTGGCGCTGGCCGGTACGATGACGTTCGCCGGCGCCGTGACGCTGTGGCTTGTCATGCCGCTGATCACGGCCCTCATCGCCCTGCTGAATCCCGTCGCCGCGGCCTTGCATATCGCGCTCGGTTTCGCAGGCGCCTTCTTTCTGCTCGGGAAAACCGGCGGACTGCCGGCGCTGTACACGGGAGCGTTTTTCCTTGTGCCCGCGGCCGTGATGGCGCTTTTCTACCGGCGGGGCGCAAACGCCAGAACGGCGGTCGTTGCCTGTTTTCTGACGGTCCTGGCGGTGCTGCTCTTGCAATTGGCGCTGGTCCAGGCCGTATTCCGCTTCGATCCGTCCGCCGGGATCCGCGAGTATCTGGAGCGGACCGCGGCGCAACTCGGCTCCGGAGACCCCGCGATGCTGCCGGGAAACTGGGAGGACGCCGCGCGCGAAATCGCCGAGGGAACGGTGGCCATGCTTCCGGCCCTGCTTTTGTTCGCCGCGTTTGCGCTTACGGTCGTCAACCAGTATCTGGGCAGGCGCATCCTGGCATGGGCCGGCATGTCCGTGCCCGGACTGCCGCCGATCCGGACCTGGCGCCTGCCGCGCCATCTCGTGTTCATCTATCTGATCGCTTTGATCGTCGGCCTGTTTCCGCTGGAAGGCTTCCTGGGCGGCGCGGTGAACAATCTGCTTCCGCTGCTCAGGCTGGCCTTTACGGTCCAGGCTGTCGGTTTCCTGTTTTTTGTCGCCGATGCGAGGCGCTGGCCGCGCGTCGTTCCCGTGCTTCTGTCCGCTCCGGTGCTGCTGTTTCCGCCGTTCTACCTGGTCGGGCTGCTGGATACGGCGTTTCCGCTGCGGAAGTATTTTGTCAAATAACCGGGAGAGAAATGCGACATGCCCAAATTTCTCATCCGCCGATGGCATGGCATGCATGTGCTTTGGGCGCTCGGGCTCATTTTCCTGCTGACGGTGGCCCTGGCCTGGTACGAATGGCTGCTTGGGCTGGTCGGGCTCGTGTTCGGCGGGGTGGTCTGTGTCTATTTCATCCTGGCGGAACGCGCGTTCCGGCGGGATCTGCAGGATTACGTGCTGACCCTCACCCGCCGTATCCGGAACGTGGGTGCCGATGTCGTCGCCCATTTGCCCTTCGGCATCATTTTGTACAATGAAGACCGGGAAGTGGAGTGGCACAACCCGTTCGTTGCAGAGGCGACAGGTCGGGCGTCGGTTGTCGGCGTGCCGCTGGAGGAGCTGTTTCCGGAACTGAGGAACCCTTCCCCCCGGGACGAAGCCCAACCGGGCAAGACCGTGACCCGGCTCGGGGACCGGGTGTTCGAGCTGATTTTTCGCCAGCAGGAACGCCTGGTTTATGTCATCGACATGACCGAACAATGGAGCCTGGCCAAACGGTACGAGGACGAAAAAATCGCCCTCGGGATCGTGATGATGGACAACTTCGAGGAAGTGGCGCAGGGCATGGACGAGCAGCAGCGCACCCTGGTGCTGTCCCGGGTGACCGGGCGGATGAGCGAATGGGCCCAGGAGCACGGCATGCTGCTTCGGCGCATGTCCGCGGACCGCTACCTCATCGTGACCAACAAGCAGACGCTCCGGCGGCTGGAGCAATCCCGCTTCGACCTTCTGGACGAAGTCCGGGAAATGACGGCGGATCTCAAGCTGCCGCTGACGCTCAGCATCGGGTTCGCCGCGGGATTTAACAGCATCCTGGAGATCGGCCAGCAGGCGCAAAGCAGCCTCGACATCGCTCTTGGCCGCGGAGGCGACCAGGCGGTGGTCCGGGTCGGCCAGCGGCAAAGCTTCTACGGCGGCAAAAGCAGCGCCGTGGAGAAACGCACCCGCGTCCGCGCCCGCGTGATCGCCCACGCGCTCCGGGATTTGATCCGGGACAGCGACAACGTCATCGTCATGGGCCATGCCGAGCCGGACATGGACGCCATCGGCGCGTCGGTGGGCGTGTGGAAAATGGCGAGGCATCTGGGCAAGGAAAGCTTCATTGTCCTGGAAGACGTCAATCCGTCCATCGAGCGCATCATGAACCTGCTGAGGGAAGACGATCAGCTTTACGCGGGCTTCGTGAAGCCCGAACAGGCGCTCATGCGGGCGACGAGAAGAACCCTCGCGGTGGTGGTGGACACCCACCGGGCGTCGATGGTTCCCGAGCCGCGGCTGTTCGAGCAGACGGAGCGGGTGGTGATCATTGATCATCACCGCCGCAGCGAGGAGATCATCCAGGACGCCGTGCTCGTCTACATGGAACCTTACGCGTCCTCCACATGCGAATTGGTGACCGAGCTTTTGCAATACGTGGACGAAGACATCGAACTGGAGCCCCGCGAGGCGACGGCGCTCCTGGCCGGCATCACGGTGGATACGAAAAGCTTCTCCGTGCGCACGGGCGCGCGGACCTTCGAGGCCGCTTCCTATCTCAGGAGGAGCGGCGCGGATGGCGCCGCCGTGCAGCGCATGATGCAGGAGAAGCTCGAGGAATACGTCCGCAAGGCGGAGATTGTCCGCCACGCGGAGATCTGGGGAGAAGATATCGCCATCGCCGCGGTGGAACGGGGCGAACCCGTGCCGCAGCTGCTCATCGCCCAGGCGGCGGACATGCTGATGAACATGTCGGGCATCGCCGCTTCCTTCGTGATCGCGAAGCGCCCGGACGGCCTGGTCGGCATCAGCGCCCGCTCCCAAGGGAAAATCAACGTCCAGGTTGTCATGGAAAAGCTGGGCGGAGGCGGCCATCTGAACGACGCCGCAGCGCAGCTGAAGGGTTCGGTCAGGGAAGCGGCGGCCCGGCTCAAGGCGGTATTGCAGGAACTCACTGAGGGGGAGGGGCAGGCGGAATGAAAGTCATTTTTTTGCAGGACGTCAAAGGCCACGGCAAAAAAGGCGAAGTCAAGGACGTCGCCGAAGGCTACGCGCGCAACTATCTCATCCCGCGGGGCCTGGCGAAAGCCGCCACCGACAGCGCGATGAAATCGCTGGAGCAGATGAAGGCGGCGGAAAACCGGCGAAAAGAACAGGAGCGGGAGCAGGCCCGCGCCCTGGCGGCGAAACTGTCGCAAATGACCGTCGTCATCAAGGCGAAGGCCGGCCAGAACGGCCGTCTCTTCGGCGCCGTCACCGGCAAGCAGATCGCCGAAGCCCTCGAGAAGGAAGGCATCAAGCTGGACAAGCGGCAGGTGGAACTGGACGAACCCATCCGCGAGCTGGGCACGACGCGGGTGACGCTCAGGCTGTACCCGGAAATCAAGGCGGAGCTGAACGTTCAGGTCGTGGAGGCGTAGCGGGATGCTGGAGAACGGGGAACCGCTGTTGGAGGGTCGCGTGCCCCCGCAAAATCTGGAAGCGGAACAGGCCGTGCTGGGATCGATCCTGCTGGAGGCGGACGCCCTGATTACGGCGATGGAACTTTTGCGGCCGGAAGATTTCTACAGCGTCGGCCATCAGCGGATTTTCGAGGCGATGCTGGAGCTGAACGAGGAGGGTGCGGCGATCGACCTCGTGACGCTCACCGCGCGCCTCAAGGACCGGGACCGGCTCGAGGAAGTCGGCGGGGTGAGTTACCTGGCCCGCCTGGCCGGGGCCGTGCCGACGGCGGCGAACGTGGAATACTACGCGCGGATCGTGGCGGACAAGGCGCTCCTGCGCCGCCTGATCCGCACCGCCACGCAGATCGCGTCCAGCGGCTACGAAGCGGAAGGCGACGTCGCCTCGCTGCTCAACGAAGCCGAACAGCGGATCCTGGACATTTCCCGCCGCCATGCCCGCCACGGGTTCGTCAGCATCCGCGACGTGCTGCTCGAAGTGTTCGACCGGGTGGAGCACCTGTACCACCACAAGGGCGGCGTCACCGGCGTCCCTTCGGGCTACCCCGATCTCGACCGGGTGACGTCGGGTTTCCAGCGCAGCGACCTCATCATCGTCGCCGCCCGGCCGGCGGTGGGCAAGACCTCCTTCGCCCTCAACATCGCCCAGAACGCGGCTCTGCGCGCCAAAGAGACGGTGGCCGTGTTCAGCCTGGAGATGTCGGCCTTCCAGCTGGTCCAACGGATGATCTGCGCGGAGGCCAACGTGGATTCCAGCCGGCTGCGCAGCGGCTATCTGGAAGGGGACGACTGGGAGAAGCTGACGATGGCCATCGGGGTGCTGTCGGAAGCGCAGATTTACATCGACGACACTCCCGGCATCAGCGTCACCGACATCCGCGCCAAGTGCCGCCGCCTGAAGAAGGAAAAGGGCCTGGGCCTGGTGGTGATCGACTATCTGCAGCTCATCCAGACGCGCGGCCGGCCGCACGAAAACCGCCAGCAGGAAGTGTCGGAAATTTCCCGCGCGCTCAAGCAGATGGCCCGGGAGCTGGAAGTGCCGGTCATCGCGCTGTCGCAGCTGTCCCGCGGCGTGGAGCAGCGCCAGGACAAGCGGCCGATGCTGTCCGACCTGCGCGAATCCGGCTCCATCGAGCAGGACGCGGACGTGGTCGCGTTCCTGTACCGGGACGACTATTACAACCAGGAAAGCGAGAAAAAGAACATCATCGAAGTCATCATCGCCAAGCACCGCAACGGCCCGACGGGCACGGTGGAGCTGGTGTTCCTGAAAAACTACAACAAGTTCGTCAGCCTCGATCGGAAGCACGGCGATCCGCTCGACGCGGATATTGCGTGACGGGGCGAAGCGGGCATCTTTTCCGAACAATGTTGAGGAAGAATCGGATCATCGTTCGTTTTTGTTGACTTGCCCTGGCGCAGTTGCTACACTATGGATGCCAACTGCGCATGCCATGACGGCATCGCGCATACGGATTCGCGCGCCATCAAGCCGGCCCGGACCGGCCCGGCGCTGCAAGGTCGGACGGAGGGATTCGCATTGTCTACCGTGGTCGTGGTTGGGGCGCAATGGGGAGACGAAGGCAAGGGCAAAATCACCGATTTTCTCGCCGAACAGGCCGACGTTGTGGCCCGGTACCAAGGCGGCAACAACGCCGGCCATACCATTTTGATCCAGGGGAACAAGTACAAGCTGACCATGATCCCTTCCGGGATCTTCAGCGAAAACAAGCTGTGCGTCATCGGCAACGGCATGGTCATCAATCCGGCCGCGCTGGTGGAGGAAATCGGCTACATCCGGAAGAGCGGGTTTTCCACGGACAACTTGCGGATCAGCGACCGCGCCCACATCATCATGCCCTACCACATCGTGCTGGATGAATTGGAAGAGGACCGCAAGGCGGACCTGAAAATCGGCACGACGCGCAAGGGCATCGGACCCTGCTATGCGGACAAGGCGGCCCGCAGCGGCATCCGCATGGCCGATCTGATGGAGCCGGAGGTGTTCGAGGCCAAGGCGCGGCGGCTGATCGAGGAGAAAAACCGCATGATCGTGAAGCTGTACGACGGCCAGCCCCTGGACGCCGACCGGATCATCCGCGAATATCTCGAATATGCGGAAGTGTTGCGTCCCTACGTGACGGATACCTCCGTCGTGCTGAACGACGCCATCGACGGCGGCAGGAAGGTGCTGTTCGAAGGCGCCCAGGGCGTCATGCTGGACATCGATCACGGCACCTATCCGTATGTCACGAGTTCCAGTCCGTCGGCCGGGGGCGTCTGCACCGGCACCGGTGTGGGCCCTTCCAAGATCCGCCAGATCATCGGCGTCGCCAAATCGTACACCACCCGCGTCGGCGACGGCCCCTTCCCCACCGAAATCACCGGGGAACTGGCCGACTGGATCCGAAACCGCGGCAACGAGTTCGGCACCGTCACCGGACGGCCGCGCCGGGTGGGCTGGTTCGACAGCGTCGTGGTGCGCCACGCCCGGCGGGTCAGCGGCCTGACCGGTCTGGCCCTCAACTCGCTGGACGTGCTTTCCGGCCTGGAGACGGTCAGGATTTGCACGGCCTACCGCCTTCCCGGCGGAGAGCTCGTCGAACACTATCCGGCCAGCCTGAGCGTGCTGGCGAAGTGCGAAGCGGTGTACGAAGAGCTGCCGGGGTGGAAGGAGGACATTTCCGGAGCCCGGACGCTGGAGGACCTGCCGGAGAACACCCGGCGGTTCGTCCGGCGCGTCTCGGAGCTGACGGGCGTTCCCATCGTGATTTTCTCGGTGGGACGGGATCGCGAGCAAACCCGGCAGATCATGCCCGTTTACGTTTGAAGGCATGCCGTCTTCCGCCCTTGCGGCGGGAGGCGGATTTCTTTTTGCGCCCGGGGGCGGTTTTCTTCGCGGCCGCCGCTTTCGGGTGTTTTTTTGCACGAAACGACAGAAGCGTCGAAGAAAGATTAGAAGCTGCAAGGATTGACAATACTAGAGGGAGCAGATGCGAGAGTCGAATCGGGAGGACCGAAACGTGTGGAAAGGCTGGATCTGGCGGTACTGGCTCGGCCGGCTTGGACGCACCGCCGCCTTTGTGATGTTCGTCTGCCTGCTGAGCGTCGGAACCACCGCCTATATTGTCAACGGTTACGTCCAGGCGCTGCTCGGACAATTCGGCATCAAGCCGGAAGAGAGCCCGTTTTCCGCGACAGGGGTCTGGAAATCCATCCGGGACTTTCAAGTGGGTCCGAAAACTCCGGATGCGTCTTCGGGCGCGGAAACCGGCAACGGCAAAGTTTCGGATGACGGCCCGGGGCCGGCGGAGGAAAGCGGCACGACTTCTGCCGGGAGCAGGGAAGCGGAATTCGCCGGGGAAACAGACGGAAAAGCGGGCCCGGAGCGGGAGGTGCCGCCGGAAGACGCGCCGCGGGAATCCGGCTGGGCTGACGGAGCCGAAGGCGGGATCGAGGATGCGTGGGCGGATCAACGCGGGCAGGCGTACCGTCTGCTGTTCGAAAGATTGACCGCGGAACAGCTCGACCGGCTCGCGGCGCTGCTGGAGGACGGCCTGACCGGAGAAGAAGCCGCGGAACTGGAATCGCTGCTGAGGGAGCTGTTTACGGAAGAAGAATGGAAGCGGATTTTGCAAATTTTAGAGCCATTGGACGACCGTTTTCGAATGTTCTGAGACTTTTGGCGCATATTAAAAAATTATAATAGAAAGCCCGCGAACGGCTCAGCCGCGCGGGTTTTTTCGTTCTCAGAAAAGGGAGGCGTCCGCGTGTTCGGTTGATGGAAGAAAAGAGGCTGTGATAAATTTAGACACGGTCTTGTGAGAACAGAACTATAAAAGAAAAAAGGAGAAGGTCATGGCTCTTGCCCCTGAATCGGATCGGATTCGGGACAAGCTCGTCAGAGCGGTTGCCCGGATCCGGCGGAAGCTGTCATTCCCCGGCCGATTCCGGCGGCGCGGCGTCGGACCGATCCCGCGGTTCCTGCGGGACTTCCGGGTGCCGCTTGCGGCCACGCTGGCGGCCGTCGCAGCGGTGGCGGGAACCTACCTCGCGGCCGAGCAATATGTTTCGGCCGAGACGCGGACTTATTACAAGGTTATGGTCAACGGCCGGTTCGTGGGGGAAATATCCAGCCGGGAACTCGTGGCGGATCTGATCGAGGATACGCGGAAACGGCTGGAGGAAGCGAATCTACATACAAAGGTCCGCTACGCCCTGCGCGAACCTGAGATCACCTTCCAGAGTGAAAAGGCTTACAAAGCGGAGCCCGACGACGAGGGAACGCTTCGGCGCGTCGCCGCCAGCCTGGAAACCTATCCCGTGGGCGTGAAGCTGTTCATTGACGGGAAGCTGGTGGGCGTCGTCCGGGATGAACAAACCGCCAACGCGCTTCTGGAGCGGGTGAAGGATCGATATATCAACGGCCTCGAGCCCGCGGGCAAGCCGGAAGTCAGGGTCCTTTCCTACCAGGCGGACAGCCCGGACGGCAGCGGTTCATCCGGCAGTGGCGCGGGCGGAGACGCGGAGTCCGCGCCCGAACGCCAGCTGCTGTCGGTGGGCTTTGTGGAAACGGTGAACGTCGTCCAGGCGGAAATTTCCCCGGACCAGGTGCAGGACCCCGAGGAGCTGTACAAGAAACTGGTGACCGGGAATCCCGCGCCCGTGAAGTATACCGTGCAGCCCGGCGACTGCATCAGCTGCATCGCCCGGAAGCTGAACGTCCCGAAGGAACTCATCTACCGCAACAACCCGTGGATCGAAAACGACTTGATCCGCGTGGGCGACGAGCTCGATCTGACGCTGGAGAAACCGCTGCTCAACGTGGAAACCGCGGAACTGGTCACCAGAACGGAAGCCATCCAGCCGCAGGTCGTCTACCAGGACGACAGCCAGATGATCAAAGGGCAGACCAAGGTGATCAGCCAGGGCAAGCCCGGAGAGCAACTGGTGACATACCGGGTGGTCAAGCTGAACGGGCAGCCCGTGGAAGAAGAGCAGCTGAGCGTCAAAGTCCTTTTCCCTGCCGAACCGAAGATCATCGCGCGCGGAACGAAGGTCGTCCGCGGCGTCGGAACGGGCAAATTCGCGATGCCGGTGCTGAACTACCGAATCACCAGCAACTTCGGTCAGCGCTGGGGCCGTCAGCACAATGGCATCGACATCATCGGCAACAAAAACATCATGGCCGCCGACAACGGCGTGGTGGAGTTCGCCGGAAAGAAAAACGGCCTCGGCAACACGATCATCATCGACCACAAGAACGGCTTCAAGACGGTGTACGGCCACCTGAGCAAGATCAGCGTCAAGAAGGGCCAGGTCGTGGAAAAAGGGCAAGTGATCGGCATCATGGGCAGCACCGGCAACTCGACGGGCGTGCACCTGCACTTCGAAATCCACAAGAACGGCAAGGTCAAAAATCCGAAGGATTATTTGTGACCGGGCGACACAAAAAAGCCGGCATGCTTCCGGAAGGAGCATGCCGGCTTTTTCGTTGGTCCGCAATGTCCGGGTTAGCGGGCATTTGGTCCACCGGACGCGCTGTTTCGCGAACCGGACACGCCCTGACGGACTCATGTCCGCCACAGCCGAAACACGGCAAGGCGCGGCAGGCGAGCAACACCCGGCGGGCTGCGATGAAATGCGGCGAGGCGCGGTGAGGAGAACAACGGATCGCGGCGTCACGCCGGCCGACGATGCGCGGCGTCACGCCGCCGTTGTTTTGCCCGCGCCGTTTAGGCGCGGAAGCGGGCGAGCAAGGCCCATTTCCGTTCGCGGCGTTTCATGTAGCGGGGCAGGGCCCGGTAGATGTCGACGCATTCCCGGAAGGCCTGCGCCGCTTCTTTCTTTTGGCCCAGGGTCAGGTACAGCTGGCCGAGCCGGTACAGCGCCTCGCAGGAGGAGGAATGGATGTCGCGGAAACGGTGCAGGTACCCGAGGGCTTTGGCCGGATCGCGGGAAGCGAAGGTTTCCGCCAGGCGCAGATAGGGTTCGCCGTATTTGACGCGGGGATTGATTTCCAGCGCCCGTTCCATGTGCCGTTCCCCCTCGTCCGGACGGCCGAGGGCCAGCTCGCAGGCGCCGAGTTCGCTCCAGAATTCGGCGGAATGCTCCATGTTCGTCCGCATTTCCAGAAGCAGTTCGCGGGCGCTTTTGTAGCGCTTCATTTCCACAAGAAGCCGGACGAGTTGCATTTTGGCGGAATGGTCGTGGGGATTGACCCCGATCTGGGCGCGCAGCTGGGAAAGCTGGCGCATGCGCTTCAGCGGCCGCGCGATGCTGGGCGTAAGGCCGACGAAACGGCGGTCCAGGAAATAAAGAAGAAGAAGGACGATGATGATCGCCGCGACCGGATTGCCGAGAATGAGCCAAAGCAGGGCGAACAGCGCCGCGATTTTCATGGCCTGTACCTCTGGATTCACGGGGATATGGAACGTTTTTATTGTATCACGGGCTTCCCTTCCCGCACCAGCCGATGCCGCAGGGATGCCGCAAACTCCGGCTTCGCCGGTTCCGCCCGGTCTTTGGGCTCCCGAGGCGGTTATGGTAATATGGGAATTGGACGATCGCGCGGATTCCGGGAACGGGAGGCGGGACGGATGCCGGGGAAAATTCTGGTGGTCGACGATGAACGGCCCATCGCGGACATTTTGAAGTTCAACCTGGAAAAAGAAGGCTACGAAGTCGTCTGCGCGTTCGACGGCGTGACCGCGGTCCGGCTCGCGTTCGAGACCAATCCCGATTTGATCCTGCTTGATCTCATGCTGCCTGAGAAAGACGGCATGGACGTCTGCCGCGAGGTGCGCGCCAAGCTGTCCGTGCCGATTATCATGCTGACGGCCAAGGACACCGAACTGGACAAAGTGCTCGGTCTGGAGCTGGGCGCGGACGACTACGTCACGAAGCCGTTCGGGACACGCGAACTGCTGGCGAGGGTGAAGGCGCAGCTTCGGCGCTATCGGAGCCTGAAGGCTTCGCAGGCAGAGACGGAGGAAGCGGCCAAGCCGGAAGAGCGGCAGGGAATCCAGCTGTTCAACCTGTTTATCGACACGGACATGTACGTCGTGTACAAGAACGGCAAGCCGCTGGACCTCACCCACCGCGAGTTCGAACTGATCCACTACATGGCGAAAAACAGCGGCAAGGTAATGACCCGCGAACACCTGCTGCAGGCGGTATGGGGTTACGAATACTTCGGTGACGTGCGCACCGTTGATGTCACCATCCGGCGGCTGAGAGAGAAAATCGAGGATGATCCCAGCCGTCCGGAGATCATCCTGACGCGCCGCGGACTGGGCTACATGGTGCGCAGCCACCGGATGGCGGGCGGGTACGGCTGATGCGGCGGATTCGGCTGTTCCAGTCCATTCAGGCCAAGTTCATCACGATGGTGCTGCTCCTCATCCTCATCGCGGTGCAGCTCATCGGCGTCTATTTCATCAGCACGATGAAAAATTCGCTGACCGGCACCTTCACCGAAAACCTGGACGCCCAGGCCACGCTGCTGGCCGGATTCGTCGCGCCGACCCTGTCGCGCGCCGACATGCCGGAATCGGGAGAGGACGGCGGGACGGACGATCTCGGCCAGTTCGTGCGCAATCTGTTCGCGGACAGCGGCACGGAAATCCAGATCATCGACGCCAACGGACAGGTGCTGGCCACGTCGGACCCGTCCCGGCAGTCCATCGTCGGCCGGAAGAACACCTCGCTGCTTGTCAGCCGGGCCCTGCAGGGGATCCGGGACAATGCGGAAGAGTTCATCGACGAAAACGGTCTGCGCAAAATGGTTGTCGTCAAGCCGGTCATGAACGGCGACAGGGTCGTGGGCGCGGTGTACGTGGTCCGTTCGATGGCCGAACTGTACGAGACGATGGAGCGGGTCAACCGTATTTTCGTTTCCGGGGTGCTGCTGGCGCTCGGGCTTACGGCGGTGCTTGGTGTCCTCCTGGCCGGCACGATCACCCGGCCGGTCATGGCGCTCACCCGGCAGGCGGTGGCGGTGGCCGAAGGGCGTTTCGGCGGTCGGGTGCCCGTGCTGGGCGACGACGAAATCAGCAGGCTGAGCGCCGCCTTCAACGAGATGACCGACCGGCTGAGCCAGGCCCTTGCCTTGCACGAAGAAGAAAAGGAGAAGCTCGCCTCGATCCTGGCCAACATGAGCGACGGGGTGCTGGCCGCCGACGAACACGGCCGCGTCATCGTGGCCAACCGCCGGGCGCGGACGCTGCTCGGCGTCGAGGAGCTCGAGGGGCGGAAAATCGCGGAAGCGCTGCGCATCGAGGAAGCGCCGGTGGCCGAGGCGCTCAGGGGCCGCGAGTCGATCCTGCTGGTGCGGACGAGGGATGAGGATGGCGAGGAGGACCTGACCCTCCGCATCACGCTGACCCCGATCCGCAGCCGGGACAAGGGCGCGGTTGGCGTCATCGCGGTGCTGCATGACGTGACGGAGATGGAGAAGCTGGAGCAGGCCCGACGCGAATTTGTCGCCAACGTGTCCCACGAACTGCGGACGCCGCTGACCACCATCAAGTCCTATGCGGAAGCGCTGGAGGACGGGGCGCTGGCCGAGCCGGCTCTGGCGGGCCGTTTTGTCGGCGTCATCCGCAACGAAACGGAACGGATGATCCGCCTGGTGAGCGACCTGCTGCATCTGTCGAGGTTCGACTCCAGGCAGGCGGAACTGCACCTGGAGCCCGTCGACATCCCGGACATGCTGGAAGACGTGGCGGACCGTTTCTCGCTCCAGCTAAGGCAGAAATCGATCACCGCCCGGGTGCGGGCGGAAGGGGAATGGGAGCCGGTCCTGCTGGACCGGGACGGCATCGACCAGGTGCTCGACAACCTGATCTCCAATGCCATCAAATATACGCCCGAGGGCGGCGAAGTCGAAATTTCGGCGGAACTGGCCGGAGGCCCCGCCACCGGAACGTCTTCCGGCGGGAAGCGCGAATCCGGTCGCGAATCGCGCCGGGGCGGCGCCCGCCGGGGCGAGCGCCATTTGGCGATTACCGTCCGCGATACGGGCATCGGCATTCCCAAGAAGGATCTGGGCCGCATTTTCGAGCGGTTTTACCGCGTGGACAAGGCCCGCTCCCGCAGCATGGGCGGGACGGGACTCGGCCTTTCCATTGCCCGGGAAATCGTACGCGCGCACGGAGGCGTCATCGCCATCGATTCGGAAGTCGGCAAAGGCACGACGGTGACGGTGAGGCTTCCGCTGGTAAGAAGCGTCCGGTCCGGAGCGGGGGCGGGAGCCGCAACCGCCGGGAGCGCGGGCGCGGAGAAACATCCCCCGGCCGCGGACGCGCTTTTCCCGGAGCCGAATGCGCCGGTCCCGGCGGCGCATGCGAAGGCCGCGGACCCGCGGGCTTCGGCGGCGCCCCTGCGGGAAGGAAGTGAGCTTCCGTGATGGAGAAGGCAAAGTCGGCGGCTTTGGCTCTGCTCGTCGCGCTCAGTCTGGTGCAGAGCTATTTTCTCATGTACGGGCTGCCCAACCTCGGCGCGGAATCGGAAGCGGAAGGCTACTACCTGAGCGCGGAAGTGCCGGGATCCCGCAAATCGGTGGAGCAGCTCGTGTTTCCGGAACGGATCATCCTGCATCTTGGCGCGCAACGGCACACCGTTTTCTATCCGGATCATCTTTTCTACGATTTAATATATGAAAAGCTGAAAGGACGGGTCTTCCGGGGGTTCCAGCGGGTCACCGCCGCCAGCGTGGACTGGGCGCAGGTGCGCGCGGAAGAAGCCGGCGTCGAGCTTCGCTTCGCGCAGGCGGTTCCGTTTGCGCTTCTGCAGCGCGTCTTCAAGCTGGAGGGCGACTTTCTGTTTTCGCGGGACACCATCGAGAAAATCTGGATCTACGCCCCGGAAGGACGCGAGGATGTGCGGGCGTTCTTGTTCGGCAGCGACGGGACGGTCGTGTACGAAGCGCTGCGCGTCGACATGACGGCCGGCGATGTCAGACAGTTCGTCGGGTTCGGGGAATACTGGCCCGCATACCGCCATATCGACGACGACCTGTATATTCCGGAAAGGCCGCTCACCTATCCCGTCCAGATCGTGCCGTACCGCAAATACCTGCCGGAGCAGCTGGGAGGGAGCCTCTTTTTCGATCCGGGCGCCACGCGCATGACGTACAGCAGCAAGGACGGATCGCAGATTCTCACCGACGGCAAGCGCGGCCTCAAGGTGGAACAGAACGGCACCTGGCTGGTCTACACCGATCCGATGGCGGTCAACGGGGGGATCTCCGATCCGTTGGAGCAACTGCGGGCCGCGGTGGAATTCGTGAACCGGCACGGCGGTTGGGACGGCGTGCATCTTCTCGTGCCGTCGGCCGAAAGCCCCGAGGGAGAAACGATCCGCTTCCAGCAATATTTCCGCGGCCTGCCCGTTCTGCCGGGATGGGAAGGCAACAAGTTCGGCCACATGCAGCTGGTCGTGCGGCAGGGGGAAGTGGCGCAATATGAACGTCCGCTGATCGTATTGGAAGATGCGGGTACGGACGGTGAATTCCTGGCCGCGCCCGGACTTGCGGGACCGGCCGGCCCGGACGGAACGGTGCCCGGCGCGACGGAAGAACCGGACGGGGAAGAAGGGACTCCGTCGGCGGAGGGGACCGAGGGCGAAAAAGCTTCGGACAGCCTCGACGGCAACGAAAGCGGCGCCGCCGGGGAAGAGGGGACGGACAGCGTGCGATCGGAAGACGGACGGCCGGAAGCCGGGGGCGCGCCGGATGAAAGCGCGCCCGGGGCGCAAGGTCCGTCCGAAGGAGAACCGGCGGCGGGCGCGGAAGGCGGGGCTCGGGCAGCAGCGCCGGAAGGAGCGGCGGAGCGCATTTCCGGGGACGCAATCGGGGGCTTGACACCGGCGGAAGCGGGTCCGCCGGCACCGACCGGCCCGGAGGCGGGAGCGGGAAGCGTCCGTTTCGCCAATGCCATCGACCTGTCCTACGGCGATGCACTGCTCAGGCAGATTCGTCTCAAGGCGGAAGGCAAAAAGATCAAATCGCTCGTTCCGGCTTATCGGGCCATCCTGCACGACGACCACATCCGCCTGGTGCCCGTGTGGGCGATTCGTCTGGCGAACGGCGAATGGCGCGTGACGGACGGTTAAGGTCCCGGCGGGAACATCACCCCGCGGGGGAAATCCGGAGTGCGGGAGGTGAAGCGGCATGAACTGGCGGCAGGCAAAAACCGTGCTCATCCTCGCTTTTCTGGCATTGAACGTCGTTTTGGCATATCAACTGTGGCAGGACTGGAGCCAGCGGATCAACGCGGCCGCCGGCTGGACGTCGCTTTCGCCGGAGACGCAGCAGGCCATGCGGCAAAAGCAAATTCGCATCGACGCTCCCATTCCGACCCACACCCCGCAGCTTTCGGAACTCACGTTTACCTTCCTCGCCAGGCGGGAAGAGAGCGGGCCGATTCCCGTCGACCCGCCGCGCGACAGCCGGATCGCGTTTCTGGAGAAGGAACTGCGGCGGGAACTCGGGGGAATCATCCCGGAACTGGACGTCTACGAACTCGACCCGGCCGCCGGCCGGGACGGCGTGTTCGTGTTCCATCGGATGGCGAACGGCTGGCCGATGTTCGGGGTGCAGCTGGAATTGCACCACCGGGACCAGAAAATCACGGCTTACCGCCAGGACCGGATCGTGATCCTGCCGTCCGAGGGGATGCCCGCGCGCAAAGTTTTGCCCGCGGCCCAGGCGGTCGCGAACCTGATCGAAAAATATCTGCCCTTCGGGGCGGTGATCCGCGAAATTCGCCTGGGTTACCACGGTCACATTTTCGATGACACGGAGACGCAGGTGACGGCGCCGACGTGGAGGGTTTTGCTGGACGACGGCGAAATTTACTATATCCACGCCATCAGCGGCGAAGTAAGCGCGGAGAAAGGCGCGGGCGCCGCCGCGGACGGTTCGCCGCAGCCGTAAACCGCGGGCGCGAAAGGCTTGAAGAAGAAGGTTGCGCGCAAGACCGGAACGATCAACTCCGCGGGGCGACGGACAGCGGAAACATCCTGGGGAGAGAAACCGGAGGAGAACATGTCATTATCGTTTACCATCCTGGCCAGCGGTTCCACCGGCAACGCCGCCGTCGTGGCCTCCAAAGAGGCAGCCGTGCTGGTGGACGCCGGGCTGAGCCTGCGGAAAATCGAAGCGCTCATGGCGGAGCGGAACCTGTCGGGCGCCGACATCGACGCCGTCTTGGTCACGCATGAACACACCGACCACATCCGCGGGCTGGGGGCGTTTGTCCGCAAGTACAATGTGCCGGTCTACGCCAACGAAAAAACCCTGGGAGCCCTCAGAAGGGAACTGGCGGACCTGGACGCATCCCTGCGCAGGGTGCTGCCGACGGGCGGCGTGCTGGAGATTGCCGACCTCAGGGTGGAATCCTACGCGGTGTCGCACGATGCGGCCGAACCGGTCGGCTACTGTTTCTTCGCCGGGGGAAAGAAGCTCGCCATGGCCACCGACCTCGGCTACGTCAGCGACAAGGTGATCCGGCGCCTGGCGGACGCGGACGTGCTGGTGCTGGAAGCCAACCACGATGTGGAAATGCTGAGAATGGGCCGCTATCCGTGGAACGTCAAGCGCCGCATCCTGGGCGACACGGGCCATTTGTCCAACGACGCGGCGGGCGAGGCGCTGCTCAGGCTTCTTGCGGGAACAACGCGAAGGGTCTATCTGGCCCACCTCAGCCTGGAGCACAACCTGATGGATTTGGCCAAGCTCACGGTGAATAGAATACTGGAGGAAAACGGGGTTACCTTCCGGCCGGAGGAGTTCATGCTGTGCGAAACATACCCCGACCGTCCGACGCCGTGGGACGATGCGGGCCGCCCGAACGGCGAAGCGCCAGCGCTTCTTCCATCTCCGCGGCTGTCCGGCGAATCTCCTCCGGGGTGATCACTCCCTTGGCGACCAGCAGCTCGATGAGCGTGCACACCGCCAGCAGCAGGCTGTCGCGCTCGTTCTCCATCGCGATTCCTTCCTTTCTTCTCCGGGCGTTCGGAGCTTCTACGGCGCGCGCGGCGAAGGGAATTCTTCGGGGTTTCTTCCGGGCGCGCGCACCCTTGCTTCCGTTCTCCGATTCTATTACTATTTTAGTCAAATCACCTCGCCGTATGCCTTCTTCCGGAGTTTGAGCCACCCGAATTTTCGATAGACGCGCTTCCGATCTGGAAGGATGATGGGGCCATGGGCCTGTTTCGCGACAATTTCTATTCCACGAAAATTCCCCGGCGGTCCGGTTGGCATTTCCGCGGCCGGAACTCCGGCTTCCCCCGGGGATCGCTTTTCGACCGTCAGACCGTGCGGGTGGCTTTTGTTTCTTCCCTGATCAGTTCCCTTGCGGTGGCGCTTCTGTTCACCCTTTTCGGCGCGTTCCGGGGCGCGGAGTATCGGGGAGACGTCCCGGTCATGGCCGGCGTCGCTCCATACGTGGACCCTTCCGAGCGGACCATCCTGGCGGCCGCCAAGGTGCGCCCGGTGGTGGTCAGCATCATCAACCATGCGGCGCGGGAAGGGCAGCGCGCCGACGGCAGAAGGTTCCGCGTGGAAAACACCATGCTGGGATCGGGGATCATTTTCCAGAAAAAAGGAGGCAAAGCCTACATCGTCACCAACGCCCACGTGGTACAGCACGCCGCCGAGATTCGGGCGGTGCTCAACAATGGGCAGGAGCTGGCAGCTTCCATCGTCGGCAAGGATACGATCAGCGACCTGGCGGTGCTGGAAGTGGACGGCCGCGACATTTCCGCCGTGGCCGAGATCGGCGATTCGCGCAAGCTGCGCGTCGGCGAAACGGTCATCGCGGTGGGCAATCCGCTCGGCTTCGGCGACTCGCTGTCGATGGGCATCGTCTCGTATACGGACCGGGTCATCCCGATCTCGCTGGACCAGGACGGCGAGTATGACTGGGAACAGGAAGTCATCCAGACGGATGCCGCCATCAACCAGGGCAACAGCGGAGGCGCCCTGGCCAACCTGAACGGCGAAGTGGTCGGCATCAACAGCATGAAAGTGGCGTTCATGGGCGTCGAGGGGATCGGCTTTGCCATCCCGATGCACAGCGCATTGCCCGTGATGGAGTCGCTGGTCCAGTACGGCAAGGTGAAGCGTCCCTACATGGGCGTTGCTTCCGTCAATCTGTCGGTATACCTGGAAGACGCCATGCGGGACGATGAAGAAAACGCCGGCGGACCGGACGCCCCGGACGGGGACGGGGGCCGGGAGGAAACGAAGGCCGGTCCGGTCATTCCCGAAGGCGTCACCGAAGGGGTCGTCGTGCTGGAAACCTATGGTCCGGCCAAGGAAGCCGGGCTCAGGTTCCCCGACATCATCGTGCAGCTGGACGACACGCCCATCGGCAGCACGCTGGAACTAAGGAAATATTTGTACCGGGAGAAGCGCATCGGTGACAAACTCAGGGTGACGTTTTACCGCGACGGCGAGAAGCGCACGACGGTATTGAAGCTGGCGGAAAAGGAAGAAGATAACGAATAGCGAAAAGGACATTGACAGCATTTCCCCGCGATGGTAAAGTTGCTAATGGATTTCCTGAAAGGGGGAGACGCCCGTGTTGTTGGCAAAACCGACGGTTTACACGCAAACGGCAACAGGTCACCCATTCGGCACGGGGCGTCGTCCATTGCGCTTGAAGCGTTAGGTTTTCCGTCGCATGGACCGGGCGCATGGGTTACGTGCTCCGTAATCATGCGCCTTTTTGATACGCGTTTGACAGAACACATGTTCGCAACCGGTCGGGGGAGATCCATGTTTGCGGTATTGGGGAAATTGTGGTGGTTTTTCCGGGAGCATTGGAAACGGTATATGGCGGCCGTGTTGCTGCTCGTCTTCGTCGGCTTTCTGGATGTCATTCCCCCCTGGCTGATCGGGGTGCTGGTCGACGGCGTGCATCAAGGCACGCTGACAGGCGGGGCGTTTGCTTTTTGGATGTCCCTTTGGGCCGGCATCGCCGCGGCCAGCTATCTGCTTACGATCATCTGGCAGCGCGGGTTGTTCGGCGGCTCGAACGTGCTGGAATTCACGCTGCGGAAACGGCTCATGCGCCATTTTCTGCGGATGACCCCGACGTTTTACGAGCGCAACCACACGGGGGATCTGATGGCGCGGGCGACCAACGATCTGCGGGCGGTGTCCATCACGGCGGGCTACGGCATCCTGACGCTCGTGGATTCCACGGTGTTCATGCTGACGGTGCTGGTCATCATGTTGGCGATGATCAGCTGGAAACTGACGCTGGCTTCGCTTATGCCGATGCCGGTGATGGCGCTGCTCATGCAGCGGTTCGGAAAGATGATCCACGAGCGGTTCATGCGGGCGCAGGACGCGTTCGGCGAGCTGAACAACGAGGTGCTGGAGTCCGTGTCCGGCGTGCGCGTCATCCGCGCGTTCGTGCAGGAAAAAGCGAGTGAAGCCCGCTTCCGGGCAAAGACGCGGGAAGTGCTAAGCAAAAACATTGCCGTCGCCCGGATCGACGCGCTGTTCGAGCCCACCGCCAAAGTGCTCGTCAGCCTCTGCTACCTGATCGGCATCTGCTACGGCGGCTATCTGGTCTTTCACGGCGAAATCACGCTCGGGGAAATGGTGTCGTTCCATGTGTTCCTCGGCATGCTGATCTGGCCGATGTTCGCGATCGGCGAGCTGATCAACGTCATGCAGCGCGGCAACGCCTCGCTGGACCGGGTGAACGAGACGCTGGCCTGCAAGCCGGACGTCACCGAACCGAAGGACCCTCTCACCGTCGACGTCCCGGCATGGATCGAATTCCGGAAGGTGACGTTCCGATATCCCAGTTCGGCGGTCGACAATCTGGTCGACGTGTCGTTCCGCCTGGAACGGGGACAGACCCTTGGCATTGTCGGGCGGACGGGCAGCGGCAAAACGACGCTTCTGCGCCAGCTGCTAAGGGAGTACCCGTCCGGGCAAGGGGAAATCCTGATCGGCGGCGTGCCGATCGAACGGCTGCCGCTGGACCGGTTGCTCGGCTGGATCGGATACGTGCCGCAAGAGCCGCTCCTGTTCTCCCGCACGGTTCGCGAAAACATCCTGTTCGGCGTCGGGCCGGAAGCGGATGAAGCCGCGCTGGAACGGGCGCTGGAGCGGGCGGCGTTCAAGAAGGACGTGGCGTTCCTGCCGGACGGACTGGACACGATGGTCGGGGAAAAAGGCGTGGCGCTGTCCGGCGGCCAGAAGCAACGGGTGAGCATCGCGAGGGCGCTGATCGCGGATCCCGAAATTCTCATCCTCGACGACGCCCTGTCCGCCGTGGACGGCCGAACGGAAGCGGAAATCATCGACGGCATCCGCAAGGAACGGGCCGGCAAGACGACGATCATTGCGACCCACCGGCTGTCGGCGGTGATGCACGCCGACCTGATCCTGGTGCTCGACGAAGGGCGCATTGTCGAGCGCGGCACGCACGAGGAGCTGCTGGACAAGGGCGGCTGGTACCGCGAGCAGTTTGAGCGCCAGCAGCTGGAAGCGGTCGCAGAAGGACGATGAGCGCCGGACGGGTTCCGGCCGCGGAAACGGAGCCCGCGGCGCACATTTGACGGGAAAGGAATCGGATCGGATGCGCACGACGGGGAAACGTTTGCTTGGGTATGCGCTCATGTACAAAAAAACGATCTGGATCGCGCTGGTCCTCCTGGTGCTTGCGCTGATCGTCGACATGACGGCGCCGTTTCTGGCCAGGCGGGTCATCGACGAAAACATACTCGGCATTGAAAAGGTTTGGCGCGAGGTGCCCGGCGAGCAGGAGAAAGCGGTGCCGTTCCGCGGCAAATGGTACAAACGGGAGGACCGCTTCGCACCCGGTGAGCCCATGGGCGCTCCCGCGAGGGTGCTGCAGGTCGGGCGCAGCTACTACTTCGTGGAAGGCGATGTGACCGCGGACGGCAAGCGCTCCGTGGACGGCGGCGTGTTGACGGTGGAGACGGGGGAAGGCATGCGGCGCTATCCGGCGATCCATGTTCCGACGCAGGAATTATGGGCGTTCTTCCGCCCGGAACTGGAGGAAATGATCCGGCTTGCCGCGCTGTATCTGGGCCTGCTCCTGTTCGGCTCCTTGTTCACGTACGGCCAGCGGCTGATGCTGCAAATCTCGGCCAACCGGATCATGCAGAAGATGCGGGAGGACGTGTTCGCGCACACGCAGCGCCTGCCGGTCGGGTACTATGACAACATGCCGGCGGGGAAAATCGTTTCGCGGATCACGAACGACACCGAGGCGGTGCGCGAGCTGTTCGTGAACGTGCTGGCCAACTTTTTCTCGGGCATCCTGACCATCGCCGCGGTGCTCGTGGCGCTGTTTTTGCTGGATGTGCGTCTGGCGTTGTTCGCGTTGCCGATGATTCCGATCCTGGCGGCCTGGATTCTGCTGTACCGCCGGGTGGCCGGCAGGATCAACCGTTTTCTGCGGGCCAGGTTGGGCGACATCAACGCGATGATCAACGAGACGATCCAGGGGATGCCGATCATTCGGGCGTTCCGCCGAGAGGAGCGGACGAGCCGGGAGTTCGACGAATTGAACCGCTCGTATTTCACCTATCAAAACAAGCTGGTCATGCTGAACGCTTTGACGTCCTACAACCTGGTCCACTTGCTGCGGAATCTGATGCTTCTGGTGATGGTGCTGCTGTTTGCCGGCGATCTGCTTGGCCCGTCCGTGACGGTGGGGGTGCTTTACGCGGCCATTGAGCTGATCAACCGGATGATGAACCCGGTTGTGGGCATTGTCAACCAGTTGCCCAATCTGGAAACGGCCCGGGTGTCGGCGGAGCGGGTATTCGAATTGCTGGATGAGCCGGGGGTGGAAGTGGCGGAAGGCGATCTGCCGCGATACCGGGGCGATGTGGAGTTCCGCGGCGTATCGTTCGCGTACAAGGACGGCGAACCGGTGCTGCGCAACATTTCGTTCCGCGCCAAGCCCGGCGAGACCGTGGCGCTGGTCGGGCATACCGGCTCGGGCAAGAGCACCATCATGAATCTCTTGTTCCGGTTTTACGACGTTCAGCAGGGAACCATCCTGATCGACGGCAAGGACATCCGGGAGTGGCCCAGGCAGCATTTGCGCCGCCACATGGGCATCGTGCTGCAGGATCCGTTTCTGTTCACGGGCACGATCGCGTCCAATGTCAGCCTGGGGGATCCGGGCATTTCGCGGGAGCGGGTGGAGCAGGCGCTGCGGGATGTGGGCGCCTACGACATGTTCGCGAATTTGCCGGGCGGCATCGACGCGCCGATCATGGAGAAGGGCGCGACGCTGTCAGCCGGACAGCGCCAGCTCATTTCGTTCGCCCGGGCGCTGGCATTCGATCCGGCCATTCTCGTCCTGGACGAGGCGACTTCCCATGTCGACACCGAGACGGAAGCGATCATCCAGCGCGCGCTCGACGTGCTCAAACGGGGACGCACGACGTTCGTGATCGCGCACCGGCTGTCGACGATCCGTTCGGCCGACCAGATTCTGGTGCTGGATCGCGGGCGAATCGTGGAGCGCGGCACGCACGACGAGCTGATGGCGCTGCGCGGCAAATATTACGCAATGTATCGGGCGCAACAGGATTCGGCGGCGGTGGGCGCGTAAGGCGGCATCGCCGTCCGCGGCCCGGGCGGCCGCCGTTTGACAGGGGCGAATGGCCTTCTTATAATTAGGTTACTTAACTAAATATTTTGGCGCAAAGGGTGTGGGCGGTGGAAGAAACGCTGTCTCAGAAGTTGATTCGCCTGCTGAGGCACGTCGGACGCGTGCAGTGGTATGGCCGGATGGTGGAGGGTTGCACGTACGGCGAATCGATTCTGCTCTATGTCATCCTGCGGCATTTGCGCATGCATCAGCGCGGGCCGAAGGTGTCCGAGCTGGGAAGCCTGCTTCGGGTCAAGACGCCGTCGGTGACGCAAATGATTAACGGCCTGGAATTAAAAGGGCTGGTGGAGCGGGGACCGGATCCGGAAGACCGGCGCGTCGTGCGCGTCCGCTTGACCGACGAAGGTTTGCGGGTCACGCGGGGGGCGGAAGAAGCCATGCGGAAGGAGATGGAAGGGCTCATCGGGCGGCTGGGCGAGGAACGGGCCCGGCTTTTGGCGGAGCTGCTCAGCGAGGTCATTCAATATTTCGAGGAAAAACACGGGTCGTGCAGGCCGCAGGGGGGCCATGCCGCTTTTGGCGAGGGGGACCGGTCGTGATCAGGCTGCTTGCGTTTTTGAAGCCGTACCGCTGGCAAGTCGCGGTGGCGCTGGCGCTGGTGTTTTTGCAGTCGCTGGCCGAGCTGGTATTGCCGACACTGATGGCGGATATCGTCAACAAAGGCGTGGTGCGGGAGGACCTCGCCTATATCTGGCGCATCGGCGGCCTCATGTTGCTGGTAGCCGGCCTCGGCGGGGCTTGCTCGGTGGGCGCCAGCCTTTGGTCGGCCAAGTCGGCGGGCGGGTTCGCGCGGGATCTGCGAAGCCGCATGTTCTCGCACGTGGAATCCTTCTCGCTGCGCGAATTCGACCGGCTCGGCACCGCTTCGCTGATCACGCGGACGACCAACGACGTGCAGCAGGTGTATCAGGTGCTCACCATGCTGATGCGCGTGATGGTCATGGCGCCGATGATGTGCATCGGCGGCGTGATCATGGCGGTATCCATCGACGCCACGCTGGCGCTTACGATCGTGGCCATCATTCCGGTGCTGGCGATCCTCATCCTGATTCTGTTCCGGAAAGCCGGACCGCTGTTCAGGGCGCTGCAAATCAAGCTGGATACCCTGAACCGCGTGCTGCGCGAACGCCTGACCGGAGTCCGCGTCATCCGCGCTTTCAATCGGTCGGAATACGAACAGCGGCGGTTCGAGGGGGCGAACCGCGATCTGACCGGCACCGCGATCCGGATCAACCGGCTGATGGCCTTGACGATGCCGCTCATGACGCTGACGGTCAACGTGGCGGTCCTGGCAATCGTCTGGTTCGGAGGGTTCCGGATCGAGGCCGGGCATCTGGGCGTCGGGGATCTGATGGCTTTTATTCAGTATGCGTGGCAGATCATGTTTTCGCTCATGTTCGCTTCGATGATGTTCATCCTGCTGCCCCGCGCGCAGGCGTCCGCCATCCGGATCAACGAAGTGCTGGACACGAAACCGGCGCTGCGGGACGGGCACGGCGTCACGGAGTCCGGAGATGACCAGGACCATGCCCCGCTTGCCGTGGAGTTTCGCCAGGTGACCTTCCGGTATCCCGGAGCGGAAATGCCGGCGTTGCGCAACGTCTCGTTCACGGCGAGGCCCGGCGAGGTGACGGCCATTATCGGCGGCACGGGATCCGGCAAATCGACGCTGATTCACCTGATTCCCCGGTTTTTCGATCCGGATGAAGGGCAGGTGCTGGTGGGCGGCAAGGATGTCCGGGAATTCCCCTTGGCGCGGCTTCGCGGGCGGATCGGGCTGGTGTCGCAGAAGTCGATTTTGTTCAGCGGCACGGTCGCCGAAAACATCCGTTACGGCAGGGAAGACGCGACGGACGAGGAAGTGCGCCGGGCCGCGGAGGTGGCCCAGGCCGCGACGTTCATCGAAGAATGGAAGGGCGGGTACGATACGATCATCGAGCAGGGCGGCGCCAATCTGTCCGGCGGGCAGAAGCAGCGGCTGACCATCGCCCGCGCCCTGGTGCGCAAAGCGGCCATATACCTGTTCGACGACAGCTTTTCGGCCCTCGATTACAAGACCGATGTCGCGCTGCGCCGGGCGCTGCGGGAGGAGATCGGCGGCGCCACGGTCATCGTCGTGGCCCAGCGGGTCAGCACGGTGATGGACGCCGACCGGATCGTCGTGCTCGACCAGGGGGAAGTGGCCGGCATCGGCACGCATCGCGAACTTTTGGAGACATGCGAAGTCTATCGCGAGATCGTGGCTTCGCAGCTCTCGGAGGAGGAAATCGCATGAGCCGGCCGGCACGGCACTCCAGACCCTTGCCCGGACCCCATCACGGACCGGGCATGATGGGCATGGCGCAGCAAAAACCGAAAAATTTCAAGGCGACGCTTCGGCGGCTTGCGGCCTTTCTCCGGCCGCACGCTCCCGCTTTGGCCTTTGTGTTTCTGACCGCGGTGCTCAGCACGGTGTTCACCATCTTCAGCCCCAAGATTCTGGGCCAGGCGACGACCGTGATGTTCGAGGGGTTGCTCGGGATGATCAGGGGGACCGGGACGGGCATCGATTTTGGACGGATCGGGGAAATTTTGCTGACGCTTGCGGCCCTGTACGTCGCCAGCGCGCTGTTTGCCTATCTCCAGCAATACGTGATGGCCGGCGTCGTGCAGAAGATGGTATACGATCTGCGCGAATCGGTCAATCGCAAGCTGGCCCGCCTGCCGCTGAAGTTTTTTGACGCCCGGCCGCACGGGGATACGCTCAGCCGCGTGGTGAACGACATCGACACGATCAGCAACACGTTCCAGCAAAGCCTGACCCAGTTCATCTCATCCGTGGTGATGCTGGTCGGCGCGGTGGTGATGATGCTGACGATCAGCCCGGTGCTGACGCTGATCGCGCTGGTGACGCTGCCGCTCAGTTTCGTGGCGATCGGGTTCATCACGAAACGGTCGCAAAAGCATTTCCGGGACATGCAGCGGTCGCTCGGGGAATTGAACGGCCACGTGGAAGAAATGTTTACCGGTCATCCCGTGGTCAAGGCGTTCGGCAGGGAGAAGCGGTCCATCGAACGTTTCGAGGAAATCAACGGCAAATGGTACGAGGCCGGCTGGCGCGCGCAGTTTCTGTCCGGCGTGATTATGCCCGTCATGGGCTTCATCGGCAACATCGGCTACGTGTTCATCTGCGTGCTTGGGGGTATTTTCGTCATGCGCCGGGCGATCGAGATCGGCGACGTGCAGGCGTTCATCTCGTATTCCCGGCAGTTCGCCATGCCGATCACGCAGACGGCGCAAATCGCCAACATCATCCAGGCCACGATCGCGGCGGCGGAGCGGGTGTTCGAGCTCCTGGATGAGGAAGAGGAGACGCCGGATCCCGTGAGCGCGGTTTCGTCCGGCAAGCCCGCGGGGAACGTCCGCTTCGAGCATGTGCGTTTTTCGTACCGGGACGACGTGCCGTTGATCGAGGACATGAACATCGACGTCAAAGCGGGCCAGACCGTCGCCATCGTCGGGCCGACCGGCGCCGGCAAGACGACGCTGGTCAACCTGCTGATGCGGTTTTACGATTTGAAGGGCGGCCGCATCACCATCGACGGGCGGGACATCGCCGAAATGGCGCGGGGCGATGTGCGCGGCATGTTCGGGATGGTGCTGCAGGATACCTGGCTGTTCCACGGTACGATCCGCGACAATATCGCCTACGGCAAGGAGGGCGCCACCGACGGGGAAGTGGTGGCCGCGGCGAAGGCGGCGTATGCCGACCGCTTCATCCGCACGCTGCCGGACGGGTACGACACCGTGCTGAACGAAGAAGCGTCCAACCTGTCGCAGGGACAGAAACAGCTGCTCACGATCGCGCGGGCGTTTCTGGCCGATCCGCCCATGCTCATCCTGGACGAGGCGACCAGCAATGTCGATACGCGGACGGAGTTGCAGATCCAGCGCGCCATGAGCCGGCTGATGAAAGGGCGCACGAGCTTCGTCATCGCGCACCGCCTGTCCACGATCCGAGACGCCGACCTGATCCTGGTCATGCGCGACGGGGCCGTGATCGAGCAGGGCACCCACGAAGAGCTGCTGGCGAAAAAAGGGTTTTACGCCGAATTGTACGAAAGCCAGTTCAGCGGGCAGCGGGTCGGATCGGCGGGATGAAAACGCCTTGACCCTGCGGTAAAATTTTCAATGGAGAAACTTGGAGAGTGCGCCCGGGCATCGGGACGGGGAGGGGCTTCCGATCGACACCGCCGGTTCCGGCGACAAAGCGGCGAAATCCTTTTTTCTGCTGCTTTTCGCCCTTTCGATTCCGTTTTGGTTGCTGGGGTTCTGGAGTCGGACCCCCGTTTTTGCCCAAATTCCGGTCAGCGCGCTCCAGGCCGCCTGCCCGCTGCTGGCGGCGGTCCTTCTGGCCGGCCTGCGGGCAGGGCGCGGCGGCGTCCGGATGCTGTTCAACCGGGTGTTTGCATTTCGCTTTGGGCGGTTTTGGATCTGGTATCTGCTCGCCTTATTGACGATGCCCGTGGTCATGCTGCTGTCCTACGCGGCGATGCGCATGCTGGGAAGGCCGCTGCCTGAGCCGGCGTTTTCCTTCGGGTCCGCGCTTGCGGCATTTCTCGTGTTTATCTTCGCCGCCCTGGCCGAAGAAGCGGGCTGGATGGGGTACGCCGTCGATCCGTTGCTGAAGCGGACAAGCCCTCTGGCGGCATCCCTCATCCTGGGCGCGGTGTGGGCGGTCTGGCACGTGATCCCCTATGCCCAGGCGGGCCGTTCCGCCGCATGGATTTTTTGGCAATGCGTCTTTACCATCTTCGCGCGCGTGCTGATCGTTTGGCTCTACATGGGCAGCGGTCGGCAGGTGCCGGTGGCGGTCCTTTTTCACGCCATGATCAATGTCACGTATGTGCTTTTCCCCGTGGACGGTTCCCACTACGACCCGGCCGTGACGAGCGTGATCCTGGCGGCGTTGGTCGCGGCGGCGCTGTTTCTGCCGGGAGGGAACTCGTTGGCGAGTTTCAGGAATGAGGGAGTCAAAGCATGAACATTCGCATCGTCGCGGTCGGCAAACTGAAAGAGAAATACTGGCTTGAAGCCACGAAGGAATACGAGAAACGTCTGCGTCCTTACGCGCGGCTGGAGATTCGGGAGGTGCCCGACGAGAGGGCCCCGGAGTCGCTCAGCCCGGCGGAAGAAGCGCAGGTGAAAGCGCGGGAAGGGGAGCGCATTCTCACGGCGCTCGAACAGGACGACCATGTCGTGGCGCTGGACGTGGAAGGCGAGCTGTGGACCAGCGAGCAGCTGGCTGCTTTTCTCGAGAAGCAGGCCGTGTACGGGAGCGGTTCGGTGGCCTTCGTCATCGGCGGCTCACTGGGCCTTGCCCCCGAAGTGCTGCGGCGCGCCGACAGGCGGCTGTCCTTCGGCCGCCTGACCTATCCTCACCAGATGATGCGGGTCATGCTGCTGGAACAGCTGTACCGGGCATTCCGCATCATGCGCGGGGAACCTTACCACAAATAGGTGATGGAGGCATAGTAAAGCCCAATATTCATCGGACTTTCCGTTTCAGGGCAACCAAGAGATTGTGACAAACCGTTAAGGAGATATTCCGGTGGCGAACAATCATGATGATTATTTATCCGATTTATTGACGAAATACAACCTCCTGAGAAATAACTGTCTGAGTCAAGCTAGTGTGGGCACCTTTTTTGGATTCTGGATGCGAACTTGAAAAGAACCTTTCCCTTGTAAGCGCTTTTGGTGTTCTTCCTTATGGGATTGGCGTTTCATTTTTCTGGTATTAGTATCCTCTAAGCCCTTTCAATGCCATGCCCGTTGTGCTACTCTGCCACGGCCCCCTAAGCAACCGGATCATCCCGTTAACGTATCCTTTGGTCGGTCGTATAACGTCCCTTAGCAACTTCCGAATGCTGACGGAGCGCTGCGGCGTTGGAGTCTTGCCTCCATACGTAACCAGGACCACTCCGGCTTCCCGGCCTCTCATGATTGTCCGCAGCATCGCGCTGACGCCTCGCTCGCTCCAGCTGTATCCGCCTCGCTTCGTCCGTCTGGCAAAGATCCGCATCTGCGCTTCCGCGCTCCCCATCGGCCTCATGCCGCTCGTGTCGATGCCCGCCGCCTGGAGCGTCTTCCGGTAGTCCTCCAGATGCTTCCGGTGTTGCTTCAGAAACTGCTTGTATTCCTCCCAGTCCTTCCGCTGCTTTGGCGCGATGTCCTCTGCCGACACGCTCTCCACAGCTGTCAGCAAAGCGGCT
>LZRV01000038.1 GCA_002159065.1 Paenibacillaceae bacterium ZCTH02-B3 | reverse complement strand
CCAACGAGCTGGATTTGCTGATCAAAATGCTGGCTTACAACCTCTATGAGCGGTTCAAGCGGGACTATTGCGAACCCGTTCATTGGGGCTATACGATCGCCAGGTTTCGGCTGGAGTTCTTCCATTGTGCGGCGACGATCGTTCGGCACAGCCGGAAGCTCATCCTGAAACTGGCTCACGACTTTCCATACCGCCATGCGTGGAAGCGAATCGAAGCGCGGCTGGCGACCATGTCAGGTTAGAGATTCCCACAATTTTACATGGAAAACCAAAAGCCCCTCGCGGTGGGGGAGGGGGGAGGAATACCTTTCAACGCTGACGGGGAGTTGTCTGGCTGGGAACTTCCCTGTTATTTACAGGGTGTTATGCGCTAACATCTCGTGATTTTACCGAAACAATGGGCTTTCGAAATTTAGGATTATTTTGATATTTTCTCGAACAAACGTTCCCCTTTATACCCATCTATGTTACACTCATATCGAAAGGAGGTATCATTATGGCTACCGTTTCAAACATTGAATGGACCGAAGCCACTTGGAACCCTGTAACAGGATGCACAAAGATTTCGGAAGGATGCCGCAATTGCTATGCCGCACGAATGGCTGAACGTCTTCATGCCATGGGCAATTCTCGTTATCAGAATGGATTTGCATTGACGTTGCATTATGATTTGCTCAATCTTCCCTTAACTTGGAAAACACCTCGCAAAATTTTTGTCAATTCCATGTCGGACTTGTTTCACAAAGACATTCCTTTTGATTTCATTGAGGCGGTCTTTCACACCATGGAAAAAGCGCATTGGCACACATTTCAGATTCTCACAAAACGCTCAGACCGTCTTTTGGAGCTTTCTGAAAGATTGCCTTGGCCACGAAATGTTTGGCAGGGCGTTAGCGTGGAAGACAGTCGGGTTTTGCATAGAATAGAACATCTTAGGCAAGTGCCCGCACAAGTCCGTTTCCTTTCGATCGAGCCGTTGATCGGTCCTCTGCCCGATCTGGACAATTCACTGGGTGATCGTCGGAGGTGAAAGCGGTCCTGGTGCACGCCCAATGAGACCGGAATGGGTGCGGGCAATTAGAGACCAATGCGTCCAAAAGGGTGTGGCATTTTTCTTCAAACAGTGGGGAGGCGTACAAAAACACCGTACAGGACGATTGCTGGACGGAAGATTTTGGAACGAATATCCCTGCTTTAGTGATTCGATAGAGGAAGAAGAAGCCGTGGACGTTTGACCCTAAGTTGAGGCTATAGCCGCTGAAGCAATAACTGCTCGATTGACTTTTAAATTCATCCTCCGTTTTCTGCCCCTCGCCCTAGAAGATCTTTCATCGGTTCGTATCAAAAAAAGAAAACGATAAACTCTCCCCTTTTTTTTCGACATTGACATGCATTGACTAACCATAAAAAAACCAAGACGAAAAATTGCGTATTGAACAGAAGTCAGCCGACAAATCTTGAAGTTTTAACAGGAAATCGAAGCTATTCCATCGCACCAGCTGTCAGGCCGAATTAACCCCGAGGATCAATGACCTCTTCCCCTCACGCAAAATTTTTGATCGTGAGGAGCAAACCCGGATTAGCGATGGTTAAACTCCATTCCGGGATAGGCGATACAGCTCTTTCAGCTGGTGATAATTCCGTTCGTAAAGCGCCGGCAGGGTGTGGGATTTCGCGATGAGGGTATAAAAATGGGCGTATTGGGCAACGTGGTCGAAAATCCTGAAGGGTTCCCGGAGCTCGAAGAGGAAATCGGAGCCCGGCTGTTCCGCCGCACCAGCCGACAGGTCGAACTCACCCCGGCGGGCAAATGGCTTCTTCCCCGCGCCTACGAGATTCTCGATCGGGTGGAGCAAACGCGGATTGGCGCCCTGCTCACTTCCATGGGGCGGGAAGGAGAGCTGCGCATCGGCTTCAGCGGAACCGTGGTCGATCTCCTTCCGACGCTCAAGTCCTATCAATCCCGCTATCCGCATGTCGGCATCATCCTCAAGCAAATGAACTCCACCATGCAGATCAAAGCCTTGCACGAAAACCAGATCGACATCGGCGTCGTGACGATCCCCGTTTACAGCGACAAGATTCGCACCCGCCCCTTGATCCGCATTCCTTTCATGGCGGCCTTGCCGGCGGACCATCCCCTGACCGCCAAGCCGTCCATTTCCGTCCACGATCTGAAGGATGAGACCTTCATCATTACGCCGCAATCGGCCGGGCCCATATATTACGACACGATCATGGGCTTGTTCCGGCATGCCGGCCTGACGCCGCGCAGGATAATGGAAGCGCAGGATCTCCATACCGTCATGCTCCTGGTCATCGGGGGAATGGGCGTCACGCTGACCCCGTCGCCTTACCGGCCCGTCCACGGACTGACGCTAAAACCTCTCGACGGCGTTGATCTGTCGCTGCAGGTGTCGCTGGCGTGGCACGCAGACTCAAAATCCGAGGTTCTGGCGGAATTTCTCGAATTCTTCTTTGGTTCCCATTACAGCGAAACGGATGACTGCTGGCTTTGACGAATCCGTTGCGCCCATGAAAAAGCGGCTTCGAACCGTGGACGGCCACGGCTTGAAGCCGCTTTGATCATGACAGCGGTTCGATATTTGGACCCTCACGCAAAAAGTTCATGAGCGTCCCGATGGATGCCTTCACCGCCGGTGATCGGGATTCCGGTTTGTCCTGTACACCGCCTTGCACCACTCAAAATGCAGGATAAGCTGCAGCTGTTCCGCCATATAGCTCGGCGAATGCCGAAAGCCGCCCCGGATCCAGTCCAGGATCATGCCGATGACGGCGTTGGCCTGGTAACTCGCGTATATTTCCTTGTCGATCTTCGCGTCCGAATCGCAGATGGTGAAGTCATGCATATACAGCTTTTTCAATTGGTCGTAAATCCGTTCGTACAGCACCGGCAACGTGTGGGATTTTGCGATGAGGGTATAAAAATTGGCGTATTGGGCGACATGGTCGAAGATTTTGATGGACGAGGCCGTGATGTCGCGGGGCGTGAACGTGTCGCAGTTTTTGTAGGGCTCCCGGAAAACCTCGATCAGATCCTTGATGACGGTATCGATGGCGTCTTCCAGCAATTCTTCTTTATGCCGATAGTACCTGTAGAAAGTCCCCCGGTTCACGTCGGCTTCCCGAACGATATCCGCGATGGTGATTTCCCTGAAATGCCGCTTGTCCATCAGCGCGAGCAGCGCCCTGACCAACGCCTGTTTTGTTTTCCTCACTCTCCGGTCCACCGTTTGAACGCTTTGCGCCGTGACGTGCATCACACCGCCCGCCCCCCTTTTTGAAATTTTCGCAAACTTTTCAACACTCCCGGACACGGTTGTACATTATTGCACAATTCGCGTTCCGTTTGCGGATTGAAGCGTTTTTGCCGGTCGCCTTACACTAATTATAAACCCTGATGAAAGCGCAAACATAAGCCAATGATGAATTTTTCAAGGCGTTTGCAGAAAAAATCTTCAAAATTCATCCCGACATCGTGAAAAAGCGAAAGGAGGTGCTGCCGGCGACGGGCGATCCAATTCCTGTTTCCGATCCGCACCATCCGCGACAACAATAAAAAAACGGAGGGACGACTATGGGAAGACTCTCGGGTAAAGTGGCCATCATCACCGGTGCGGCCAGCGGCATGGGCCGGGCGGCGGCCAAATTGTTCGCCCAGGAAGGTGCCAAGGTCGTCGCGACGGACATTGCTTTGGAACCTCTGGAAGAAACCGTCAAGGCCATCAACGAAAGCGGCGGGGACGCGATCGCCCTGAAACTGGACGTGACGTCTCCGGAGTCGTGGCAAAACGTCGTGGATCAGGCCATCGCGAAGTACGGAAAAATCGACGTCCTGGTGAACAACGCGGGCATTTTCATTCCGAAGGGGATTCTGGAAACCGACCTGGATACGTGGAACAAAGTCCTCGCGGTCAACACCACCGGCGTGTGGCTGGGCATGAAAGCCGTCATTCCCCATATGCAGCGGAACGGCGGCGGATCCATCATCAACACGTCCTCCATCGCGGGAATCATGGGCGGCCCCCCCCGACGGCGGCGGCGCGGCGTACAGCGCTTCCAAGGGCGCGGTACGTTCGCTCACGAAGCATGCGGCCCAGTGGTTCGCCAAAGACAAGATCCGGGTCAATTCCGTCCATCCTGGCGGAATTTACACCGGCATGGTGAAAGATGCCGGATTCGAGTCCTACGAGTCCATGGTGGATTACATCAAGAATTTCGCGCCGCTTCCGCCGCACGCCGGCGATCCGATGGACATCGCCTACGCTTACCTCTATCTGGCGTCCGACGAATCGCGATTTGTGACGGGCGAGGAACTGGTCGTCGACGCCGGTTGGATCACCCGCTGAGGAAATGCACGCAACCAACCATCCCTCACCTGAGGATCCAATGCGGGACGAAAGAATTGCAGCCGGCCGAGCGCCGGTTATGACAGACCGGGGGTTCCTTCGGGCCCCCGGTCTGTTGCGGTCAAGAGCCGTCCGCCTGGAACGGCCCGGTGACACTTGTCCGCAAACGGGCCCAGACTACCGTTTGCGCCCCGACCGTTCTTCGCCGTGCAACACCCCGAAAACGAGCAGCGGCATCGCAACATCAAACCGAACGCCAGGGCTGGAGCCGCTGTCGCCTCCGCCGTCTCGGCCAGCTTGGTGACCACGGATCCGGCGACGCCGACCGACAGGAAGTTGGTGAGGCCGAACACGCCCATGCCGACGCCGGTCGATCCGGACGGGAGCGCGGCGGAAACCCGTTTGGCCAGGGCGGATTGCATGAAGTTCGAGCCGGTGTTGGCCGCGATCAGGCAGGCCGCCACGGCCCAGGGCCACAGGCCGGACTGGCCGCCCAGGCCGACGGTGCCGAAGAGCGACAGCAAACCGGTCCCGAGCAGCCCCATCGCCAGCGTGATGGCAAGGCGGGTGCCCTTGCGGTCGGCCAGCTTGCCGCCATGCCGGCCCATAAGCGCGGCGCAAAAGGCGCCCGGAAACATGAGCAGCCCGATCATCCCGGCGTCGAATCCGTACACCCGGCTGAGCGCCAGCGGCGACAGCAGCGTGACGCCGATGTTGGCCGCGGACGCCAGCACGCCCATCGTCAGCCCGAACCGGTAGCTCCGGCGGCCAAACAGCCCCCGCGGAATGAACGGATTCGCCGCCGCTTTCTGCCGCAGGAGAAAGAGCCCGAGCAGCACGGCCGCGCCCGCGAGAAGCCGCCAGTCCGCCCTCGTGACGGCCAGCATGAGGCAGGCGGCGCCCGCCCCGATGAGGCCGGCGCCGATCGCATCCGGCCTGCCGGCGTTCGCCTTGAGCCCGCCTTCTTCCCGTTCCCCGGGCAGCCACTTCGCCAAAAACGGCACGACGCCCCACACGCCGAGGGAAACCAGAAACAGCGCCTTCCAATGCAGCCACTCCACGATCCACCCGCCCACGAGCGGTCCGACGCCTCCGGAAACGGAAAGCGTCGCGGCCACCGTGCCGAGGGCTTTGCCGCGTCGTTCTTCCGGAACGAACCGCGCCGGAATCAAAGTGGCCATGGTGGGAAAACACGAAGCTCCGACCGCCTGAACCATGCGCGCGGCCAGCAGCATCGGAAACGAGTCCGCCGCAATGCCGAGGAGCGATCCGCAGCCGAACACCGCCGCCCCGAACACGAACAGCTTCCGCACCTCGTACCGGTCCGCGAGTTTTCCGTACATCAGCGATCCGATCGAATAGAACACGGCAAACCCGGTCACGGTCCATCCCATGCTCGCCGGGCTCACGCCGAACACCCGCGCCAGGTCCGGAACCGCCACGTTGAACATGGTCACGTTCAGCACGGAGAAGGGCAGGGCGCAGCACAGCAGCCGAACGATCATCGTTTCCCGCCGTCTGTTCACGGGACTCACCTCTTACGATGATCGTACGGTTGATTTTTCATAAAGTAAAATATATATTTTTCATGTAATTTATAATGTTTAAGTTATAAAAGAATCACCCTCAAAAAAAGATGCCCAAAGGCGGGCGATGACCCATCATGGACCTGCTGCAACTCCACTACTTCCGCACCGTGGCCAGACTGCAGCATATGACCATGGCGGCCGAGGTGTTGAACGTGGCCCAGCCGGCCCTCAGCAAAACCATTGCCAGACTGGAACGGGAGCTGGGCGTCCCCCTGTTCGACCGCCAGGGACGGCGCATCCGGCTCAACCGGTACGGCGAAGCCTTCCTGGACAAGGTGGACCGGGCCCTGAATCTCCTGGAACAGGCGAAACAGGAAGTAGCCGACATGGCGGGGGCGGAAAAAGGCACGATCCACCTGGCGACGGTGACGATGAACCGGTTCGCCGACCTGCTCGGGGCGTTCCGCCGTGAACATCCCGACGTCACGATCCGGGTGACGCAGACGACGCCCGAACAGGTGCCCGAACTCCTGCGCAACGGCGACATCGATTATGCCTACACGACGCCGAAGATCGAGGACCCGGGCGTGGAGAGCCTGCCGCTGCTGCACGAAACCATCTACCTGGCCGTGCCTCCCGGACACCGGCTGGCGGATCGCCCGCGCATCGACCTTGCCGAGGCCGCCGAAGAACCTTGAAAACAGGCTACCAGTTCCGCGGTCTTGTCGACGATCTGTGCCGCCGGGCAGGGCTCACGCCGCGCATCGTGTGCGAAGTGGACGAAACGTCCGCCGTTCGCGCCCTTGTCCGCGCCGGGCTCGGCGTCGCCCTGCTTCCCGCCTGCAAAAGCGACGAGGAATACCCGCTCATCCTCGTTCCGATCCGGGACGCGGCCTTCAAACGGACGTTCCACCTCGTCTGGCCGGCCAAACGCTACCTGTCCCTCGCCGCACGCCGTTTCCGCGATTTCGCCGTTCGGTACGTCCATGCGCATTTTCACCCGAATCTTTGATGACATCCCTAAGTCCTGCGGATGAAGGATCAAGCAAACCGGAGTTCGTCTGCGGTACGCAAAAAAACGGGGGCCGACGATCCTGCGATCGTCTTCCCCCGTTTTTGCGGGACGGATGCGGTCCGACGGCGCCGGCCGCCGATTACCTGCCCAGGTAGGCGGACAGCATCCAGATGTGCTTCTCCAGACTGGTCCGGATGTCGGTCAGCATGTCCGCGGTGGACGTGTCGTTCTGGCTTTCGGCCAGACGGATGCCTTCCTTGAGTTCCTCCTTCATGGCGGCAAAATCCCGCAGAATGGCTTCCACCATCTGATCCGCCGTTTCGTCGCCGGAGGCTTCCGCCACGGAGGCCAGCTTCAGGAAATCCCGCATGGTGCTCGCCGGTTTTCCCTGAAGGGCCAGAAGCCTCTCCGCCAGCACGTCGATGTGTTCCGCCGCCTCGTTGTACAGCTGCTCGAATTTCTCGTGCAATTCGAAGAATTTGTCGCCCTTCACATACCAGTGATAGCTGTGAAGCTTGAAATAAAGCACGGCCCAGTTGGCGACCTGCGCGTTGAGAATCTCGGACAGCGTCCGGGCGGACGTCTTTGTTCTTGCCATGCCGCTCCTCCTTTTTCCGGGATCTTTTGTTTTTTATTATACCTTGTCCGACGCCGCCTGCCTGTGAACTGAAGCACACGGAACGGGTCAAGTTTTTTCAAATGTGTTGGTTGAATTTTTCCCGTGCCGGTTTCTTCTTCGTTTTTGCCGTTGGCATACTATATTGATAACCCGCCGCATCCAAAATTAAACTTTTTGCGGTTCAGACTCGGCGTGGCGGACGGGCGGAAGATCCCGCTGAAGAGGGGAGGCTTTGCATGGCGCTTCCGGGATCATGAACCCTCACGCTCCGGCACAGCCTTGCCAACTTTCGTGATGCAACACATAAAGGATAAATCTCGCCCGCGAAGCGCCCACATAGACGTCCGCCGGTGTGCACGCCTTGCTTTCCCTCAGGTCGATCAGGAACACCGCGTCCGCCTCAAGCCCCTTGAACGATCGAATGGTGGCATAGCGGATGCCGTATTCCTTGGCCGCAAAATCGACAATCGGCCAATCCCGGAGCCTGGTCACATCTTTCAGGCCGCTGTTTTCCAGCCGGAATGGAGAGAGAATCAGGATGCGCTGCGGCGAAAGTCCCTGGCTGACCAGCCGCCCGATTTCCTTTTCCAGGAGGCGTTTCTGTTCTTCGGACGTCCGAAAAGACAAACGCACCACCGGAACACCGCCGGTCAGGCGGGAACGTGTCGCCTGCCCTCCGGCGAAAGGCCTGAGCCATTCGTTGATCGTGTCCGCGTTGCGCAGGTTGAAGGTGAGCCGATGCTTGGAAAGGTCATACCGTTGCCGGAGCTTTTCCAGTTCCCCGCCGAAAAGATTCTGATTGGGGTCCGCGAAGATATACAGCTCGCCGTTCGGCACAAGGGCCGTTTCCAGGCAGGTCACCCAGTGGTCGCGGAAATCCTGCCCCTCGTCGACGATGATCGCGTCGAATTTCTCGGCGTCGGACCATACGGAAAAATGCTGGAACGCCAAATCCGGCAATTCATGTTCGTAAAACGCCTCATCCTCCCGCACTTCGCTTTCCGTGAGGACACCCGCCTTGATCAGCGTCTCCGTCAGGAATCCATGAAAGTTGTTGATCGTGACCGAAGGATGCGTGATGTTGTCGCGCATCCATTGCACCAGGTTTTTGTTGAAGCAGGTCAGCAACACTTTCTTCCCCTGCGCCGCGCAACGCCTGGCCTTCTCCATGGCGATGAACGTCTTGCCGGTGCCGGCCGCCCCCAGAAACAATTTGCGCCTGTCTTCCTCCGTTTCCTCCAGAATCCTCCGCTGTTCTTCCGTAAGGCTGTGATCCGCCCTTTTGCGAAAAGAAGCAATGCGATCCTCCAGGGTACTGAAAATCCGGCATCTTGGGGCGAGGACCCGCTCGATCAACGTTTCGGACGCGGCGGAAACCCGGCGGGGATCCCCGGGGCCGGCACCGAGCAGGCGTTCCAGGGTATGGGACAAGTTTTCGACTTCCTCGGCCGTCCAGATGCTCTCCCGCTTCAGATCGGGGGGCAGGGGTCCTTCGATCCGGTTTGTTTCCGGAAAACAGATGGCAAACCGGTATTTTCCCGGCCAAGTTCCCCCCGTCAGTTCCTGATACTGCTGCCTCAGCCGGAACATCGCCGTGAGCGCCTGTTCCACAGGATCTTTTTCCAGAGGCATGTAGCCGCCGTCCTTGACCGTGTGCCAACGCCCTCCAAAGTGGCGGATGTCCGTTCCTTCCTTGATTTCCACCGCAACAAAGCCGATGTTCCGGCGCACGATGACGAAATCCGCCTCGCGAATCTTCTCTTCTTCGGGATCTTCGTAATAACGGCGGGAATAAAACACTACATACTCGTCCGGCAAGCCGAGGGCCGCCTGGTAGAAGGCGCGTTCCCCGTCGTTGGCAATCTGTTCGGGAAGAAGGTCCGGAATGATGACCGCCATGCCGACCGCTCCTTTGCCGATGTTGCCGTTCCGCCTTGACGCTATTGTCGAAAAGTATTCTTTTTTGGCGGCCTCAAATCCTTTTTCGATTCCTCCCCGGGTTTTTGCGCGCCATTTAAGTGAGGGCGCGGCGCTGGTCCGAATCTGTCTGTGCGGTGGCGCGGATCCGGCGCAGCGCCGGTACAGAGAGCCGGACCTGTCGGCACGGCAATGCCGGCGCGTCTGCACCTGGCTGCGAGGCCAGCCTGGGCGGCGGTACCGACCGTGGCAACGGTACCCCGCGCCCCTAACGGACATCCTGTCCGTCGGAGTTCGGACGTTCCTTCAGAAAATGGACGTATCCTTCCGTGTCCGCAAACTGCGCAAACGTCCCCCATTTCATGACGATGGGTTCGCCCATAAGCTCCACGCCGTTTTCTCTCAAGCGCGCGCAGGTCTCCCGGATGTCGTCGCATTCGAACAGGATGGAAGGCTGCATCCGTTCCCAGCCTTTCATGTACTTGCGGGGATAGAGGACCAGTTTCGTCCCTCCCCCGGGCGGAGCGACCTCCAGCCAGGAGCCGTCCGGCCCCATGGGTATGTCGCGGATCACCTCAAAGCCGAGCTTGTCCACCCAGAACGCGCGGGCCGCGGCCTGGTCTCCGACATAAACGGATACCGACAGGATGCCGGTGATCATGCGGGATCCCTCCTCATCCGGCATCATACCGGTTCTCGCCCGAATTGTCTTGTAAAAACTCGACATCCCGCGGTCCGTGATCCGACGCAAGACGCGCGGCCCATGCCTGAAACCGCGCAGGGGCAAGCCCGAGACACTCGTGAAAATCCTTGGAAAAATGGGAGTAGTCGTAGTAGCCGGCTTCCACCATGAGGTCGCGCAGGTCCAGATCCGGCCGCCAAAGCAGGCGGAGCCGCACCCGGTTGAAACGGGCGAGCTTGTGCAGGCGTTTCGGCGTGAGACCGGTTGCCTTCAGGCATCTCCGCTCCAGTTGCCGGAGCGAAACCCCCAGATCCCGTGCGGCGTCCGCCACCGTGTACGTTTCAGGCCTGTCTGTCAACCGTCCCAGCACGGCGCACAATCCCAGGTCTGCCCTGGACGGGTCGATCAGGGATTCGAGGAACAATTCCAGTTCGGACTGGGCTTCATCCATATCCGCGGCGGCAAGGCGATGCTCCAGGCGCTCAAGGCGCTCAAGATGCATCCGGGGCGTCGGGCGTTCCCTGTCCTCTTTCCGCGCCGGACGATCCGCCCGCGTCTCCTCACAGGCCTCACGGTCTGCAAGCAGTTCGGCGAGGGGCGTAAACCGGTCGTTGAACGCCCGCACCGGCCTGTCGGTGATCAGGCTGAGCCCCCATGGCTGCAAACGAATGCCATAGAGCACCAGATCCCCTCTCGCATCCAGCCTGCGGTAACCGGACAGCGTGCCCATCACGCAGGAATCCGGCAAAAGCTCCCCCCGGTCGCGAAACACCCGTCCGTGATGAAAAAGGATTTCCTTGCACGGATCCGGCCACAGCACTTCCCCCGCGCCGTCCCCCGGATAGGACCGCCGCAGCGTCCACACACATTTGACATGCGGTTTCAGCATGGCGGACACCGGTTCCCGTTCCAGGTACTTCAAGCGCCCGGCACCTCCGATGACTGTGCAAACCTTTCCTTCTGCGGAAAGCATACCATTTTTGGCAGATGGCGTTAACCAGAAAACCGCCGACCGGAACGTCGGCGGTTTCGGGTTGGGGAATATCGCACAGCCGGAATCGAAAGGTTACGAACCGGATTTCTGCGGCAGGCGCTCCGGCACTTCCGGCACGCCGTATTTCGCGAACCACTCTTGGATCGTTTCAAAATCGTCGGTGAAGGAGAGGATCAGCAGCAGGAGAATCCGCGCGTGGGCGGGATTCAGGTTGTCGCCCGCCAGGATGCCTTCGCCGCTGCCGTACACGCTGCCCGACCCGGTGCGTGAAGTGGAGACGAAGACGACGCCTTTTTGAATGGCCTTGTCCCGTTCCTCGCGCATGGCCGCCGAAATGCCGCCCGCACCGGTGCCGGCGGTGACGATGCCTTTGGCGCCCGCTTCGACAAACGCCCGAATGGCTTCCCCTCCGGCGCCTTGGTACGAGTAGACGATCTCCACTTTGGCCAGCTGGTCTTTGGTGATTTTCCGCAAATCAAAGGGCGTCGCCCATTCATCGTCCGGCTTCAGCGCCCGTGCCGGCACACGGTAGATGCGGACGCGCGATTCGTCAATGTAGCCCAGAATGCCCAACATGGGCGACTGGAAGGTATCCAGCCGGTACGTGTTCGTTTTGGTCACTTCGCGAATGGAATGGATTTCGTCGTTGAGCATGAGCACGACGCCGAACCGGGCCGTCTTGCCGCTGGCGGCGAGCTTGATGGCGTTGAACAGGTTGGCCGGCGCGTCGCTGCCGATCACGGTCCAGGGGCGCATCGACCCGGTGATGACCACCGGTTTTTGGCTGCGGATCGTCAGATCCAGAAAATAGCCGATTTCCTCCATCGTGTCCGTGCCCGTCGTCACCACGACGCCGTCGTAATCTTGAAGACCTTGGTCGACGGCGAGGGACAGGTCGTAGAGTTCGGGAATGGTATAAGAGCCGGAGCCTTTGTTGCCAAACTGGAAGGTGTTCACGTCCGCGATCCAGTCGAGATTCGGCAGCGCCGCCACCATGTCCCCGATCGGCAGCGAGCCCGCCCGATAGGTCTGGAAACTGGTCTCGTCCGCGGATTGACCGGAAATGGTGCCGCCCGTGCCGATCACCAAAATGTTCGGGAGTTCGGATGCCTGTTGTTCCTCGGTCACCGCCGGAATCGCAAACGAGACGCGTGCCGGGACGGAAGCGACAGCGGAATCCGCCGCCCCCGCCGGCCCGGCCGGAGGAACACCCAGCGGCAGCACAAGCAACAGCGCCAGCAGCCACAGCGTTTTTCCAAACCTGAACAGACGCATTGTACGGTCCCTCCCCAAGGAATCCATTTTTTGGCTATCTTAAGGGATCGCCGATGCGTCTGTCCTCGGGTTGGTTAGATGATGTTACATAAATTAATATTTTTTGTAAGTTAATCTGATAAAAAGAAAAAGCCCATAGCCAAAACTATGGGCCAGATGGACGACAAGAGAATCGGAAGGAGCGAAGTCCGTATTCGAAACCGTCTATTCGCCGGCGCCGGAACCCAAGATGCTCAAAATCGCCGCGGCGATGGGCTCCACACCGAAATAGGGGCGCCCTGCAAGCAGATTCACAGCCAACTCTTCGAGCTTATCCTCGTTGTCAAGGATGGCGTATACGGCCTCCAGCGCCTGGGTATACGGATCGTCGTTCTCCAGATAGTTCGCCAAGGCGTGCTTGTCCAATTCATGCAGCATGGCGATCAGATCCAGACGGTCGTCGCGCAGGATGGGAACATGATGCTTAAGTGCATCCTGCATCTCCGTCTCGTCCCGGGCGCCATCCACGTCCTTGATGAACTGCATCTTATGGTATTCCTGGTCCACCACGTACCCAAAGACGCCCGCGAAAATTGCTTTGTTTTCATAGGGGATGAACTCGGAGACCGCGGCAAAGACCGCCTGCTGGCGCCCCTGGCCGGGAGGCATCTCGTTGAACTTCGCAACGCTGTCCGAGATTTCCAGGGTGTCTTTGAACAAATCAACGGCAACCGCGAACGCGGCCAAGTTTTCTTCTTCGATGGCCTTATTGACGGCCATCAGATCCAGCGGCTTTTTGCTGTATATGACGTTGCCCGGTTCTGTCGGATGCGGATAGATGCCGTAACCCGGCGCGTCGACTTCCGCGTCCTTCAGCGCGACGATGGCATAATCTTCCTCCAGCTGGCTGGACCCATAGAGGGTGAACGAGGGCGTTTCCGTGACTCCGCTGCCTTTGCTGACGCCCACGCCATACCATTTATTGCCGCTGGTTCTTAGTCCTGTCGCGTGGGCCCTGGAGCCGTTCACGATGACGCCCGCCGCCGCGTTATGGGTGGACGCGACGTTGATCAGACGCACGTCGCCGGACCTGTAGATGTTGATCCCGCTTCCGTAGTCTGTTCCGCCGATTTGCGGGGGCATGGCGCGATCCTTTGCGCCGGTCACGGTGAGGTTCTCCAGCACGACTGGGTCGCTCACGTTCTCCACGTGGATCAGCATCGCGTTGCCCTTCGAGTTCGGGTCGCCAAGCACTACCCAGTTGGTCCCGCGGGTGATCGTCGCACCGCTTCCCTGGCCGACGATGCGGACTCCCCGTTTCACGAACAGCGTGGCTTCAAGTGTAATGGTCCCCTTCACAATGACGGTATCCGCTGCAGGGTCCTGCAAAGCGTTCCGCAGTTCCGTTTCATTGCCCGCCATAATGCCGTACACGAAATCCGCGCCGTCGTCTTCGACGACAACTCCAGTCGGATAATCCAAATCATACGGCACGTAGTAGGTGCCGGGCTCCAGGATGACCGTCGCTCCCTCCGGCAGCCGGTCGAACACCTGCGTCTGCAGGTTGGCCAGATTGTTGGCGACCCGGATGGTCAGCCCCTGCACCTGGATGTGCAGATCGTTCGGATTCGCATTTCTGGCGAACGGTCCGAAAGATTCGTAGTCCGGGTACGGGAAGCGCCGGAAATCGATCTCCACGTTATTGAGCGTGAGCTTGCCGCCGTTGGTGTATTGGGTGGAGATATGCCCGTGAATCCGGACGTTTTCCAGCTTGGCGGTTCCCAGGTTTTTGTTCGGGTTTTTCGTCGCATGATAGGGAGAGAAAAACAGGGAACCGGAAAACGTCGGCCGGTCGTTCTCCGCCGCCAGGTCGTTGGGCAAAATGTCGACGTTGCGGATTGTGATGTTTTGTCCCAGGACCTCGATGGCTTTGTTGGTCTGCACCTTGGATTTGATCGTCAGATTTTCGATCGTGACGTTGTCTCCGAAAACGGTGATATGGTTTTGGGTCGACCGCGTTCCGTTGGGCACGTTCGTGGTGGACGTGAGGACGACGCCTTCCCGGCTTTCCCCGACGATGGTCAGGTCGTTCGCCGTGATCGGGAAAAACCAGCCGGACTCTCCCAACACCGTGATACTGGCAAAAGGCTTCAAATCGTAAACGCCGTTCAGGAGGAACCACGTTTCGCCGTTCTTCTGCTCCTCGACCGCTTTCTTGAGCTGCGCCGCGTTGGCGATGACTTTGGCCCCCTGCGGGTACTTCTCCACATGTTTGATGACGGGCACTTTCCACAGGGCGGTGTATTCTTCACCGTAGCTGTAGGAGTTGAAAATGACATCCTTGACCGCCGACAGGTCGGTGCCCAGGCTGTATTGGTTTACCTTCACGCCGTCGATGTACTGGTTCACCATGCCGCCGGAGAAGTGGATCGCCAGTTTGTGGACGCCCGCGTTCGCCGGCAGGTCCGGAATGTCATGGAAAACGCCCGGTTCGCTTTTCCACCATTGCCATTTCGCACCGGCGGCGGGATTGTCGGGATCGATGCTGAAATTGAGGATGGACCAATCAAGGGTCGTGCCATCGGTTCCGACGATGTTCAGCCAGATGGACGTCATGGCGCCGTCCTGTTCCATGAGCTCGGGCGTCAGTTCGATTTCCGTTTCCACCCGCCAGTCGGTGGTCACCTGCATGTCCACGGCCGCCTTGTTGCCGTGCCAGCCCTGGAAGTTATAGAGCCGTTTGGGATCGTTATTGTCGTCGTGATTAGGAGACGCGTTGTTGGTCAGCGAAATCCAGCCGTCATCCGAAATGCTCCAGTCCTTCGGCGCCACCCGGTCCTTGGTCCAGCTGCCGTTGTCGATGGCAATGCTTGCATAGGTCAACGGATCCGTCCATTTCAGGTCCGTCCGTTGATGGTTCTGGTAGCCGGGGGCGGATATGACCAGCGTGTTGGACGCGCCGGACACCATGTGTGGCACGGTGAGCACGTACTTGCCGCCGCTGTAGACGGCGCCGATCACCGGCTGGCCGTTCCAGGTGAAGGCCGCGCCCGCCAGCTCCGGCATGGTCACTTCCACGGTGACGGCGTCCACAACCGTCACGCCGGAAACGGGTATGGAAGGCGTAACCGGCGGCGGAGGCGGCGGCGTCGGCTGCGGTTGTGGCGGTTGCGGTTGGGGCTGCGGCGGTTGCGGCTGGACCGGCGGAGGAGGCGCGATGACCGGCGCCTCGACTTCAGGCGCGGTCTCGATGGCCTCCGGCGCCTGTTCGAACACCACGCCGCTGGCCTGTACCACCGCTTTTTCGATTTTGCCCTGGCCTTTCACTTCCGCGGGCTGCTCTACCTTGAGCTCCTTGACGACGGTGTTCTCCGACACTTCCACGACCACATTTTCGCTGGCGATCGTCACGGCTTCGAACTCGCCGTCCAGGACGATCTCGCTGCCCTCCGGCGCTTCGATGACGAGACTCCCCACGCCTTCCCCGGTCAGCTCGAAGGTCTCGATCTTCGCCCCGGACTGGACGGTCACGGTGGCGACGGAGGAATTGCCGCTGACCACGATTCGGACGGCGCCGTCCGCTTTGTTCACCGCCACCGAAGCCAGGCGGGAATTGACGATGTGGATGCTGTCTTCGCCGCCGCCCAGGATGGTCGTCGTCCCTTCCACCGTGATTCCGTTCAGGAAGACGTCGCCGTCGCCGACGGATTCGGCGATGGTGAGGTCGCCGGTGATGGCCATGTTCCGCAGCGTAACGTCCGCCGAAGCGATCACCACATTGCCCTGAACCGTCTCCGTGCCCGTTTCCGGACCGTAAACGCCGGCCTGGTCAAATACCGTGGCCAGACGGCTTCTGACACGGTCCAGGATGACCAGCGCCTCCGCCCGGGTGACGGTTCGCCTGGGCTGAAACGTGCCGTCGGGATACCCCTGCATGAATCCGGCTTTCGTGACCGCGCCCACGCTGCCCTTGCTCCACTCCGGGATGGGGTCCTTATACGTGTCTGCCGCTCCTTCGTCGGCGGGCAGATTGAGCAGGCGCGCAAGGACCGTCGCCGCTTCCTGGCGGGTGATGGGCTGTTCGGGACGCATTTCGCGCCCGGAATAGCCCTTGAGATACCCCGCCTGAACGGCAATCGCGATGTCCCTGGCGTACCAGGCGCCCGGCGGCACGTCGTCGAAAGCGATTTCCGTTTGTTCCGCAAAACCGAAAGCCGCGTTGACAAGCACCGCGATTTGCGCGCGGGTCACGCCCTCGTTCGGCCGGAACGTACCATCCGGAAATCCCGAAACCAAACCTTCCTTCAGCCACTTGTCAATCGTCTCTTCGGCCCAATGGCCGGCGTAATCGGGTTCCGCCGCCTGAACCCAGGAGGCCGGCAAGAGCGAAAAAACAAGCGACAATGCCAGCAGCAACCCGCCCAATTTCCTGGGATTCATCAAACTCAACCACCGTTCCAAAGCAAGTTTCCAGGTCAGTGAGCCTTTGCAGCGTTTTTACCGCCATCAGCTGTCCTGATGTCGAATCTTGTTTGTTAATAAAGTCTTACCATAGTATAACACCATGTTGGGACTCTGGTAATATTAATTTTCTATAAAATTTACTTGATGTCGAAGAAAATTGATTAGATAGACTCAGGCGATGCACGGATCATCCATGACCACGGCCTCAATACGGCGGACCCAAACCGTTCGAACCGATGGTCCGAAATAGGAACCAGACAGCGACATGAATAAAAAAGAAAGACGGAGCCGACGCGGGATCTCCGTCCTTCTTGAAAGCTATTATTCTTTTATTCAGCGGCGCCGCTCCCTGTTCCGCCCCGTCAGGCCCGCGAGCCGCCGCGGGCGAGCAGCCGGGCGACATTCTCCGCGGCGGCCGACAGGTTCGCGCCGCTTTCCCGCAAAGCTTGCTCCAGTCTGCAAGGATAAGGCGTGATGCCGAACACGGCCAGCAGCCCCTCCTCATACAGAGGCTCATAACCTGGCCGCACCGCGCCGGCAAAGGCGATGACGGGAACGCCGGCTTTCCGCGCCCGCCGGACGATGCCCGCGATGACCTTGCCGCCCGGCGTCTGGCCGTCGATTTTGCCTTCCCCGGTAAACACGTAATCCGCGTCTTGCAACTTCGCCTCAAACCCCAGCGTATCCAGCACCAGATCGATGCCGGAGACGAGCCGGCCGCCGCACAGCATCAGCGCGGCGCCGGTTCCGCCGGCGGCGCCCGCTCCGGGTTCGTCGTGCAACGCGCGGCCGGCATCGCGGCGCACCACGTCGGCGAAGCGAGCCAGGTTCGCCTCGAGCCGCTCCACTGTTTCCGGATCCGCCCCCTTCTGCGGACCGAACACGCGGCTGGCCCCGTGCGGACCGATGAGCGGATTGGTGACGTCGCACGCCACCAAGAGTTCCACTTCCCGCAGCCGCGGATGCAGCGTCGACAGATCGACCCGTTCGACATCGCCAAGGCGGCCGCCGCCGAAACCCGCGGGACGGCCGTCGCCGCCCAGGATGCCGGCGCCCAGGGCTTGCAGCATGCCGGCTCCCGCGTCGTTGGTGGCGCTGCCGCCGATGGTCACGATGAGGCGTTCCACAGGGTGCGACAGGGCCGCGCGAATCAATTCCCCCGTACCGAAAGTGGTCGTCCGCAAAGGATCGCGCTTCTCGCGGGGAACCAGATGGATGCCGCTGGCCCTGGCCAGCTCCACGACCGCCGTCTTGCCGTCGCCCAGCACCGCGTATTCGGCCGTGCCCCTTTCCCCCAGGGGATAGGTGACTTCCGTCCGGTACACTTGCCCTCCGAGGGCGTGCACCAAAATATCCATCGTGCCTTCTCCCCCGTCGCCGACGGGGAGCAGGACCGTCTCCGCGTCCGGCAGGGCGCGGCGTACGCCCCTGGCCAACGCTTCCGCGGCTTCCACGGCGGTGAGGCTTTCCTTGAATGAATCCGGAGCCAGAATGAATCTCATGATGTCTTGATGTCTCAGCTCACTTCATGGGGATAGATCATGATCTTGATGCTTTTGTCTTTCTGCGTCCGCGCCGTTTCCACGGCTTCCCGGATATCCTTCAGGGCGAATTTGTGGGTAATCACCTTTTCCAGATCCATGTTCGAGCGGCTTAGGGCCTGGATCGCGGCGGGATAGGTGTTGGCGTAGCGGAACACCCCGTACACGTTCAACTCGAAGTCCGCCACCCGGTTCATGTCGATGGGCACTTCGCCTTCGGCGGACAAGCCCACCTGCACGATGCGGCCGCCCCGCTTGACCATATGCACCGTTTCCCGTATAGCCCGCGCGTTGCCGGACGTCTCGATGACCACGTCCACGCCTTCGCCGCCGGTCAGCTCCAGGAGGCGCCCGGCCACGTTTTCCCGCGAAGGGTCGATGGCGGCGGTGACGCCCATCTGCAAGGCAAGTTCGCGGCGGAACGCCACCACGTCCGTGCCGTAAATTTCCGTCACGCCGAACAGCCGGGCCGCCTGCGCCGCAAGGAGCCCGATGGGTCCCAGCCCGGTCACGAGCACCCGGTCGGCGGGGGTTACGCCGCCGCGTTTCATGGCGTGGATGCCCACCGACAGCGGCTCCAGCAGCGCCCCCTGTTCAAAACTCATCCCGTCGGGCAGTTTGAACAGGAAATCGCTGCGGATCGCCACGTATTCCGCCCAAGCCCCGTCCACCGGCGGCGTCGCAAGGAACACGACGTCCGGGCAGAGATTGTACCGGCCCGACTTGCAGTATGCGCACGTCCCGCACGTCACGCCGGGTTCCACCGCCACCCGGTCGCCGACGGCGACGTTTTTCACCTTCGCGCCGACTTCCACCACTTCGCCCGCCAGCTCATGGCCCAGGATGATGGGCGCCTCCACCACGAAACGGCCGATCCTTCCGTGCTCGTAGTAATGCACGTCAGAGCCGCAGATGCCGATGCAGCGAACCTTGACCAGCGCCTCGTCATCCTTCGGCACGGGCACGGGAACCTTCCGCACCTCGATGTCCAACGGCTTGTTGAGCACGGCGGCGTTCATAAGTCTTTCGCCCATGCGGTTCCCCCCCTTTATATAACATCTGCCGAATGCAGGTCAAGCCCGATCCGTCTCGCGATACGTAAAATAGTCAAAATCGGCCCAGATCCCTCTTCCGCTCAGATCCTGCACGCACATGCCGACGAAAGCTCCGGTGAATCCCTGGTCGATCCGGCAGCGGCCCACGGCAAGCTCCGCGTATTCATCGGACAAAATGCCGGCGTCCAGTTCCGGACCGACGGGCGTCCACGTCGCGCCGTCCCGCGATATCCAGAACCGAAGCTTGTCGTAACGGATCGTGACCTTCAGATGCACCCGGTTCCAGCCTTCAATGGAAACGGGACGATCCAGCGGCTCGTCGTATTCCCCCTTGTCCCGGGTCATGATGTAGACGCATTTGCCCAGTTCCTCGTCGCGGCTGATGCACAAATAATGGTAGTTCTTCGTGTTGTAGTAGCATATGAGTCCCGCCATCTGCTGGAACGTCTCCGGCTCGAACTCCACCGCCGTTTCCGCCTCCGTTTCGAAGGCTTGCACCCGGCGGGCGACCAGGCTTTGCCGATGCTGGGACACGGGCGACTCCCGGCCCTTAAGCCGCAAATACCCCGGCCGCTGCTTCAGGGACGCCCATTCCTCGCTCATCGGCTCCCGCAGGGTTTGGAAATGAATGCTGATCGTGTCTCCGTCGAAATGGTCCGTTTCCGGTTCCGGTTCAAACGGATGCTCCGGAAGCGCGGGGGCCGGCACCTCGACCCGCGGGCCGTTGCCGCCTCCGGCCAGGCGCAGCCAGCCGTCTTCGGTCCATTCGACGCGCTGCAAGGCCGTCTCCCGGCCCAGGATGCAGCGCCGCCCGGGCAGCGGCCGGCCGCACAGATGGGCGAGGTACCATTCGCCGGTCTGCGTTTGCACCAGGCAGGCATGGCCCGCCCGCTGCAGGGGCAGATCCGGTTTGTCGGAAGAAGTGAGCATGGGATATTGCGGATCGACTTCGTATGGTCCGGTAATCGATTTCGAACGGGCGATCGTCACCGCGTGTTCATAGAACGTGCCGCCTTCCGCGACCATGAGATAATACCAGCCGTTGTGCTTGTAAATATGCGGCCCTTCGGTCAGACCCAGATGGGTGCCCCGGAAAATGTTGTACACCGGTCCGACGAGCCGCTGTTCTTTTTCCGAATACTCCTGGAGCAGGATGCCGCCGAAGGGGTTTTTCCCTTTCCGGTGATCCCAGACCATGTTGACCAGCCATTTGCGCCCATCGTCGTCGTGGAAAAGGGACGGATCGAAGCCGCTGCTGTTCAGGTAGATCGGCTCGGACCACGGGCCTTCGATGTTTTTGGCGGTCACGAGATAGTTGTGGGCGTCCTTGAAAGGTCCGGTGTGGGTTTTGACATCCGTGTACACCAGATAGAACGTTCCGTTCGAGTAGCTCAGGCAGGGCGCCCAGATGCCCCCGGAGTCGGGATTGCCGAGCATGTCAAGCTGGCTCCGGCGCGTAAGCGGCCGGGCGATCAGGCGCCAGTGGCGCAGGTCCCGGGAATGGTGGATCTGCACGCCGGGAAACCATTCGAAAGTGGACGTGGCAATGTAGTAGTCGTCTCCCACCCGCAGAATGGAAGGGTCCGGATTGAAGCCCCGCAGAACGGGATTGCGAATGACCGGTTTGCCTGCCGCGCTGTCTGCCGCTTGTGACATGTCCATCCCCACCCTTGCATGATAATGAAAAATGAAACGCTTTCAAACTTAGTTTACCGACTAAACAATCCTGTAACCATCATAAGTCAAACGGATGGGCGGGGCAAGCGGCCATCGAAAAAAACGGGTTCCCGCGGGACGAAAAAGGGAAGGGCAGCCTCGAAACCATCCGCTTCGCCTCTTTCGTCCCGGGGGAACCCCGACCATGGCGTCCCGAAACCATTCAATCACATCATCACATTCCGTTCCGCACGAAAACCGCCAGCACCGAAGTGACGATGCCCGCCAGCGCCATGGCCAGGCTGGAAGCGGCGCCCTGCGGTTCGGATTCCCGGATCAGACGGGCCGTGCCGATGCCGTGCGCCGCGGTGCCGATGGCGATGCCGAGGGGAAGATCGTCACGGACGCCGCACCGCCTGAGCAGCGCCGGACCGAACATGCTGCCGAACAGGCCGGTCAGCACCGTCAGCACCGCCGCCAGTTCCGGCACGCCCCCCAGGTCGCGGGCCAGCTCCAGGGCGATCGGAGTGGTCACGGATTTCGGCATCATCGACCGGATCAATTCCTGGGACGCGCCAAACAGCCAAGCCGACAGGCCGGCGCTCGCCAGGCCGGTCGCCGATCCGGCCGTCACCCCCGCCAGGATGGCGGCCAGATTTCGCCTCAATCGCCTGAACTGGCGGTAAAGGGGCACGCCGAGGGCGACGGTTGCGGGGCCCAGAAAGAATTCCAGCACTTTTCCGCCCGCCGCGTACGCCTCGTATGGAATCCTCAGCGCGACGAGCATCAGGATGAGGCCGCCGGACGTGACAAACAGCGGATGCAGCCACGGAAAGCGCCGCTGCAGCCGGAGCGACGCCACGTAGGCGATCACCGTCAGGGCCATGCCGAAAACGGGATGGGATCCCCAATCGGGCAACACGGTCTCCACCTCCCGCTTCAAACCGACGTGCCGCTTCGGTCGTCATCCGCGGCGCTTTTCGCTTCTTCCGCCGCCTTCGCCGGATATCCGCCGGAAACGGCGGCCGATTTCCCGGCCAGCGCCCTGGTGGTCCACCCGGTTACCAGCATCACCGCGACGGCGCTGACCACGAGCCCGCCGAAAAACGCCGCCGCTTCCCGGCCGATGAGCGGAAAAAAGGCGACGACGCCCACCACGACCGGCGCAAAGAACAGCATCATATGCCGAAGCAAAAAGTCGGCGGCTTTCTCCACCGTCTCCAGCTTCACCAGGCGCAGGGCCAAAGCGGCGATAAACAGGATCATGCCGATCACATTGGCCGGCAGCGGCACGCCCCACCATTCGCGGATGACGTGACCCGCAAACAAAAAAGCCATCAGAATGGCAAACCCCGTCATGTACTCCGTGCTCCTTCCGTGAACGCCCGTTTCAACGGCCGCGGCCAACCGTGCGGCGCGGCATAATCTAATCCTAACGCCGCGGCCGCTGAAACGTCCACTTCCATTTTCGCCTGTTTTTCCAGGGGCCGGGAATTCCAAAGAAAAACGGGGAAAAACGGGGGTCGATGAACCCCGTCCCTCCCCGATCGGATCAGCGTCCTTTTCAATCCAAAAATCCGTATCCCGGCACCGTGAGAAATTCCCGGCCGATACGGGCTCGCCGTCCGTCCGCTGGCACGCGTTTCCCGGCCGGATGCCAGCCGCGCGGGCGGGCGATCAGAAGCCGGGAACCAAGCCGGAACCCGTTCGCCGCCAACGCGCCGGCCAAAAGCCGCAATCCGCGGCGTCACCCGAAGCGGCCGATACGCCGGCGCCGGGTTTAGCCTCGTCCCGTAAGCAGCGCCAGCACCTGCGGATGCAGATGCGGATTGGCCGCCAGCACCGACGTGCCCGGACCGGCAAGCGGCCGGCCTTCCAGGTCGGTGACGACCGCGCCCGCCTCGGCGCAGATGAGCGCCCCCGCCGCCAGATCCCAGCGTTCCAGTTCCTTTTCCCAGAACACGTCCAGCCGGCCGCAGGCAACCTGGCACAGATCCAGCGCCGCCGCTCCCAGGCAGCGGATCGACAGGAGCCGCGGCGCCGCCGCCGTCCATTCGCGCAGGTTGTTCCGGTCCGGATCCTCGAACGAATAGGGAAAACCGGACGCGGCCACCGCCCGGTCCAGCGTCCGCGTGTCGCGAACCCGGATCGGCTTTCCGTTGAGACTGGCGCCCCCGCCCCGCACCGCCGTGAACAGCTCGCCGGAAAGCGGCGCATACACGACCGCGCACCGGGTGACGCCCTCTTCGTCCGCCAGGGCCACCGACACGCACCAGTGGGGAATTCCCCGGGAAAAGTTGACCGTTCCGTCAAGGGGATCCACGTACCATCTCCGTCTGCCCGCCGCGTCGTCCCCGGCGCCGGCGCTGCTTTCCTCCGCCACAATGGCGTCGTCCGGAAACGCTTCGCGCAGCGCGGCGATCAGGATCCGTTCGGATTCGCGGTCGGCGGCGGTCACCGGATTGATGGGCCCTTTCCAGGTTTCCTCCAGCGCCCCCGTCCAGTTTCTCAGCATCTCCCCCGCTCGCCGGGCGGCGAGGGTCGCAACCTCCAGTTCCTTTTCCATCTCCATCTCCCATCCGTTCCAACGGGATGATCCGTCCGTTTCTCCGCCCTCCCGGCCGATCTTCGCCGGATTCTTCCTCCGTCAGCCCTTGACGCCTCCGCCGCCGATCCCCCGGATCATGCGCCGCTGGATGAAAAAGGACAGTACCAGCGTGGGCAGCACGGACACGAGGATGGCCACCGACATGTCGCCCAGCTGGACGCCGCGGAACGTGTTGTAACCCGCGATGGCCACGGGCAGCGTCTTGGCGGTCTCGCCGCCCAGGATGAGCGCGTAGAACATGTCGTTCCACGACAGCACGAATCCGAAAATGACGGCCGCCCCCAGACCGGGCAGCACCTGCGGCAGCACCACCTTCAGGAACGCCTGGAACCGGGTGCAGCCGTCGATCATCGCCGCCTGCTCCAGATCCCTCGGAATATCGTCAAAAAAGCTGATCAAAAACCACGTGACCACCGGCAGCACGAAGGTCAGGTGCGCCACGATGACGGGGATGACCATCCCGTTCACCCTCAAATAGTACGACACCAGATACAGCGGCACCACCAGCACCGACGGAGGAATGAGTTCCGCCAGCAAAATGCCGAAACGGGTCAGCCGGCCGCCGACGGCGTAATGGCTGATGGCGTAGGCGGCGGGCGTGCCGACCAGGAGGGTGACGAGCACGGTGGCCAGCCCGACGAGCAGGCTCAATCCGAAATTGTTCGTGATGCCGCCGGCGAACACGCGCTCCCAGTTGTCCAGCACCGGCGCGAACAAAAGTTTCGTCGGATTCGTCAGATCCGCCGGGCTCTTGAAGGAAGAAAGCACCACCCACGCATAGGGAAACAGAACGACAAGGACGGCGGTCCACAAAAAGATTATTCGCACCCACGTCCAGAGCATGCTTTTGGCACGATACGCTCTCATGCGCTCCTACCCCTTGTCGTGCGCCACAGGGACACGACCAGCACCGCCATGACCAGGATGACCACGGTCCACGAGACGGCGGCCGCCTCCGACAGGCGGTAGTATCCGAACCCGATTTTGTAGATGAAAAACTGCAGCGTTTCCGTCGCGGACCCCGGACCGCCCCGCGTGATGGCGTAGACGTATTCGAACACCTTGAGCGCGTCCAGCGCCCGGATCAGCACCGCCACCAGGATGATGGGCTTCATCATGGGCGCCGTGACGCGGATGAACGTCTGCCAGGCGTTCGCGCCGTCCACGTGGGCCGCTTCGTGGGGTTCCTCGGGCAGATTCTCCAGCCCGGCCAGCAGCATCAGCATCATGAACGGCGTCCACTGCCACACGTCGATCAGGGCAAGGGACAGAAGGGCCAGATTCGCGCTGAAGAAATCGATGCTGATCCCCAGCTTCTTGAGGAGAACCGGCACCAGCCCCAGCTGGTTGTTGAGGAGAAACCGGAACATAAGACCCACGGCGATGGGCGTGACGAACATCGGCGTCAGCAGGATCGCCCGGGTGAGGTTGCGGAAACGCTTCTGTTTTTTCAGGCTTACCGCCAGCGCCATTCCCAGGACGAGTTCCAGGGTGACCGCCACCGCCACGAAAATGAACGTGTTGGTCAGCGTCGTCCAGTACAGCGGCTGTTTCAGCACCGTCACGTACTGGTCGAACCCGACGAACGCGTCCCGCCCGGGCCGGGTGAGGTCCACATTGCGGAAAGACAGCCAGGCGGAATACGCGATGGGATAGGCGAGGATGATGACCATCACCGCCAGCAGCGGGGTCATCATCCTCCATTCGTATGGGAACAGCCTGGAAAAAGGGCGTTTGGCGGTGTCGACGCTTCGGTCCTCCATCACTTGCTCATGATCTCCCCGGCCTGCTTCGCCGCGTCGGCGATGGCCTGGTCCACGCTCTTCTGGCCGGACACGGCGGCGCTCAGTTCAAGGCCGACGGCCTGGATCATTTCCTCCGCGCCCGGGCCGTCTCCCAGCGGCGAAGCGTCTTTCAGGATTTCTTTGACGGTGGCGTAGTACTCTTGGCCGAATCCCTGTTCATGCACCCGCGGATCGTCCATGACGCTGTCGCGCACGGGGGCTCCGCCCGCGATGACGCGCTTTGTGTCCTGTTCCGGCGAAGTGAGCCAATGGACGAAGGTCCACGCGGCGTCCTTGTTGTTCGAGTTCGCCGGAATGGCCCAGAACCAGGCGCCGAGCACCGCCTTGCCGCCGGGAACCTCCGCAAGGCCGAACTTGCCGGCCAGCTCTCCCGCCGGGCCGTCGGGGTTGTTCAGCGTCGGCAGCATCCAGTTGTACGACAGCATCATCGCCGCCTGGCCGCCGGCCGTCGCCCGCAGCGCTTCGTCGAACGCCCAGTTCAGGCTGTTCGCCGGCGCCGATTCCTTGTACGTCTGGATGTACTTCGTGAGGGCTTCCCGCGCCTGGGGCGAATCGAGGACGACGTTGCCGGCTTCGTCCTGGATGGCGCCGCCCGCGGCGAACAGCCAGTTCCCCCACTCTTCGAAGACTTTGTAGCCGCGCTGGGGCGTCATGGCGATGCCCGCCATGTCGCCGGATTTCAGCTGCCTGGCGGCATCCATCAGTTCATCCAGCGTCGCGGGAGGCCGGAGGCCCTTTTCCTCGAACAGGTCCGTGCGGTAGATCAGACCCAGCGCGTAGTTATAGAAAGGAATGGCGTAGACCTTGCCGTCCACTTCCGCAATGTCGCGCAGCGGCTTGGCGAAGTCTTCGTAATTGTACGCGTCGCCGGCTTGCCGAATTCGGTCGTCCAACGGTTCCAGGTAGCCCGCGGAAGCGAAGTCGTACATCCACGGGTTGTCCACCACGATCAGATCATAGGTCGCCCGGGGAGCCAGGAAAGACGCGACGATCTTGTCCCGCATCTGGTCGTACGGCAGGGCTTCGATGTCCAGCCGGATACCGGGATGGGCCTGATGGAATTCATCCAGCATCCCCATGACGATGTCCGTGTCCGGCACTTCTTCCATGATCACCTTCAGGGTGACCGTTTCCGTCTGCCCCGTGCCGCCGCCGTCCGTACCCGCTCCGCCGCCTCCTCCGCGGGTGCAGGCGCCAAGGACCAGCATGGCCGACAGCGCCAGGGCCAACATCCGAAACACCGATTTCTTCATGCGCAAAAGCCCCCTTTTGGAATGTCAGACTCAATCCATGTACACGCCGCCGTTGACGGCGATGGATTCGCCGGTGATGAAATCCGCATCTTCGCTGGCGAGGAACGACACGACCCTCGCCACATCCTCCGGCGTCTCCAGCCGGCGCAACGGCGTCTCGCCGAGCATGAGCTCGACCACCTTGTCCGGCGTCGTTTCCCGCAATTTCGCTTCCCACGCCAGCTCCCGTTCCTGCATCGGCGTGGCCACGTAGCCCGGACAGACCGCGTTGACCGTGATCCGGTGTTTCGCCAGTTCATAGGCCATCGCCTGGGTCAGTCCCACGACGGCAAACTTGGAAGCCACATAGTGCGCCAGAAACGGCACGGCTCCCCGCTTGCCGGCCAAAGACGCGGTGTGGATGATTTTGCCCCCGTTTCCCTGGCGGATGAACTGCCGCGCGGCCACCTGACCGCACAGGAACACGCCCTTGGCGTTCACGTTCAGGTTGAAGTCCCACTCTTCTTCGGTGAGGTCGATGAAATGGTTCATGGTGGAGACTCCGGCGTTGGACACCCACACCTTGAGCTCGCCAAACCGCGCAAGGGCCTGTTCCAGGGCGCGCTCGATGGAGCCGCGGTCGGTCACGTCCAGGACGAACGCTTCCGCGCGGCCGCCGCGGGAGATGATATCGGCGGCGGTTTCTTTGGCCGCGGCTTCGTTCACATCCGTCGCGGCCACCGCGAAACCGTCTTCCGCCAGCCGCCGGGCGATCGCCCGGCCGATGCCGCTGCCCGCCCCGGTGACCACGGCCAGACCTTTGTCGCTCACCTTCGTCGACACCCCCCTTTCCAACGGCTGCTTAATTAAGGAAAAAAGGACTTCTCGGTTGAACCGCCCCGGATGCGCCGCCCTGGTTTCCGCCGCCGTCCCCGCCCCCACCGCGGCTGAGCCGGGCCAGGATGTGCTGCTGCTCCAGCAGGTTGGGATAAATGTCCCGGTAGACGCGGTACAGGGTCCGGTAGCGCTCCCGGTGCTGGGGATCGGGAACGATCCTTTCCTCAATGCGCAAAAACTTGTGAATCTCCGACCAATCCTTGATCAGCCCCGCGCCGATCCCCGCCGCGAACGCCACGCCCAAGGAAGACCCGGGATGGTCGATAATGGACTCGAGCGGCAATTCCGTGATGTCCGCCACGATCTGCCGCCACAGCCGCGAGCGGGAACCCCCGTTGGTGATGCGTACCCGCCGGGGCTCAAAGCCCATTTCGCGGAACGTGTCGATGTGATGCCGGAACCCGAAGGCGATGCCCTCCAGGATGGCCCGGTACAAGTGTCCCCGCTTGTGGCCGAGGTGCAGTCCCACGAACATGCCTCTCGCTTCCGGGTCGTGCAGCGGGGTCTTCTCGCCCAGGAAATACGGCAGCAGCACCAGACCGTCCGCGCCCGCGCCGGCCGCCTCCGCTTCCCGTTCCAGCTGGTCGAGGGGCGCTCCGCCGGCCAGTTCCCGCTGGAACCAGCGGATGACGCTGCCGCTGGAGGCCATGCAGCCGTTGATCAGATAGCGGCCGGGAATCAGGTGGTAATCCAGGTACAGCCGGCGGTCCGCCGCGGGCTGATCCGTGGTCAGCAGGATGTCGCCGGCGCCGCCCAGCTTGATCAGCAGGTCGCCGTCCTCCACCAATCCGGCGGAGAAGGCGCTGGCCACGTGGTCGGCGGACCCGGCGATCACCGGGGTGCCCTCCTTCAGGCCGGTGCCGTGATCCCCCCGGACCGTGCCCACGATCCGGTGGGACGGATGGACTTCGCCCAGCCACTCCGTCCGGATGCCGGCGGCTTCGGCGATTTCCCGGCTCCAGACCCCCTTGCGGTAATCGTAAAGCCCGCTTTCCAAAGCCCAGTTGGCTTCGACAAATGCCGAACCGAAGCCCGTCAGGCGCCGCGCAATATAGTCGTAGGAACCGCAGATCGAGACGGTCTTTCGGATCACATCCGGTTCGCGGCGGCTCAGCCACATGAGCTTGGGCGCGATGGATTGCTGGGTGATGGCCGACCCCGTCGTTTCCAGGACCCAGTCTTCCGGAAGTTTGCCCTTCAGCTCCTCGATTTCTTCCACGGCCCGGGCGTCGTTTTGCTGGATCGACATCCGGAGGGGCTCTCCCCGCTCATCGAGGCAGATGAGGGTGGGAACCATGCCGCTTACGCCCACCGCCGCGATCCGGTCCGGCGCGATGTCCGCCTTTTCCATCAGCTCCGGGATGAGCGCCCGGACGTTGTCCCACCACTGCCGCGGATCCTCCTCGGCCCAGCCCGGCCGGGGCGAATGGAGATCCACGGGCCTGGACGCGCTGCACACGATCTCCCCTTCGGGATGGATGAGCACGGCTTTCGTCGCGGTGGTGCCGATATCAATGCCCAGCACAAAACGTTCCACGGTCGGTTCACCCTTTTCGCCCTAGTCATGCTTTTTCGCCGGCCGGGCCCGCTACGCCGCCGGTAGCCGGAACCGCCGGACCGGCCGGCTCGCCGCATCCGTGCGCCGCAATTTTGCGCCGCGACCAAAGCGCCGCGGCCCACGCGCCGCATCCACGCGCCGCATCCACACGCCGCATCCGTGCGCCGCGTCACGCGAGCCCGCTTCTGAACCGTTTCACTTTGTCCATGAACGCTTTCACGCGCGCGGGGTCCACGTGATTCCGGAACTTGCCGTCAATCTTGAACGCCGTGCCGACCACGGCGCCGTCGGCGATGGACAGCTGCTCTTCGACGTTGTTCAGATTCACGCCCGTGTTGGCCAGCACCACCGTATCCGGCGCGAGGGACTTCACGATCTTCAAATGGCTGGAGCTGGTCTCCTGCCCCGCGGTCAGCCCGGATACGCACAAGGCGTCAGGCCGGTTGTTGAACACGGTGGAGCGGACGATGCTTTCCAGGTCGCGCTCGGCCAGATACTTCGCCGCTTCCGGCACGATGTTGAACAGCAGCTTCACGTTTTCAGCGCCGATGCGGTACTGGTGCCGGACCGTTTCCCCCACGTTCGTGTTCCACAGGCCGAAATCGCTGGCATAGACCCCCGTGAAAATCTCCCGAACAAACAAGGCACCGGTGGCCACCGCCAGGTCCAGCGACTTCTTCGCATCCCACAGGACGTTCACGCCAAACGGAACCTTGATGTAGGACTTCAGTTCGCCGATGATCCGCGCCATGGCGGCCACCGTCTCCGTCTTGACGTCCGTCAGGTAGGGCATGCTGAACTCGTTGGAAAACATGACGGCGTCCACTCCCCCCTCCTGGAGGGCGAGCAGATCCCGTTTTGCCATCTCGACGACGTAATCCATGCCTTTTTCCTTGTCGTAATACGGATCGCCGGGAAGAGGCAGCAAATGGCACATGGCGATGATCGCCTTTTCCGTCCCGATTACCTCTTTGAGCCAAGTCATCAGTTGTCTCTCCCATCTCCTTGTTCTTTATGCCGCTCTTTCTCTGGCGGGGTTTAGGATGCCCATTTTTGTCAAAAAAATAAGCCCCCCCGAAGGAACCGTTCCTTCGGGGGAGGACGCTCCCGCCAACCTCTTCTTTCAGAGGAGAACGCCTCTATCCGCGCCGGGTCAGACGAGGGTGATCTTGCCGCCGTAATCCAGGTCTTCCAGCGGATATTCCTGCGCCGTTTCCCGGTTGGTGACGATCTCGTGGATCTCCTCCAGCTCGCACACCTTCACCAGCCCGGAATGACCAAACTTCGTCTTGTCCACGAGGGCCGTCACTCTTTTCGAACGCCGGATGAACGCCTTCTTGACCTCCACGTCCTCCAGATTGTAATCCGTCGGGCCTTCCTGCTTGCTGATGCCCGACAGCCCCAGGTAAAAGCGGTCGAAGTTGAATTTGTTGATGGTCTCGGTGGCGATGGGCCCCACCATCGACATCTCCGTCTTGCGCAGGAAGCCGCCGATCAGGTACACGCTGAGAGAGCTTCTGGACAAGATGGACGCCACCTGGAACGAAGCGGTGAACACCGTGATGTTGCGCCGCTTGAGCAGCTCCCGGGCCAGCTCGGCGCACGTCGTCCCCACGTCCAGGGCGATGACTTCCCCGTCCGCGATCTGGCTGGCGGCGTATCTGGCGATGCGCTTTTTCAGTTCGGCGTTTTTCTTCTGCCGCTGGATGAACATCGGCTCGATCCCGAGCCCCGGCAGGGAGACCCTGCCGCGCTGGCGGATGACCAGCCCCTCCTCCTCCAGCTCCGCCAGGTCCCGCCTGACGGTCACTTCGGATACGGAGAGACGGGAAGCCAGCTCTTCGATCGTCATCGGGTTCTTGACGGTCAACAGCTTCAGGATCTCTTCGCTTCTCGCGCTGACCACCAGGCCAAACTTCCCTTCCTCGAATGATGGCCGTCTTCTCTCATAATCATTTCCGGGTTTTCAAGTATTGTCAAGTTTTATGTGGAATTTGATCAAATTTTGTAGAATTAGTATCAATATATTTTCAAAAAAATATCAGCTTGTCCGTTCCAAAGCCTCCAGACCCAAGGCCAGCGCGCCGCACAATCCCGCGTCGTCCCCCAGGCCGGGCGGCACGATGTATTCGTCGATGCGCTCCAAAATCTCGGGCGCGCGGACGTATCCGTTCAGGCCGCGCTTCACCGCCTCGCGGACGGCGGGAAACAGCTGCGTCTGGTGCATGACGCCGCCGCCAAGGATGACTTTGTGCGGGGACAGCATGAGGATCGCCGTCATCACCGCCTGCGCAATGTAATGGGCTTCGATGGCCCACGCAGGATGGCCGGTGGGAAGCTCGGCGCCCGGTTTCCCCCAGCGCTTTTCCAGGGCCGGTCCCGACGCCATGCCTTCCAGGCAGTCGCCGTGATAGGGGCACACGCCCGCAAAACCGTCCTCCGGATGGCGCCGGACGGGGATGTGGCCGCCCTCCGGATGCACCAGGCCGTGCAGCAGCCTTTTTTCCGCATACACGCCGATGCCGACGCCCGTGCCGATGGTGAAATAGACGCAGCTGTCAAGCCCCCTGGCCGCGCCCCATTTCGCCTCGCCCAGGGCCGCCGCGTTCACGTCCGTGTCCCAGCCCGCCGGAACGCCGAGGGCATCGCGGATCGCCGCCAGCAAAGGATACCCGGACCACCCCGGCTTGGGGGTCGTCGTGATGTGCCCGTATTGCGGACTGGACGGATTGACGTCGATGGGCCCGAAGGATCCGATGCCAATGGCTTTGACGGACTTGTCCCTGAAAAATTCGAGGACGCGGCCCACCGTCTCCTCCGGCCGTCCCGTCGGAATGCGCGTCCGCTCCAGGATGCGCCCGTCTTCGGTGCCGACGCCGCAAACGAATTTGGTTCCTCCCGCTTCGATCGCGCCGATCAGCAATGGTGTTTCCTCCCTCATATCTTTCCTGGCCAAATCCCATATTACCATATAGCGGCAGCCCGCGGACCCTTTTCCTCTGTGACGGGACCGGAACCTCCAAACCGCCTCAAAAACCCGTCCGCGAACCCGCGCGGGAACACCCCGACAACCCGCATGAAAAACGCAAAAATCACCTGTTTACGAATCGACATTTTCCATGTATATTAATCTGGAATTTGATATTTTCGGATGCCGGACAAGGGGGGCGATGACCACGATGATCCGTCTCGAATCGGTGGAAAAGCGGTTTGGCGACCGCGTCGTCATTTCGCCCTTGTCGCTTGAAGTCGAAGAGGGAGAGTTCCTGACCCTGCTGGGGCCGAGCGGATGCGGCAAAACGACGCTATTGCGCATCATCGCCGGTTTCGAAACGCCCACGTCGGGCGAGGTGCTGCTCGACGGTAAGCCGATCACGCATCTTCCGCCCTACCGCAGGGACATGAACATGGTGTTCCAGCATTACGCGCTTTTCCCCCATATGACGGTGGAAGAAAACATCCGCTTCGGCATGAAGATGAAAAAGCTGCCCCTCGACGAGCAGAACCGCCGTCTGGAAGAAGCGCTCGAATACACCAACCTGTCCGAATACCGCCGCCGCAGGCCGCACGAGCTGTCCGGCGGGCAGCAGCAGCGGGTGGCGGTGGCGCGCGCCATCGTCAACAAGCCGCGGGTCCTGCTGCTGGACGAGCCTCTCAGCGCGCTGGACTACCAGTTGCGGCGCAAACTCCAGGTGGAGCTGAAAAATCTGCAGCGCGACCTGGGCATCACCTTCGTGTACGTCACCCACGACCAGGAAGAAGCGATGGCGATGTCCGACCGCATCGCGGTCATGAACCGGGGCGTCGTCGAACAGGTCGGCACGCCGGAGGAAATCTACCTGAGGCCGCGGACCCTGTTCGTGGCCATGTTCGTCGGAGAGAACAACCTGTTCCGGAAAGGCGGAACCACCGTCGCCGTCCGGCCGGAGAACATCCGCGTCGTGCCGGAAAGCGCGCTGGCGGAGGAAGAACGCGCGCGGGTGTGGCAAACCGCGGGTGAACCGGTGGCCGTCGGCGTGGCCGCGGGCGCCGCGGCTGCGGGTGCCGCCATGGAAGGCGCAGGCGCGGGCGGCGCGGCGGTCGCCACGGCCCCGGGAGGCGTATCCGCCGTCGGCGCGGCCGCAAACGGCTCGGCTGCGGGCATCACGGCGACCGGGATCGTGCCGGATTCTCCGGCGGCGGGGCGGCCTGCCGGGGACGGTGCCGCGAATTTCGGCGGGGCTTTCGGCACGGTGCAGGAC
>LZRV01000037.1 GCA_002159065.1 Paenibacillaceae bacterium ZCTH02-B3 | reverse complement strand
CATCAATCTGCCACAGCATGCCCGCTTGAGGTTTACGGGGCCGCGATCGGTGAGCCTTTGGACGACGGCGCAAGCGTGCGGGACGAAGGCGGCCTTCCAGCAGAATGCGGCGGACCGAAGAGACGCTTAAATGGATGTCCTCGTGTTCGGCCAAAAGCTCGGCAAAGTGGGTGGAATTGCTTCCGAAGTAGCGATCCCGGTACAGGGACATCACGCGTTGTTTGAGCGAGTCGGCCAAGGTGTGAACGGGCTTTCGGCCCCGATTCCCATGAGCGATGGCCTTTGCACCTCCGTGACGATATTTGGCCTTGAGCCGATACGCTTGCCGGATGCTGATGCCGAGCGTGCGCGCAACATCCTGTTCCGTGAGACGGCCCTCCATCCACTTCTCGACAACCATAGCACGTTTCAGTTCGCTCTTCGTCAAGGTTATCTGCTCCTTACTCATACTGACATTTTCTCGGAACAGTTACACCCTGACAATATCACAGAACAACAACACCGCCACATCCTGCGCCTTTACAACGAAAAGCTTGGTTGGGTATACTAGGGGTATCGATCGGATCAGGAGGATTACCATGGAAAACGCGCGCGATCCGCGGCTGCACGTCAACGAAGAACCGCGCAACGACTTCGCCGATGTGGCGACCGGTTTCGCGGCCATGTTCATCTTTATGGTCGTGGTGTTTTTCGGCGCCGTGGCCATCAAAGCCCTGATTTCCTGAATGCGATCGTATCCGCCGTGAGCGGATGCGGACAAACAAACCCCCGGGCCTTGCGTCCTGTCAGGCAAGGTCCCGGGGGTTTTTCCGTTTCACGGAAGGTCCCGGCTTCATGAAGACGCGTCGGGAGGAGACGCGGCCGCCGCCTTCCGCCGCTTTTCCGCCGCGGCGTCGTAACGGAAGCGTTCCGTCCGGTCGATCTGCACGATCCGTCCGTCGTGCACGACGATCTGCACGGTCCCGTAGCGGAGCCCCTCCACCGCCTCCCGGATGCGCGCAAGCCAATCATCGCCCGGCTGTGTCAACGGATTCGACATGCTCTCCCCTCCCGTTTCAAGCCGTCCCGTTATTTTCCGGTATGCATCCTCGCCTCGATCCAGGCTTTCACGATCAGCGTCACAATGGCCAGCAGCATAAGCAGCGAAGCCACCGCGAAGGCGGCCGTGAACTGGTATTCGTTGTACAAAATCTCGATGTGCAGCGGCAGCGTGTTCGTCTCGCCCCGGATATGGCCGGAAACGACGGAGACCGCGCCGAATTCCCCAATGGCCCTGGCGTTGCAAAGCACGATGCCGTGCAAAAGCCCCCACTTGATGTTGGGCAGCGTGACCTTCCAGAACGTCCTGAAACCCCGCGCGCCCAGCGTGGCGGCCGCCTCTTCGTCCTGCACGCCCTGGCTTTCCATCAGCGGAATCAGCTCCCGGGCCACGAAGGGAAACGTCACAAAAATCGTGGCCAGCACGATGCCCGGCATGGCGAACACGATCTTGATATTATGCTCCTGAAGCCATGGGCCGAGGAAGCCCTGTGCGCCGAACAGCAGAATGAAAATGAGGCCCGAAATGACCGGCGACACGGAGAAGGGCAGATCGATCAGGGTGATGAGGGCGTTTTTGCCGCGAAACCGGAATTTCGTGATCGCCCACGCCGCGCAGACCCCGAAAATGGTGTTGAGCGGCACGGCGATCAGCGCGGTGAGGAGCGTCAGGCGCAACGCGGCCAGGGCGTGCGGGTCGCGCAGCGCGTCCGCGTAGGCCTCCCACCCCTTGCGGAACGCCTCGAAAATGACCGTAATCATCGGAAGGACGATCAGGATGGCGACAAACGCCACAGCCGCCGTGATCAGCAGCCATTTGACCGCCGCCGGTTCCGTCAGGTGGCGGGGCCGGACGCTTTCCTGCGGCTTCGCCACCGGGACCGCCCCGGCGTGAGAGGCTGCGGTGGGATGCATGCGTTCGTTCCCCCCTCCTCAGGCGATCTGCCGGATGCCGCGGCCTACAAACCGCTGCAGGGCGTTGACGGCAAACAGGATCAGGAAGGAGATGAGAAGCAGCACGACGGCGACGACGGCGGCCTGATCGTACTGGTACTGCTCCAGCTTGGTCACGATGAGAAGCGGAGCGATTTCCGTCTTCATCGGCATGTTGCCGGCGATGAACACCACCGAACCGTATTCGCCGATGCCTCGGGCGAAAGCCAGCGCAAACCCCGTAAGCAGCGGCGGGATCAATTCGGGCATGATGACCTTGCGGAAAATGCGCCAGCGCCGCGCGCCCAGCATGACCGCCGCTTCCTCCGTTTCCCGCTCCAGCTCCGCCAGCACGGGCTGGACGGTGCGGACCACGAAGGGCAGGCCGACAAACATGAGGGCGATGGTGATCCCTATGGGAGTGTAGGCCACCTTGACGCCCAGCGGCGCCAAAAGGGAGCCCAGCCAGCCGGTGGGCGCATACAGCGTCGTCAGGGCGATGCCGGCCACGGCGGTGGGCAGGGCGAACGGCAAATCGATCAGACCGTCGATGATGCGTTTTCCGGGAAAACGGTACCGGACGAGCACCCACGCCACCAGCAGCCCGAACACCATGTTGGCCGCCGCCGCCGCGAGGGCCGTGACCAAGCTGACGCGGTAGGAAGCCAGGACGCGCGGAGTGGAGATGATCTCCCACCACTGTCCAAGGGAAAGTTCCGCCGATTTGAGCAGCAGCCCGGCGAGGGGAATGAGAACGATCAGGCTGAGGTACAGCATCGTGTACCCCATCGTCAGGCCGAAACCGGGCAGCGCCCTTCCCGTTTTCCTCCGTCTGAACAAGGCCATGCGCGCGTTCCTTCCTCCGTCCCTTCGGGTAACCCCCGCGTTTCCGATCCAGTGTGAACCGCACAATTCAAGTCCGTGTTTGCAAATCCCGCATTACCGTCCCGGAGCGCAAATCCGGAAGTTCCGTCCGCATGCGCGCATCCCGCGCTTCGGCGCGCAAGTTCCGGCGTCACGCCCCGGGCGTGTAGATCTGGTCAAACAATCCTCCGTCGTTGAAATGCTTTTCCTGGGCCGCCTTCCAGCCGCCGAAATGTTCGTCGATGGTCAGCAGATTCAGATCCCGGAAAATTTCCTTGTGCTTTTCCAAGACCTCCGGCAGGCGAGGCCGGTAAAAATTCTCCGCCGCGATTTCCTGGCCCTCGGGAGTGTAAAGATACCGCAAATACGCTTCCGCCAATTCGCGGGTGCCTTTCCGGTCGACCACTTTGTCGACCACGGCCACCGGCGGCTCGGCCAGGATGCTCAGGGGAGGCGTGACGATTTCGAATTTGTCGCCGTATTCCTTGAGCGCCAGGTACGCCTCGTTTTCCCAGGCCAGAAGGACGTCGCCGATTTCCCGTTCCACAAAGGTGGTCGTCGCTCCGCGCGCCCCCGAATCCAGCACCGGCACGTTCCGGAACAGCTTTTTCATGAAATCCTTGACCTTCTCCTCGTCGCCGCCGTACAACCGTTCCGCATACCCCCAGGCGGCCAGATAGTTCCAGCGGGCGCCGCCGGATGTCTTCGGATTCGGCGTAATCACCTGGATGCCGTCCCGGATCAGGTCGTCCCAGTCGTGGATCCCTTTCGGATTGCCTTTCCGCACAAGAAAAACGATGGTCGAGGTATAGGGAGAACTGTTGTGCTCAAATTGCTGCTGCCAGTCTTCCCTGATCAGTCCGTACTGCACGATGGCGTCGATGTCGTAGGCCAGGGCGAGCGTCACGACATCGGCTTCCAGCCCGTCGATGACGGAACGGCTTTGCTTGCCGGAACCGCCGTGGGACTGCTTGACGGTGACGTCCTGCCCCGTTTCGGCTTTCCAATGGGCGACAAACGCCTTGTTGAACGCTTCGTACAGCTCCCTCGTGGGGTCATAGGACACGTTGAGCAATTCCACGGTCTTTTTCGCGTCTTTCCCGGACGAACCGCCGGCCGCGGAATCCGACGGGGGTCTGTTTCCGCATGCGGCCAGCACCGCGCTGGCGAGGACGACCGAAAGCACCGCGGGAAGCCAAGCTCGCGTTTTTTTCATGATCCGATAACACTCCTCGGAATTTGGAATGAAATCTTGCCAGGCGGATTTGCCTTTGCTCCGGTGGTCCGGTCGTCAAAGTTTTATTATTCCTACCTGTTTAGTTGGTATTTCCATCTTAACCAACCGCCCCTCCGGTGTCAAGCGAAAAAATTCCGCCCCGGCCCATCATATGCCCGCACCGGACGGCGGTTCACGGTCCGCTCCCGCGGACGCACCCGCCACCCGCTGGTTCCTGCCGCTCACGCGAATCACGTCGACGTAGGGCCGGATGCGATCCATGAGCCGGCGTCCCTTGTGGAGCTCCTCCCCTTCCTTGTGGGTGAAGCTGAAATGACGTTCCAGCGCGTCCAGGTCGTGATTGGAAGTGTAAAACGTCGGCTTGCGGTTCATGCGGGCGTTCAGAATGGCACCCAGCACGTGGTCCCGCACCCAGGGCGTCAGATTTTCCGCGCCGATGTCGTCGAACACCAGAATGTCGGTTTCCTTCATCAGATCCAGGGTCTCCTTCAGTTTCTGCGGTTCCAGCATCAGCGCCTTGGCGTCCTCGACGAATTCCGGCATGTAAACGATGACGCCGGAAAAACCGTTTTTGCTCAGCTCGCGCAACAGATAGACGGCCAGATGGGTTTTCCCCGTGCCGAACCCGCCCATCAGGTACAGGCCTTTCTTTTGCAGCCCGTCCTTCACCGTCCGGTCGATATAGGCCAGCACCTGATGCACGGCCGGCCGGCGCTTCCGGTCGCGTTCGATCATTTCCACCGGGTCGAATTCGCCGAACTGCTCCAGATTGGCGTAGAAACTCGTAATGCGGCTGCGGATGCGCCGCTGCCGCTCGCAGGCCTCCCATTTGGCGCAAGGCGTCTTCAGGTCGAACAGTTGCCACCCGCCTCCCTGCGGCGTGCAGGCGATGCGGGTATAGTGGCCCGGAAGATCGTTGGGGCATGCCTCAAGACCGGGGCACTCGCGGCAGTTGCGGGCATCCCGTATGTATTGGTACAGCCGGTTCACGTTGCCGCGCAGCGTTTCGTCGTCCAGGCCGGGGTAGCGCCGGCGGAGCTCGTCCACCAGCGGATCGGCCAGCACCCGTTCCGCCAGCCTGCCGGCATCCCGGGACAGTTCCGCTCCGGCCCAGCGGCGAAGCAGTTCGCCCATCGATTGCACACCGCTTCACTCCCCGCTTGTCCGTCCCTTACGGATTCGTTTCCTTGAGCTTGCGCGCCAGTTCGTACAGATTCGCCAGTTCCTCGGGCGTCATTTCCCGTTCCGGTCCGTCATCCTCCACCACCGGCATGTCGGGTTTGCGGCCCGCGGACCTTCCCCGGGCGCCTCCCGCGCCCTTGCCCTGGGTGCCCGCCCGCTCCCCGCGGACGGTCCCGCCGCCGGCCCTTCGCTCCAATGTCTCGCGCAGTTTCTCCTGCCCGCGGACATAGGCGACCGCCTCTTCATAGGTGGCGATTCCCTTGGCCAGCATGTTGGCGGCAATGGCGTCGATGAACGGCTCGGACAGCCGCTGCGTTTCGTCCATGCTCAGGACGTAATGGATCAGCACGTTGATCACCGGCTCCGGCAGGCGGTAGGCCGCGTCGATTTTCTCGAAAACGCGCAGGAACGGGTCCGGCACCGCTCCCGGGAAAAAGAGCCTCAGCACCCGCGTCCACGGCTTGTGGCGCAACAGGTCGTTGTACGCCTGAACCGGCATGGCGGCGGGCAAACGCTTCGGCACCTCGAGGATGAATTCCGCCCCGTCCGGCTCCGCGCCGGATTCCTTGCCTGCCGGGGCACCGGCTTCGGGATCCCCGGTTTCGGCCAGGGGCGGAAGCCTGTCCGTCTCCTCCGCAGGGTCTCCCCCCGCCGCGCTCAGCCGCGCGAGCCGGATGGCGCGCTCCTTCTCCCGTTTGCGGTCCTGCCGGTACAACTCGCGGGCGCGGCGGTCGAGCAGGTCCCAATCCGGCCGCCCGTCCTCCCGGAAAGCGCCGTCCTCGTCCAGCAGGCGGCAGATTTCCGGCGCGTTGAGCTCGTATTTGTAGGCGAGGTAATTGATTCTGGCCATCGCTTCCGGCATGTGGCGGAGCCGCTCCACCCATTTTCGGTTCGCCGATCCGCGCGGAAAACGGAACAGGATGTCGGCGTGGCGGATCCGCTCCGGCACTTCCGGTCCGTCCTCCCGCGCGGCGGCCGCTTCCGCGAAGGGATCGGCGGCGTCCGGTTCCGGGCGTTCGCCCGCGCCCTTGCCCAGCCTGAACATTTCCGCGGGCGGCACGGACACGTCCTCCCGGCTCAAAAACCGGTCCAGATCGGCGGGCGGATCGGGTTCCAGAGCCTTGTGCAGCTCGAGATGCGCGTATCTACCAATACGGTCCCGCAGGAGCAGCGTGAGATACGGGTGGGCAAAAAAACGGTGGGGCGGCAGCGGGGGCCGAAGCTCGTATTCGTACAGCGTCTCTTCCGTCACCGGGTCGTAACGCCGGTAGACCCTGAGCAATCCCACGGCTTCCAGCCGGGACGACGCTTCGATCAGCCGCCGCCGGCCGTCCAGGCCCGGATCCAGGCCGAGGCCGAGAAACAGCCCGCGCTGCTGATCCGGCGGCGTATAGCCGATCTCGTCCTCGCCAAGCCGGTGGTACAGCAGCAGATAGAAAGACACGGCCAGCGATCCGGCCAGCGGCTGGTACAGCAGGGCGAGAACTTTGCGGTCCAGCGCGCTCAGGGCAAAATCGCGGTATGCGACAAACCGGTGGTTTTCCGTAAATTCCAGCACGTTCGACACGCGCACGGCGGCTTCGCCACTCTTCTCCCTTAAGCTCGTCCCCTATTGTAGCATAAAATCGGCCTACTGCGCGTAATCCCCGCGATAATTGACGAGCGACGCGTCCACCACCCCGTCGATGGCCGCCAGGTCGCCCAGAAACGCCGTGTTGTCGTCCCGAAGCTTCAGTTCCGCCGTCAGTTCGATGTAATCTTTTCGCACCGTTTTTCCCTTCAGCGTGTAGGGGAGCTTCGCGAGGCGCTCCCGGACGGCGTCCGCCGCTTCTTCCGTATAGCGGACGATGAGCAGGAACGGCTGGTGGCGGATTTTTTTGCGGGATACCCAGAAAAGGACGAGGCCGATGAAGGCGGAGCCGATCAGCGCGACCGGGTACAGCTTGGCCCCGGCGGTGATGCCGGCGGCGATGGCCCAGAACATGTAGACGATGTCCAGCGGGTCCTTGACCGCGGTGCGGAAACGGACGATGCTGAGCGCGCCGACCATGCCGAGGGAAAGCACAAGGTTGGAGCTGATCGTCATGATGACAAGCGCGGTGATGATCGTCATCAGCACGTAGGACACGTTGTAGTTGTAACTGTACACCACGCCTCGAAAGGTGAATCGGTACACCCAATGGATGAACAAGCCGATGCATAGCGAGCACAGCAGCACCAGCGCCATGTCGAAGTAGGACACGCTGCGGAAGGAATCGAGGGCGAGCTCGCCCTGCTTGAACAGATCAAGCAGATCCTGGAACGTAAAGACTTCCCCATGACCGGAAGGCACCTTTTCATGCACCCTTTCATGCAAAGGTATGGTGTCGCAAGAAATAGTCCCTGCAGATGGCGTATTTGGAGATGGCCGCGCGCCGCATGTCCGCCTGCACGAGCCGCCGCGCGAATTCCGGCAGATACGCGCCGTATTTGATTTCCATGATCGTCAGCGAATGCTCCAGGGTTTCCACGGTGACCATGCCGGGATCGAACAGGTCCGTCGTGTTGACCGCGGCGGACAGGCGCTTGTCGAAGGTGATGCGGGCCCCGCCCGGCTCGCAGAAATAGGCTTCCCGCACGTAATCGACGATGACGGAGGGCTTGTACCCTCTGCGGGCGATGGCGTCATAGAAATCGCGATACAGTTTCGGTCCCGTTTCCAGGAACAATCCGTCCCCGGCCAGGAGCCGGTCGTATTCCTCCCGCGTGAGCGGCGCCGATTCCTTGCTCACCCATTCGCCGTAGCGGCTTTTCCGCTCCAGCCGGATGAAGCGGTCGCAGCCGTTGTAGATGCGGATGCGGAATTTTTCACGGCTGAAGATGCCGCTCTTCTTGTCGGACAGGGCGTGGTCGTGCGGCCCGTCGAAATAGAGGCTGCGGATCGAATACCCGTCGGCGCAGACGGAATGGGGATCCCGCGGAAACAGGACGGCGACCCGGCGGCGGAGGTCCGCGTAGGTGTGCGGATGAAGGTAATATTTCAACTCGTGGCGCAATTTCCGGCCCATAAATTGCATGTTCCGTCACCCCGCTGTCACTCGTGCGCAAAAAATTCCCGAACCCCGTAATGGAGGCGCCCGTCCGCATCCTGGAAACGGTCGAACGGAATCTGCGAATGCCCGGCCGCATCGGTCACCACGACCTTCCAGAAATACACGCCGGGAGACAGCCCGTCCACAATGAGCGAAGTCTCCCGGATTCCCTGGACGCGGCGCACGGAGTCGGTGAATTGCGGGTCCCTGGCGAGGGACCATTCGTAGACCAGATCGTCCCCTTGCAAATCATAGGACGGGTCCCAGAAAAATTGGTACGTCCCTTCTCCGAGCGGCTCCGGATCGCCGAGAAAGAAAGGCTTGGGGACCTCCAGATCAGCCTTGAAACGTTCCATGGCGCGCGACGGCACGCCCATAAGGAGCTCGAAAGCCTCCTCGAGGCGATCCGCCTCCACCGGCAGATAATACACGTCCGGCTCCCGCCGCAAAAACGGTTCCACCGTGCGCCGGTAAGCGGCCACGCGTTCCGCCACCGCGGTTTCGTTGATCGCCGAGGCGTACAGCTCCTCCATTTTTTCCTGCAAGAGCCGCACATGCTCCGTGCTGCGGAAGAACCGGTTGTGCAGCACGCTCCCCCAGTAATTGCTCAGTCCGCCCTCGTACGGGGCCGAATATTCGTAGGCGCGGGGCCATTCCCAGGCGGCGTCGTAATCCCAGGGCAGGAAATACCATTTGGTCTGGTTCAGCGGCGAATATAGCAAAAAATTTTGCGCGGTCGTGTCCATGTTGTCCATGAGCAGGTTGGCCGCCATCCAGGTCAGGTAGTTGTCCAGATCGAAATGCCGCTCGATGACTTCCGCGATCGGGATCGACGGGTTGTTCACATCCTCCAGCATGGCGAGCAGCCGCCCGTGCTCTTCCCTCCCCCGGATTTCCAGGCGCGTCTCGAAAAGCGCCCGGTCGTAGTCCGGGTCGTTTTCGTCCTTGAGCTCGTCCGGATACCGCAAAAATTCGAAATCGGCCGCCTTGTACAGATACCCGTTCGGATCCAGCAGATGGTTGCGCAGAAACATGCGGTTCGGCTGCTCCACCTGCGTGTACAGGCCGTAGTCCTCAAACGGCGCGACCTTTGCGCCCTCCGACAGGTCCCGGACAAAGAGGTGCACAAACTGCGTGCGCAGGCTGGCGATGTCCGGCATTTGTTCGAACAGGTCGAAGCTGAGCTTGTTGCGGATGCGGACGGGGTCGAAAATGTGCTTGTTCAGGTTGATCACCCGCTGGTCGTTCCATAGCCCGGCCTGCCTGTTCAGCTTGATCCTGTAATTGCGCTGGGGTTCGTATCGGGATGAGCCGCCCCTGAGTTCAATCCGCCCGTTGGCTTCGGTCGCGGCGAACCCGAACATCCCCGGCTTCGGCCCGCCGCCGCCCGGCTCGCCTTCCTGCAGGATGATGTCCAGCGCGCCTTCTTCCATGCGATCCCGGACCCGGTTCAGCTTATACCAGGTCAGCGGATCCGGGCCGCCGCGGCGGTCGGGCAGCACCGTCACGTACAGCGTGCGCACCGACTGGTCGTCGTCCCGTTCATACAGCCGTTTGTCTTCCTTCAGGCCCGCCGTCATGATGCCGGGCGGCGGCTCCGTCGCCTGGGCGGACGGGCCGGATTGGGACGAACAGCCGGCCGTAAGCAGCGCGCAAGCGGCAAGGACCATGAACATGCCCGACGCCGGGCCTCCCTTCCGCCGCCCTTTCCGCTGCGGACCCGGCCCGACCGGCTGGGAGCAGTAGGTGCGGTAATCGAGATGCCGGAGCAGGTGAATCAGGCGGACGAGAGCCGCCATCAGCGCCAGGAAAGCGGAGATGATCAGGCCCAGCCCGTCAAGCGCCCCATCCATCGACCACAGCGTCAGCCCCGCGTTGGCGGCGGCAAACCCCGCGGCGATCGTCAGCGCGCCCCTCCGGTCGTCGAAATAGAGCAGGATCATCACCAGCACAAACGCGATGATGTACAGGTAGTAGCCCAGCGCCAGCGTGATGAACAGATCCAGCTGCCGGGCGGTGAAACCGGTGAGCGGCAGGAGCTTCACGCCCAGCGCCAGCGCGAGCACCGTGAACATGAGCTGCACTTCCATCGCAAACCGGATCTCCCGCACGAGCGCCCTCTGCATGTCTTCCTTCGCCTTCGCGATGTCGCGGGGCGTGCCGCCGCCCAGCACGTTCCGGTAGTAGTCGCGGAATTTTTCGTAAAAGTGCGTCTCCACCGATACGACAAACGTCACAAGGGTGGGCACCACCGTCAGGAAGGCGTAAAACGAAGGCAGGTCGAAGAACGGCGACACGCGGAACGCGCCGGCGATCTCCCTCGCTTCCGGCCCCGACCAATACACGAACAGATGGACAAACGCGCCTCCGTAAAGGAACATCCCCGTCCAAAACAGCGAAGGCGTCCTCCGGAAATAGGCGAGAAAAGCCCCGTACCGGCTGCTGTCCGCCGGGGGAAAAGCTTTCCCGCAATACCGCGCGGTGAAGAGCAACACGACGAACATACCGGCGTCCATCGCGGCGATCGCGCCGGCCGCTCCGGTTTCCGGAGCCAGGACAAAAAGCGGCCAGGCGGCGGCCAGCGACGTGAGCGCGCCGGCCAACTGGTGCAGGGCGATTCTCCGGTACGCTTTGAGCACGGTCAAATGCACGTTTTGCACCCAGAGAACGGTGAGCTCCGCGAAAAGCAGATACGCGGCCGCCTTGTGCCAGAGGGTGGTCTCCGCCCGCCAGAGGAACAGCCATGCGGCGACGAACGCGGCGGCCAGGCCCAGCGCGGCGGCGCCGTGCCAGGAGGACGACAGATGGACGTAGTCCCGGTGAAACAGCCGGTCCGCCAAAAAGCGGGAAAGCACCATGGTCAGTCCGCCGGTCAACAGCAGCGAGAAAATGAACGCGTATATCGCCGTGGCCAGAAACAGCTCCCGCTCCATGAGAGACGCGCCGTTCACCGTCATGAGGGCGAGCAGGGCCAGGATCTGGGCCATAGCCAGCAGCATCGGCCCGACGGCCACCGAGATGGCATAGGCGTGCGCCCGGAGCTGGGCGAGAACCCCTTCCTTCCGGTACAGTCTTTTCAGTTCGAAGCCGATGCCCGCCATGCTTCCGCCTCCCCCAGCTCGGCATACAACCGGCGATATTCGTCGATGAAGCGTTCCCGCGTATACAGCCGCCGCACCCTCTCCCGGCCGCTGCGGCCCATTTCCGCCCGCAGCCGGGGGTCCCGGGCAAGCCGCACGGCCGCGGCGGCAATCCGCTCCACGTGCATGACCGGCACGACGATGCCGGCCGGGCCCAACCCGTCGCCGCTTCCCTCCACCAACCCGCGGCAATCGCCGACGTCCGTCACCACCCACGGCAGTCCGGCCGCCATTCCTTCCAGCACGGCGAGCGGCTGCCCTTCGCTGACGCTGGTCAGCAACATGAGATCCATACGGCCCAGCCACTCGCGGACGTTCACATGGCCGGTGAAATACACATCCGCAAGGCCCAGGGATTCGACAAGCCGGCGGCATTCCGCCTCATATTCGCCGCCTTCATCCACCGGCCCCATAATGTACAATTCCGCCTCCGGCAATTCCCGTTTGATCAGCGCGAAGCTGAGAATCATCGTCTTGATGTCCTTGATCGGGACGACCCGCACGATGGCGCCGATGCGGAACCGGCCGTCCGGCGGCGCGGAGGGAAGGTTGTCGTACGCATCGACGTCGATGCCGTTCGGGACGATGGCGGTTTTTTCCGGCGGACAGCCGAGCTCGATTTCGATCTCGCGGTTCCGCTCAAACAGCGTCAGCACCCGGTCGGCGTACCGGTAGGCGCAGGCCGAAAGGCGGTAAAAGTGCTCGATCCACAGTTCCTTCAGATGTTCCCGCACCCAGTCCGCCTTGAGGATTTCTTCTTCCCGTTCCCGCGAATAGATCCCGTGCTCGGTCACCACGAGGGGCCTGCCGTACATATGGCTGGCCAGTCCCCCGAAAACGCCCGCGTAGCCCGTGGTGACGGCGTGGTACAGATCGGCCTTCGGGACGTGCTGCCGAAGCGTCAGGATGAGGGGAAGCAGCATGGACCGGACGGACCAGAACAGTTCGGTGAGCGGAATGTGGCCGTATCTTTCGGCGCCCGAAACGACCAGGAGATCGAGGAAATCCCGGCTGGCCAGAAAATCGGCGGGGTGGCGCAGGCGCCGCGAACGGAACAGGCCGAAGAGCGCCTCCCAATCCACCTCATCGACGGGCGTCGGGACGCCTTCCTCCGCCTGTTCCGGCCGGGTGCCGCCGCATCCGAGGAGGCCGGCCAGGGCCGCCTTCTCCCGTTCCGTCAGGCGGATCAGGCGTCCCCACCGCTTCCGGGAGAAGGAATGGGGGGCCAGAAACGTCTCGTGCACGGCGGCCAGATTGGCCGGAAGTTCGTACCGGAACTGCCCCCGCTGGGATTCGTGGGCGCCGATGGTATGAAGCACAAATTCGTGTTCCGGCATGCTGGTGACAAGGGTTTGGATCCAGTTGGACACTCCCCCGGTTACGTAGGGATAGGATCCTTCGGCGATCAGGCAGATGCGCATCCGTTCTACTCCTCCCATTCGATGGCAAACCGGGCGGACCCGGTCTGGATCAGATAGACCCCTTCGTCGATCCGGACGGCCGTCGCGCCTTCCGTCCGTTTGGGGGCCCGTCCGGTCCGCAGGATGAAATCCAGCGTTCCCGCGGGTTCCGGTTCCCACTCCGCCCGCAGGACCGGGCCCTCCCGTTTCAGGACGAGGCGTCCGGTCAGCGTCCGGACCATGTCCGCCGCCGCTTCCGCCGCGCCCACAGGCTTAAGCCAGGGATGGGTGCGCCGGACACGGGCCATGTCTTCCGCAAACAGCTCCCGGAGCCGGTCCCACGATTCCCCGAGGTTTCTTTCCGGATCAAGCACGTCGTCCGGATGGATGAAGTGGGAAAAGAAGCCGTGCAGCGTGATCACGTTCGCCTCCACCCACCGGAAATAATCGTTCTCCCCATAGCCGGTGGTGACGCGGGGCATCTCCACGATGCCGTCCGGAGCCACTTCGAATTCCTGCACGTAAGCGATGTCTTGGGCGTCTTCGACGTAAAGCGAAGCGATGACGGCCAGCTCCGGCCAGGCCTGTTTCAGCGCTTCCCGTCCGTCGGGACTCAGCACGTTGGACGGGGGCACGTACGTGAACGGCCGGTAATCCGGGAAAGCGCGCTGCAGATGGCGAAGCGCCTCCCCGATGGACTCCCGCATCGGTTCGATGCCGGGCCAGACATTGTAGTCGTACACGCTGCGGCGGTTTTCCAGCGACTGGTGATTGTAGCCGTGCAGGCCGATTTCCCCGCCGCCGCGCAGCACTTCCCTTCCGAATGTGGCCAGTCCCCGCACATCTTCGTCCACGGGCTCCTCGAACGGCGGTTCCACGCGGTTGTTGTAACTCTGAATCAGCACCGCGGTGTACACCAGATCGTGCTGCCGGGCGATCCGCAGCATGTCCGGCCACCAGATCTCCCGGATGAACGCCGGAATGTCACGCTTGTACAATCTGTAGATGTCCTCCGTGGTGCCGGGTCTCAGCGGCGCCGGAAAATCGTCGAGAAAGACGACCTTGCTGCCGAACACCGGATAGAGGAAATCGGGCACGAGCATGCTGACGGCGCCCGCCAGGAGTCCGCGGCTGGACTTGCTTTCCAGCATCGTGCCGTTGAACACCATCACTTTGCCCCGTCCGTAGGCGCGCTCCCACAGAAGCGGATTGCCGTCCGCCGACCGGACGAGCAGCCGGCTCTCCGGATCCAGCTCCACCTCCAGGGACCAGTTCGCGAACGTTTCTCCCGCGATGCGGAGGCCTGTCTCGCCGATCAGGACGTTTCCGGTCAGTTCCACGCCCGGTTTGGTGTCATACCGGCCGAAGTTGATGATTCCCAATTTCCTGTACCATTGGTAAAACGCGTCATTGATTTCCGGCGGCAGCGTAATCATGATGGATCCGCCGTTTTCCGCATAAGCCGCCAGCCGGATGGGATCGCCGAGCTGTTCAAGCTGCCGTACGCTGGCGATCACCGCCTCGCACCCCGCCGGGTCCAGCGGTTCCCGCAAGACGTCGATGGACCGGACCGGTTTTTTCATGTAGGCGAGCACGCGTTCCAGATGCTTCTGCACGTTTAGGCTCGGTTTTTCGTCGGACCGGTAGACCGCGCAGATGGGCGGACCTTCGGGTGCCGGAACATGTGCACCGTCGGCTTTCCAGGCGGAAAACTGCCGGAGGAGTTCCTCGTCATGCCGGAATGGGGACAACGCTCCGGAAGTGGCAATGCGAAAGGAGAAACCAAGGAGCAGGACGGCGAACAGGATGATGTACACTTCACTGCCGAGACGTAACGACCGGATCGTCCGCACCCCCCAGCCAGAAACGGACCGCCGCCAGCGCGTCGCCGGACAGGCGGACCGGGGCCCCGATCAGCCGGTTCAGGGCGTCACGGATGGCTTCCATCGACCGCCGCGCGTACCCCGTCTGGAGCAAAGCCAGGTAGGCCTCTTCCTTCTCCGGGAAGCGCCGGACGAATTCCTCCGCCAGCTCCGAGGCGCGTTCGTGGCGGCGCAGCGCAAGCTCGGTTTCGATCAGATCCGGATAGTAGCGACAGGCATCCGGGTCCGTGTCAACCAACCGCTGAAGCACTTCCGCCAGCTTCAGCCGAAATTCCCGCCGGGAAACGGGATCCAGAAACCCGCCGGCGAGGATTTCCTTGAGCGCGGCGGCGTAGGCCCGCATCGCGCCGGGATCGGACGGGTCCGCCTCATACCGGGCGGACCATTCCTGCACCGCCAGGGTCCCCTTGCGCCTGCGCTCCAGAACAACGCTGACGGCGTAGTGCGACGTTTCCGTATCGTCGTTGCGCGCCGCAAGGGCGAGCAGATCCGGATCGATGGGCGTTTCGCGGCCGAGGAGGGACAGCAGCATGCGGCGCCGGATCGGCACGTCGGCGGCCAGAAGCGCCTCCTCCAGGGGCACCGCGTCCCTCGTGCGGGCGTTCTTCGCCCGGTCCAGATGGAAGCGGGTCTCGTCATCCGGCACCTTGAGATCGGCGGTCAAAAAAGCGTCCTCGGGAAGGGCAAGTCCACCCGGCGATTCTGCCCTCCCCCGCGAAACGGCTTTCCCGGGCGCCGCGTTTTTGCCCGCCGGACGGGGCCCGGCGATCAGCAAACCGGCGACCGGCAAAGCCGCGGCAAACACGAACCGGACCGCCCAAGCTTTTAAGTCCCGCCGGTAAAACCAGGCGAGCAACACGGCTGAGATTGCGACATATCCCCCATAACCGCTCAGCCACAAGAGAGGATCATCCGGCATGGCGCGTCCCCTCTTCCGCGGGTGAGAGCCGGACACCCAAGGCCTCGATGCGGGCGATCAGGTCGGCGGTTTCCCGGGCGTCCAGGTCGGAGAGCAGCACCAGGAGCCGTCCCTGCCAATCGCACCCCAAGAAGTCGGTCTGGCGCAGGTGCGGGGCGATTTTCTGCGCCGTGCGGACCCATGCCGCGCTTCCCGTTCCGGCCGCGGCTTCTTCGGGAAGCTCCGCCTTCAGCAGCGCGTACCCCATGCCGTGCTTCTCGCGCAGATTCCGCCGATGCTCGAGAAGGGCCGCGAACGCCTGCGGCTTCAGCACATCGGTGCCCGCGACGCGCCGAAGTTCGCTTGTCGCCTCCTCATGGAGGACGGCGCGGCGCAAGGCGGAAGAAGCCAGATCCGCGGTCTGGGCCAACAGAAGCCGGTAATGAAGGGACATGCGCGCAAACGGCAGATCGAACACGGCGATCACCGCCCGAACCGTCCGGCCGTCCTCCACCGGAGCGGCCATCAGGGGGGCTTCGGGGTGCAGCTCGCGATTGACAAACACCAGGCGTTCTTCCAGCAACCGGCGAAGCCAGGGGGACGTCTCGGCCTGCAAAACGGGAGGAGCGTCACAGCCGGCGGACCGGGCCGCAAGGCGCAGCGGTTCGCCGAACCGGCCCGTTATGTAAACGGCTACACTTTCGGTGCGCAGGACGTTTTCGACGGCGCCGGCCAGGGAAGTGAGGATGACTTCCGGCTCCAGGCTTTCCAGCGCCCGTGTCGCCGCGCGGATCTTGCCGAAGCTTTCCCGGTGGTTCAGGATCTGTTCGTACAATTCGTCTTTCAGGACCCGGGTTTCGTCGTATACCTCCCGCAGCAGGCGGTACCGTTCCTCGAGCGCCGCGGCCTGCTCTTCCTGCTGTTTCAGCGCGCGTTTTTTCCGTTCGATGGCGTACCCGGTTACAAGACCGACGATCAGATAAGCCGCCAGCTGGAAGAAAAAGTTGGGATCGTGAACGAGCACGAGCAGATCCCGTCCCGAAACCAGCAGGTCATACACATGAAGTCCCCAGGACAGCGCGACGGCGACGGCGGCATGCGCCCAGCCGAGCAGGACGCCCATCAGCACGATGTACAGCAGCTTCAGATCGGGAAAGGCGGCCGCCCATGACGGCTGGGCAAGGATGAGCCAGGCGACAAGCGCGAACACTACGGCGTGTTCCAGAAACGGGGCGACCCTGCCGAAAAAGCGCCGAATCCGCACTCCAACTCCAACGCCTTTGGATTTCCCGGCGGCTCGGGACGATTTGCGCATCTGGTCCCGGAACCACTCGTACGTTTTGGCCAACCCTTCCTCAAGGGAATACCGCGGGGCCCAGTCCAGATCCCGGCGCAGCCGCGAGGAATCGAGGGCCGAACGCCGGATCTCCCCGAAACGGGGGTCCCGGTGGACCTTCGGAACCGGTACGCCGTGCAGATTGGCGATGGCATCCGCCAGGTCGTTCACGGAGGTTTCCGTTCCCGTGGAGAGGTTGTACACGCCGGACAGATCGGACAAGGCGGCCCGGTAGACGGCATCCGCCACGTCTCCCACGTAGATGAAATCGCGGGTCTGCTCGCCGTCGCCGTACACGATGAGTTCTTCGCCGGCCAGGACTCTCAGGATGAACGCGGAGACGACGCCCCCTTCGCCTCCGTGCCCCTGTCTCGGGCCGTAAATGTTGGCGATGCGGAAGCAAAGCGTTTCCAAACCGAACATGTCCCGCCACTTCAAGAGGTACTGTTCACCGGTCCATTTGCTGATCCCATAGGGCGATATCGGGGCGCACGGCGCGCTTTCCCGGATCGGCACCTCTTCCTGCGGACCGTACACGGCCGCGGAGGAGGCGAAGATCACTTTTTTCACGCCGTACTTCGCCGACAGGTTCAGGATGTTCACGAGCCCCAGCACGTTGGACCGGGCGTCCCCCTGCGGATTTTCGAGAGACGAGGAAACGTCCGTCTGCGCGGCCAGATGCACCACCACGTCGAAGCCGCCGCTGCGGAACACCTCTTCGCAGGCCGGATCTTCCACGGACATGACGTAACTTCGGTGTTTGAAATCCGCGTATTCCTTGCGGCCCGTCGACAGGTTATCCAGGATGGAAACGTCCCATCCTTCCCGGTAAAACCTTTCGGCCACGAAAGAACCGACAAAACCGTATCCGCCGGTAACCAAAACTCTCATTTTGGGTTCCTCTTTCCTCCGTTTTGAAGATGACAACCTTGTTCATTTCATATTCAGGCTGAGGGAAAAACATTCCAAAGGGAAGGACAACGGAAAGAAGGCCCGGCGGACGGCGAACGGCGGACATGCGCGGACGCACCGGAACATTCGCACTTCGTCGACAAAATGCCATGAAACAAAATAAGGGAGAACCCGGGGCGTTTGCCCCGCGGTTCTCCCGCCGTTCCGCGGCGATGGTCCGCTTTTTTACCGCTGGCTTGCTTTCAGCGCCTCGTCGAGATCGTACAGGATGTCCTCGATGGCTTCGGTTCCGACGGACAGCCGGACCAGGCCCGGCGTGACGCCGGTGAGGAGCTGTTCCTGCGGAGACAGCTGCTGGTGCGTCGTGCTGGCCGGGTGGATGATGAGGGATTTGCTGTCGCCCACATTGGCCAGATGCGAAAACAGGCGCACCGCGTTGATCAGCTTCTTGCCGGCTTCCACGCCGCCCTTGACCTCGAAGCTGAGAATCGCGCCCTGCCCCTTCGGCAGGTACTTTTTCGCCAGTTCATAGGAAGGATGGGATGGCAGGCCGGGATAGTTCACCCATTCCACGGCGGGATGCCCTTCCAGGAACCGGGCCACCTTCAGGGCATTCTCGCTGTGCCGCTCCATGCGCAGGTGCAGCGTCTCCAGTCCCTGCAGGAACAGAAACGCGTTGAACGGCGACAGCGACGCGCCGATGTCGCGAAGAAGCTGCACGCGCGCCTTGATGATATAGGCGAGGTTCCCGAACGTCTGCACGTAGCGAAGCCCGTGATAACTCGCGTCGGGTTCGGTCAGGCCCGGGAACTTCCCGCTCGCCGCCCAGTCGAACTTGCCCGAATCGATGATGACGCCGCCGATCGAGGTGCCGTGGCCGCCGATGAATTTCGTCGCGGAGTGCACCACGATATCCGCCCCGTAGTCAATGGGACGAAGCAGGTAGGGCGTCGGGAATGTGTTGTCCACGATCAAAGGAATGCCGTTTTCATGGGCGATGGCGGCAATCCGTTCGATATCCGGCACGTCGCCCTTCGGATTGCCGATGGTCTCCAGATACAGCGCCTTCGTCTTCGGGGTGATGGCCCGCCGGAAATTCTCCGGATCGGCGGGGTCCACGAAATGGACCTTGATGCCGAGTTTCGGGAAGGTGTGCGCAAACAGATTGTAGGTCCCGCCGTAGAGGCTGGTGGCCGATACGATTTCATCGCCCGCTCCGGCGATGTTCCAGACCGCGTAGCTGATGGCGGCTTGTCCGGAAGATGTGGCCAGCGCGCCCACGCCGCCTTCGAGGGCGGCCATCCGCTTCTCGAAGACGTCCGTCGTGGGATTCATGATCCGGGTGTAGATGTTGCCGAACTCCTTGAGCGCAAACAGGTTCGCGGCATGTTCCGTGTCCCGGAATCCGTAGGACGTCGTCTGGTAGATCGGCACCGCCCGCGACAGCGTCGCGGGGTCCAGTTCCTGGCCGCCGTGGACGGCCAGGGTTTCCGGTCTGTAGTTCCTCTGTTCCGACATGTTCCTCGCCTCCGCCAAAGTTGGTTCTTGCCCCATTTTCCTGTAATCCTTAGTTATCAGATCGGATTAAATTGGGATTATCCTCATCTTACTCCGCCCGTCCGCCGACGTCAATGCTTTTTTTGGTCCGCAGGCGAAAAACCCAAAACCGGCTCCCCGCGTATCCCACCGCCAGGGACGCGGCGATGGAAACCGCCTTCGCCCACAGCGGAGGCCACCCGGCCCCTTCCGCAAGAAGCAGGAGAACCGCCGTGGCGGCGGCAAAGGCGGCCGCCTGATTCGCTGCGAACCGCAGCCATTCGCCAGGATGCGGCCGGCGGGTCACCTGAAAGGTCCAACGGCGGTTCCACAAGTAGCTGTTCATCACGCCCGCGCCGTACGAGAAAAATTGCGCCCAGAGCGCGGGGACGCCGGCGGCCAGCGCCAGCAGCGCAAAAACGACGAAATCCACGCCGGTGTTCAGCGCGCCCACCAGCGCGAATTTCGTCATTCTCCTCCATTCCGGACCAAGGATCATCGGCCATGACCGCTCCCTGCCGCACCCGGACATCCGGTCAGAACATCCGGTAGCCCCGGCGCCTGAGTTCACGGATCGCCCAGCCGCTTCCGACCGCGCCGACGGCCCCGCCGATGAGCGGGAAAAACCAGACAAGGAAAAACGCCGCGAGATTCTGCCCAAGCGACAGATCCGGTTTCCAGGCGTACCAGATGCCGATCGGAATGACCAACGCCACGTACAGCACGGTCGGCAGCCAGGTGGTCTTCACCAGCATGTTCAAAATGAAGCCGATACCGAAAAACAGCACGAAAATCAGCAGCGTCCCCACGATCTCCTGCAGGACGCTTATGATGACGCTTCCCATGTCTTGTCAGCGATCCCCCTGCGCCCGTCCGGTCTCCCGGCGGCGCGTTTTGTTCCAGTTTACCGAATGGCGGAGGCGCCCGTCAAACCGCCGGACCGGCCGTCATCCCGCCCGCCGTGACGGCCGGGCGGCGTAAGTTCCGGAACCCTGGGGACGATACGGAGGAAGGTCCGGCAAGTCCGGGATCGTCCAGTCGATTTCCTCCATGCCCGCGCTGCGCAGAAACGCGTTGGTGCGGGAGAACGGCCGGCTCCCGAAAAACCCCCTGCTCGCCGACAGCGGACTGGGATGCGGCGAACAGATCACATGATGGCGCGAAGTGTCGATGAGCGGCAATTTCGACTGGGCATGGCTGCCCCACAGGATGAACACCATCGGCTGCTCCCGGGCGCTCAGCACTTCGATGACCCGGTCGGTGAACGTCTCCCAGCCGATGCCGCGGTGGGAGTTGGCGACGCCCGCCCGCACGGTGAGCACCGTGTTCAGGAGCAGTACGCCTTCTTCGGCCCATTTGACGAGGCACCCGTGGTTGGGAATCGGACAGCCCAGATCGTCGCGCAGTTCGCGGAATATGTTCTGCAGCGAAGGAGGCTGCGGAACGCCCGGTTTGACGGAAAAGCTGAGCCCGTGGGCCTGCCCCGGCCCGTGGTAGGGGTCCTGCCCGAGGATCACCGCTTTCACCTTGCTGTACGGCGTCAGGTGAAAAGCGTTATAGATGTCGTACATGTCCGGGTAGATCGTTTCCCTGCGGTAGGCTTCCTTGAGGAATTCGCGGAGACGGAGATAGTAGGGCTTGGAAAATTCCTGCTCCAACAGCGGCGCCCAGTCGTTGCGCAAAATGGCCACCCTTTGTCCACCTCTCCCGAACGTCCTTGCGCGCATGTCCATCCGACACCATTCTAGTGGAATTTCGCGCTTTCGTCACCGTTTGTTCGTTTGCTTCCTGCCGGACCGGTCGGCTACAATGGGATCGGAGCACAACAGGGACAAGCACGACACGCCGCGCCTGCCGCCGGGCGCGGCGCCAAAGGAGAGATGGGCATGAGCGAAGCGGTGCAGACCCTTGAAGGCTGGTATGCCTTGCACGATTTTCGCACGATGGACTGGACGGCCTGGGAGGAAGCTACGGCGGACCTGAAGGAACGCGCCGTCCGGGAGCTTCTGGAGCAGGTGGCCGAATGGGAAGCGGCGGAAGCGGACAAAAAGGGCAGCTATGCCGTTTACGCCGTCGTGGGACAGAAAGCCGACCTGCTGTTTCTCAACCTGCGGGAGACGCTGGAGGAACTCGGCGCCATCGAGACGAAGCTGAACCGGTCCGCGTTCGGACGGTTCACCAGCCCTGCCTGGTCCTACGTGAGCGTCGTCGAGCTGAGCGGCTACACGGGGGACCCGAACGTCGACCCGATGCAGGTGCCGGAAATCGCGGCGCGCCTCAAGCCGATTCTGCCGAAGACGAAGCATATCTGCTTCTACCCGATGAACAAGCGGCGGCTGGGAGACGACAACTGGTACATGCTGCCCTTTGACAAGCGCCGTGAGCTGATGCAGGCTCACGGCATGACGGGGCGCAAGTACGCGGGCAAGGTGCGGCAGATCGTCACCGGATCCGTCGGCCTGGACGATTGGGAGTGGGGCGTCACCCTGTTTTCGGACGACCCGCTGCAGTTCAAGAAGCTCGTCTACGAGATGCGGTTCGACGAAGTGAGCGCCCGTTACGGCGAATTCGGCCCGTTCCTGGTCGGGAACCTCCTGACCCGCGATGGGCTGGAAAATTACCTGCGGTAAGCATGCGAAGGCGCTGAAAGCGCAAGCGCCGGACCGGATGGTGGCCAATCCGGCCGGCGCCTTGCTTTCGGGTCTTCAGGTTCGCGAATCGCCGTCTGCCTCTCAGCCGTCCGGCGATTCGCCTTCCGCCCCGCGCCCCGCGGCGTCTCCGGCGTCGTCGCCCGCGCCGGGCCATCCGGCGCCGTATTGCTCCAGGAACTCCCGCGTCATGCGGTCGCGTTCGCGGCTTTTGGCCTTCAGCCGTTCAATGGCGGGCATAATGAGCAGATCGATCTCCGCCTGGACGACAGCGGCGAGGTCGTACCGGTTCTGCGACTCCAGATAATGCCCCACTTCCATCAGGGCGTTGTAGCGGTCCAGCTCCTCGCGGGTGAGCAGCCCCCGCACCTGCACGCTGCAGTGCCGCATGTGGAATGACCTGCCTTTTCAGATGAACCTGCCCTTGCGCAGGACGAGCATGATGCCCCCGAGCACAAACAGATAGCGAAGATCGTTGACCTTTTTCATCCAGGCGGCCGTGCGGCCGCGGTACTTCCGACCGAAGGCGATGCCGATGGCCTCTCCCTTGCCCAGCGAAGCCAGCGTCCCCTTGTGCTGATACCTGAACGGCTTCAGGGCCTGGTTGCGGATGCACGCCACCAGGTTCTGCGCGCAGTTGACGCCCTGCTGCACCGCGATCTGGGCGGTGGGAGGATACGGTTTTCCTTCCTCGTTGAACACCAGGGAACAGTCGCCGATGACGAAAATATTGTCGTATCCGGGAGCCCGGAGATATTCGTCCACCTTCACGCGACCGCGCACCGTCTCGATGCCGGCTTCCTCGACGAGGCGGTTGCCGCGGACGCCGCCCGTCCAGATGACGGTGGCCGCCTTGATTTCTTCCCCGTCGCCGACGATCACCCCGTCCGGCGTGCATTCCCGGATGGGCGTGCCGATCCGGAAGGTGACGCCCTTCCGCTCCAGCACCCGCATGCCGTATTCCACCAGTTCCGGATCAAAGCCGGGCAGCACCGTCGGCGCCGCTTCGATGTTGATGATTTTCACCAGCGAAGGATCCACGTCAAACTGGCGGCACAGCTCCGGCACCCGGTCGGCCAGCTCGCCGACGAACTCGATGCCGGTGAAGCCGGCGCCGCCCACCACGATCGTCAGGAGATCCGTCCGGTGAGGTTCCCGCTTGAAGCGGGCGAATTGATATTCGATATGCTCCCGGATCAGGCGGGTCGAGTTGATGCTCCGGATGGTCAGGGCATACTCGGCCAGCCCCGGAATGCCGAAAGTTTCCGATTCGCCGCCGAGGGCGATGACGAGATAATCGTACGAGAGCGTGCCGTCTTCCAGGATGACCCTGCGATCCTGCGGACGGATCTGGACCACCGTCGACTTGACGAAATCGATCTTGAACTCGTCGATCAGCTTCAGAATGCTGACGCGGTTGTTTTCCGGATTGTCGGTTCCGGCCGCGGTCATGTGCAGCTGGGTGGTAAAGTAGTGGTAGTCGTGCTTGTTCACCAGCGTGACGTCCGCTTCGTTATAGTTCAACTCCTTCTGCAGGCGCAAGGCTGTCATGATGCCGCTGTAGCCCGCACCAAGGATGACAATCTTCGGAATGCCGTTCATTTCCATCCCATCCAATCTCCGTTGTCCTCTGTGATCGTGATTTTTTCTCTCTCCGACGGTCATCCCGCTTGTGAAAAAAAACACAATGAAGATGACATATGCTTGAACGCCGGTGCTCTAACAAGCATTGTAGTCCCACCGGAGGCAACTTGCAAGCCGGGTTTTGCGTATTGCAAGGAATTTTGTCACAAAAATTAAATGACGTCCGCAAGGAATTCTCCTGCTTCTTCCATGGCATCCCGTGGAACGGGAGGCTATAATGAAAACCTGGGGGACAATTTTCATAAAGACAGAGGTGTGCAGCAGTTGAACGACCAAACGAAGGACATAAAGGATCTATCCGACGTGGTGGACATCGTCATCGTCGGGGGCGGACCCGCCGGCATGTTCGCGACCTTCTACGCCTGCATGCGCCAGCTGTCCGTGCGGCTCATCGAGAGCATGCCGCAGCTGGGAGGGCAGCTCGCCGCCCTTTATCCGGAAAAATACATATACGACGTGGCCGGCTTCCCGAAGGTAAAGGCGGGGGAACTGGTGGAAAACCTCAAGATCCAGATGGGTCACTTCAAGCCGGACATCCGGTTGAAAGAACGGGTGCAGCAGGTGACGAAACTTGAAGAGCGCCTGTTCAGGATTGTGACCGACAAAGGCATCCATCATGCACGCTCGGTCATCATCACCGCCGGCATCGGCGCTTTCGAACCGCGCAGGCTGGAACTGGAAGATGCCGATAAATACGAAAAGACCAACCTCCATTATTTTGTGAACGATATGGAGGCGTTCCGCGGCCGGAAGGTGCTCATTTGCGGCGGCGGAGATTCCGCCGTGGACTGGGCGCTCATGCTGGAGCCGATCGCCGAGGAAGTGACGCTGGTGCACCGGCGCGACAAATTCCGCGCCCACGAAGCCAGCGTGGCGCAGCTGATGCAGTCCCGCGTCCGCGTGCTGACGCCCAAGGAACCCGCCGCCCTGTATGGCAAAGAGCGCATCGAGCGGGTGGCGATCCGGGATGCGAAATCGGGAGCAGAAACGATCCTCGACGTCGACGACGTCATCGTCAGCTTCGGCTTCGTCAGTTCCCTCGGGCCCATCGCCGACTGGGGGCTTGAACTCGAAGGCGGCTCGATCGTGGTCGACAGCCGCATGCAAACGAATATCCCCGGCATTTTCGCCGCCGGGGACATCGCGACTTATCCGGGCAAGGTCAAATTGATCGCCGTCGGCTTCGGCGAAGCGCCGATCGCCGTCAACAACGCCAGGGTCTATCTGGATCCGGAAGCGCGCCTGTCTCCCGGACACAGCAGCAGCATGAACCTGTTCTGACCGTTCCGTCCGGAGACGCCCGGGTCAAGCGCCCCGCCGCTTCTCCCCGGCCGCGTTCACGCGGGGGAAGCGACGGCGGCGCTTGCGCTTTCTTCGGGCAGGTGCAGGCGTCTGCGCCGGATTTCCGCCATCAGCATCTGGACGAATTCCCTGTCCAGTTTCATCCGGACCGCATGCCGGTAAGCGTCCAGCAGCAGTTCGTCGGACAACAGCGGCAGCATGGTTCTTCACCCTCTCCCTTATCCTTCGGTGACCGCATCATAGCACGGCCCGGATGAAGAGACAAGATTTTCCTCTATTCACAGCCGGATGTGGACAAGTTGTGGGCAAGTTGTTGAAAACCGTCGCCCACCCCGGTCGGAACAGCGTGAAAAATGTGGATGAAGTTATGCACAGGCCGGCGCGTGCCCAATCCCATAAAAATGTTTCATTGCCGCGTTTTTTTCTGATTAAAGGCGTGAATAGAAAAAGTTGTAAAAACCTGCGGATTAGTGCGGTCGAGTATTGACTTCCAGAATCCAGATCTGTCCGTTCCGGTCGATGCCGTAGTCGTATCCGAGCTGCGTCAGGCCCGGAAACCGGCTTTCCAGCAGGCTGGTCGCCGTTCTCGTCAAATTCCGCATCTGCCGCTTCTTCACGCCGACAAGCCGCGGGGACAGCGACATGCGGATGCCGTGGGCCGCCTTCAACAGCGTGCCGCCCCGGCACAGATTGGTGACGAAAAGCCCCTTGCGGGCGAGACGTCCCACCATGGACCGGAACACCCACTCGCCGCCCGCCGTCTTTACCACCTTGACGCGGTAATCGACGGGCCTTCCGCCGACGGTGGCCAGCCGGACATCCTTCTGGATCAGATACGCGCGGCCGCGGCGTTTCGCATCCACCGCCCTGCGCAGTCCTTCGAACGCCGGAAAGCTCCGCGCACCGGACATATGCCGCAACACATAGCGTGAACCTTCCCGCGAAGCTTTCATGACGCCCAGGCCGCCGGTTCCCCGCACGGGTTTCAGCACCACCGAACCGTACAGGTCCAGCATGCGCCTCAGCGCGGCGGAGCTGTACAACGACGTGGGCGGAATGTGGCGGGCGATGGCCGGATGCGACCGCAGGGCGTTGGTTTTGAGCCATTTGTTGGCGAGCTGTCTTCCGCTCACCGTCACGGTCCCATCCATCGCATCCGTCTCCTTTTGAAAGGAAATAAGCTCGTCACTCATACATACTCATACAAACGGACAGGTTCCTGGATGGATGACGGCGGCGATACACCCATTTTTCGTTCGGGTTACTGTTCCGGGAAGGCCAGGAAATTGATAATGGCAATGTTAAGACAATAAAATAACGCGACAAACATGAGGAAGAGTCCGACGGCGGGAAGCGCCTAATCCCGCGGATCCGTGATCGGATACGTGGAGTCAAACCCCCGTATGAATATGTACGCGTACGGAACCCGCAACACGGGCAACAGATGTTTGATTCTCCGATTTCCCAAACCGTTTTTGGTGAGCCGGTAAGCCGCCGCGGTGACCGCCAGATATTCGCAGGCAACCAGAAGGAGACTCCATTCCCACACATGCGGAATCCCCGTGATCCGCTGGATCCTGTAAGAGTTGACCCACAGCTCGGCATGGGAAATGTAGGCGAACCCGTACAGGGCGCCGATGGCATTGAGTCTCAATAACGGCCGCCTTCCTCTTTTCCTTTTACCCATAGATCTTAAAAAATAATTCACGAAAATCCATTAAATGCACAAATCGAAAAAATCATCAGCCGGTTCAAACAGGTGGAATGGATGTGGGGTGGGGATGGCCGGATCGACCGCAGAGCGCCAAGCCGCCTTCCGCTCACCGTCACGGTCTCGCCCATCCCCATCGAATTCTCTTCCGGAGGGTATGCATCTATATGCTCGTACGTGCGGACAGATTCCTGGAGGATAAATCCGTTTCGCCAGGGTGATGGATTTTTAATCTTTCTTCCCGTCCTTCAGCGCCTTTCGAGCAGCTGCCGGGCGGTGTTCACAATGTTTTCCACGGTAATGCCGTTGATCTCCAGAAGCTTTTCGTACGGCGCCGATTCGCCAAACCGGTCCTGGATGCCGATCCGCCGCACGATGCCCCGCCCTTCTTCAGCGACCACTTCGCAAACGGCGCTGCCCAATCCGTTCAGAATGTTGTGGTCTTCCACGGTAATGATTCTTCCGGTGTCCAGACATTCCAGGACGGCTTCCCGGTCCAGCGGCTTCAGGGTGTGCATGTCAAACAGCTTGACGGAAACGCCTTGCTTTTGCAGTTCATCCGCCGCCTTGAGGGCGAGATGCACCGTATCGCCGTTGGCTATGATGGCCAGGTCCTTGCCCTCTCGCAGCTTTTTCGCCTTGCCGATCTCAAACTCCGCGCTTTCATCGTAGATGACGGGAACAGGATCCCGCGTAAAGCGCAGGTACACCGGGCCATACGTCTCCGCCGCCAGCGCCGTGAGCTTGCGCGCGGCGAAGTAGTCCGCCCCCATGATGACGGTCATGTTTGGAATCGTGCGCATCACGCCCATGTCCTCCACGGCCTGGTGGCTGCCGCCGTCGTTGCCGGGGGTGAGTCCTCCGTGGGAACAGGCGATTTTGACGTTGAGATAGGGATAGCAGATCGATTGGCGGATCTGTTCGGCCATCCGCAGGGAACCGAAAACGGCATAAGTGCAGACGAAGGGGATTTTGCCCGTCGTCGCCAGGCCGGCGGCGATGCCGGCGCCATTTTGTTCGGCAATGCCGACATTGATGTGCTGGTCCGGCAGCCTTTTGGCAAAGGCGGTCGTCTTGCAGGACTTGCCGATATCGACGTCGATGACATAGATATTTTGGTTTCGGAGTCCCAATTCGACGATTTCATCGCCGAACGCGTCCCGGGTGGCAATCTTTTTCGGCTGATTTAGCACCGCTGTCATGGCTTCAATCCTCCCGCAATCTCTTCCATGGCCCTCCGGTATTCTTCCTCGTTGGGCGCTTTCCCGTGCCAATCCGCCACATTTTCCATGAACGACACGCCCTTGCCTTTGACGGCCTTGTACACGATGCATTTCGGCTTTCCGTTCTTTCTGGATTTCACCTCGTCCAGCGTGCGAACGATTTCTTCCAAGTTGTGCCCGTCAATCCTCCAGGTTTCAAAGCCGAACGCCTCGAATTTTTGGGCCAGATCCAGGTTCGGCATCACTTCGTCGCAGGTCCCGTCGATCTGCAGATTGTTGTCGTCGACGAAAACGATCAGATTGTCCAGCCGGTACTTGTTGGCCGCCTGGGCCGCTTCCCAGATCTGGCCTTCCTGGCATTCGCCGTCGCCCAGCATGGCGAACACGCGGTAACTTTTGCCGTCCCGTTTTCCGGCAATCGCCATGCCGACGGCGCAGGACAGCCCCTGCCCCAGCGAGCCGGTGGAGATGTCGATGCCCGGACATTTTTTCATGTCCGGGTGCCCCTGAAACGGAGAGCCGTATTGGCGCAGCGTGTGGATCGCCTCATAGGGAACGAAACCGCGGAGCGCCAGGGCGGCATACAGGATCGGGCACAATGTAGCCGGCTTCCTCGGATGCTAGGAAGGCGATGGCGTAAGCCACATCCTGCACCCTGCCGAGACGACCGACCGGCACCGCGCGGATCTGGGCCTGCTTGGCTTCTTCCGTCAGCATTCCACCGGTAATGTCGGTTTCAATCATGCCCGGAGCCACTACATTGCAGGTGATACCATACGGCGCCATTTCGCGGGCCACGGCTTTCGTAAATCCGGCCACGGCCGCTTTGCTGGCGGAATAATGGGCACCGCCGAACACGCCGCCGCCGCGTTTCCCCGATACGGACCCCAGGTTGACGATGCGGCCGTAGTTTTGCCGCTTCATGACTTTCAAGGCTTCCAGGGTCAAATAATAAATGCTTTTAACGTTCACCTTGAAAATCAGATCCCATTCATCTTCCGGGATGTCCATCACACGGGTCGGACGGGTGATTCCGGCGTTGTTCACCAGAATGTCGAGTCGCCCGAAGCGGTCGACGATTTCTTTCACGACGCCGGCCACCTGGTTTTTATCCGTCACGTCCAGGTGGACGGCGTAGGCACGGCCCCTGCCCATTTTTTCAATTTCCTTTGCAGTGTCCTGGACTCCCTCGAAATTGATGTCGGCCACAACGACGGTGGCTCCGCGGGAGGCCAATTGCTTGGCGGTTTCACGTCCGATGCCGCGTTGGGAACCTGCGCCCGTGATAAGTGCCACTCGGTTTTCGAAGTTCACAGTTGGACTCTCCTATCCGTCTGGTGACTGATACGCCGTTAAATATTTTCTCTTTCTCTAGTTCTTGGTTCGACAACTAGGATTCGGAAATATGTTCCGTCTATTCAGCGTGCCCGTTCTCGCACCCAGGCGCCGAATTCCGCACCCCCTTTTTAGAAAAACGATTAACCTTACTTGTCTTTAAGATTAATTTTTCTTGTAAACGCCGTCAAGAGGGGTATTATGGCATTCTGGAGACCGCTATCGGAAAAATGGCCGAAAAATCGCTGCCAGACAAGGATAAATCTTTGTTTTCCGCGGCAAAAAAAATTACCACTTGTGCGCCGATAGCGGTCGACATAGAATTAAAATTAAAATAGAATAGATCATTGAAGCGGTTACATTAGAAAAACGTTTTTCTTCCGGGAGGGTCGGTCGAATGTCGGTCACCATGAAAATGATTGCGAAGGAGATCGGTGTCTCCGTCGCGACCATTTCTCATGTCATCAACGGCACCAAAAAAGTGTCGGAAGAAACGAGGCGGCTCGTTCTGGAAGCCATTGAACGCAACAACTACGTCCCCGACATGACCGCCAAAAACCTCAGGCGGAAAAAAACGAAAGCGGCTGCGCTAGTCATTTCCAGCTATCCCGACAATTATGTGACGAAGCTGATCCATGGCGTGGGAACCCGGGCGCGCGAACTCGGATACAGCCTCATGCTGGTCAACACGAGCGAAAACGAAGCCTACGAGATGGAAGCGCTGCGTCTGCTTCGGGCCAATATGGTGGATGGCATTATTTTGTCTCCGGCCACCAACCGGATTGACTATCTGGCGGACCTTCAGCGCCATCTGCCCGTCGTGCTGGTCAACCGCTACGATCCCCGGTTTGAAGACATTCCGCGGGTTACGGCCGACGATTTCCAGGCCGGCTATGACGCCACCACCCATCTGATCCAGCACGGACATCGCCACATCGGTGTGATCTATTCCGTTCCGCACGTCACGACGACGGAAAATCGGCTCAGGGGATACCGGGAAGCCATCCTCCGGTACGGCCTTCCCTTCAAGGAATCTTGGATCGTCCGGGGATTCGGCACGACGGAAGGCGGTCGCCTGGCGGTCAAGACGCTGCTGCAGCAATCGCCGGAGATCACGGCCATTTTCGTCCTGAGCGACCACATGATCATCGGGGTCGTGCAGGAGTTGCGCGACCAGTCCATCCGCATTCCCGATGACATTGCGCTGATCGGATTCGGCGATTTCGAGGCGGCGGCCATCATCGATCCGCCCTTGACAAACGTCAGCCTGCAGCCGGACACGATCGGACGCATCGCCTTCGACATTTTGGCCAACAAAATCGTGAATCCCGAGTATCATAAACACGTCTCGCTGCCCACTTCCCTGATCATCCGCAAATCGTGCGGCTGTTGATCGGTTTCGGGCGCAGGACATGGAGCATAAGGAGGAGACATCATGAAAATCGCGCTTGGGTCCGATCACAACGGATACCGAATGAAAGAGGAACTCAAGGCTTTCCTGATCGAAAAGGGCCACGAGGTGACGGATTACGGCTGCCATTCGGAAGAAGCCGTGGATTATCCCGGCGTGGCCTTCGCCATCGCCGAAGCGATCAGCCAGGGCAAACAGGAAAGGGGGATCATCGTCTGCGGCACCGGGCTCGGAGTGGCCATCGCCGCCAACAAATACCCGGGCATCCGCGCCGCCACCGTGCATGACACGTATACGGCCGAGCGGGCCCAGCTGAGCAACAATGCCCAAATCATCACCCTCGGAGCGCAAGTCATTGGCATTGAATCGGCCAAAAAGGCGGTCGAAGCCTATTTGAACGTCACCTTCGACCCGGCGAGCCGATCCGCTTCCAAAGTCAGGCAGATTACGGATCGCGAAAAGGAATTGTTCGGAAGCGGAAAAATGGTGGAGGAGTCGTCCCGGAGCGCCTGTTCCTGAAACGGTCCCTTCGGTGGAGGCCCGATGAGGGTCTTTCGTTTTTGACGCACCCAAGAACAACGACCACGCAACAGAAGGAGAATGCACGTGAAACTTGGACTGGGAAGCTATCTGTTCCGCTGGGCGATCGGCACGCCGTCATTCCGGCCCGCACGTCCCCTGAACGCCTTCGGTTTGCTGGAAAAAGCCCGCGAACTCGGGGTGGGCCTCGTGCAGTTCGCGGACAATCTTCCGTTGCACCGACTGAGCGACGATGAATTGAAGGCCTTGAAGAAAAAAGCCGACGCTTACGGCATCGAGCTGGAAAACGGCATGGAAGGCGTCACCGCGGAGCGCCTGCTCGAGTATTTGCGCATTTCCCGCCTCATCGGGGCCAGGCTGCTTCGGGTTTCGTTCCACGCTCCGGACATTCACCCCACCCTTGAAGAAGGCCTGCAAGCCATCAAGGACGTCCTGCCGCAATTTGCGGAAGCCGGGGTGTCCATCGCCATCGAAAATCATTTCACCATCTCTTCCCCGGATCTGGTTCGTCTGGTGGAGAAAGCGAACAGCCCGTTTGTGGGCATCTGCCTGGATGTGGCGAATTCCATCCGGCAGAAAGAATGGCCGGAAGAGACGGTGGCGATGCTGGCCCCTTACGCGCTCAGCCTGCACCTGAAGGATTACAGGCTGGAAACGCACCCCGATCAACTGGGAGTCTATATTGCAGGGGCCCCGCTGGGTGAAGGCCTGTTGGACGCCGGGGAGGTATTGAAAACGCTTTCGATATATCGAACCGGTTTCAGCGTAATACTGGAACAGTGGTGTCCGCCGGCGGACACGGAAGAAGAAACGCTGAGGCGGGAAACGGAATGGATCCGGAAGGGACTGAACCACGCAAGAAGCGTGCTTTTGCGATTCATGGAAACCACCGTGCACACGGGCTCGGGAGGCACGAAGCATGCGGCAATTTAACAAGGTGCTCGATCATGTTTTCAATGTGCTCATGGCCGTATCCCTGGCCTGCATGGGGACGCTTGTCTTCGTAAACGTCGTGTTGCGGTATGTTTTCAACTCCGGTTTGACGTTCGCGAACGAAATGTCCCTCTACTTTTTCGTCTGGCTGACGCTGATCGGCGCCATCGGCGCCCTGCGGAACAATCAGCACCTCGTGGTGGATTCCCTCGTCCGACGGCTTCCCTGGGCGATCAAAATCCTGGTCTACCTCCTGGGAAACGGCATCGTGCTGTACATTCTCTGGCTGATTTTCAGCGGCAGCCTGAAACTGACCAGGCTCAATCTTGCGGCCAAATCGGCCGCCGTCGGCCTTCCCATGTATCTCGTCTATGGCGCGGGCCTCCTCATGAGCGCGGCCATGGGCATCATCATCCTCCAGAACATCGTCCGCCTGTTCCTGCGGATCCGTGACCGGCATTTCGTGGACGATTTGATTTCCAGATCCGATGATGTCCAGGAAGTTTGAAGAACGGCATCGTGGATATTGAACATTGAAGAGAGGCTAAATCATGGTTGTTGCACTATTTCCTGAATCCGTGATCATCAACTGATGAAAATGCGAGAAAAAGCAGGCAAATACACCCCCGAAGGCGAATGACATAAACAAGATAACATTCACCTGCGGGGTGTCATATGAAAATCAAGTTCGTCCGCTCCAAGAAGCTTATCCTTTCCACTCATGCCGGTCTTGCAACCGTAGGGGCATTGCTTGCACATACCAGATTAACCAAACGTTTAAACCATACACGCCTTTCGGAGATGGAGAACCCCTATCATTCTCATGCCGACGTGATGAAAAGTTACATCGGGCTTCTCTGCCAAGGCAAGAGTGATTTCGACCATATTGAGCCGTTTCGGAACGACGATGTATTTCCGATCTGTTTGCAACTGCAAAAAGTGCCCTACAGTCCGACGCTGCGGCAACGCCTGGATCGTGCTGCGACAGAAGCGGCGGGATGGAACGAGATTCTTCTGGAGGAATCGGCCGATCTGATTCGCCGCGTCCAGGCGCCGCTTACCGGTGTTCAGGCCGGTTCGGTCGTCTTTGTACCGCTGGACATCGACGTTTCTCCCTTTGACAATTCCGGCACCCGAAAAGAAGGCGTCTGCCGCACCTACAAAGGTTTCGACGGCTACGCGCCCATATTTGCTTACCTGGGCCAGGAGGGTTACGGCGTCAACGTCGAACTGCGGGAAGGCAGCACGCATGTCCAGAACGGAACGGCTGCTTTTTTGACCCGGAGCATCGCGTATGCGCGGCGCGTGACGGATCTGCCGATTCTCGTCCGCATGGACGCGGGAAACGACAGCATCGACAATTTGCGCGTATGTCACCGTGAACAAGTGGACTACATCATTAAAGCCAACCTCCGCAAGGAACCGAAAGAGCTGTGGCTGCGCATCGCCGAATCCTCGGGCATTTGCTGCCAGCAGCG
>LZRV01000036.1 GCA_002159065.1 Paenibacillaceae bacterium ZCTH02-B3 | reverse complement strand
ATGTTTAAAAGAGACAGGGAACGCCCCGTGGCGGGTGAACCGCCGCTCTCCCTCGTCCGTCTGCAGTTCGAACAGGAAATTGCCCTCCAGCATCAGATCCGTCGGCACGCCGGTCTCCTGCGGCGATCCCGGGCTCAGGTCGGTCAGGATGCCGACCACGCGGGCGCCGCCGCCAAGGGGCAGGCCAAGGGGCGTGCGCCGGCCGTCCCGCGCAAAATCCGGCTCTTGCGCGAGAAAGGCGGACAGCACTTCCGCAAAGGCGGCGTCTTTGCTTTTGTATCCGACGGTGCCGATGTTGGCGATGTTTTCCGCGATCAGGTCCAGCTTCCGTTGGAGCGCCGCCATGGACACCGAGGCGGCGATCATCGTATGGTTCACGCGCAGGACACCCCGCATTCCTCAGATCATGCCGTATGCAACCTCATGCGCCGCCCGGTTTGAAACCGGAGGCGCGCTCATCCGACGCGTCCGACTTCGTTGACCGCTTTCTCCAGGCTTCGGTCGTAGGACTGGATCACCCTTACGTTGGCTTCATAAGCCCGCAGCGCCGCCATCAGTTCCACCAGCGACTGGGCGGGATCCACGTTGGAGGATTCCAGGAATCCCTGCCGCACCTCGGCCTGTTCTCCCGGCTGAAGCGGCGTCAGGTTGCCCGCGGGACCTTCGTGCCGGTAGCGGTTGTTGCCTTCCCGCACCAGGAGGTCCGGGTTTTCGACGCGCATGAGGAGCAGCTGCGGATCGCCCGGCAGCGGCTCGCCGGTCTGCGCGTCGACGAGCCTGCCGTCCGCCAGCACTCTCACGGCGTCCCAGGGCCCGTCCACCACAACGGGCTGGCCGTCCACGCCCAGCACGGGCAGTCCGTCAAGGGTGACCAGCGTCCCGTCCGGTTCCGAGCGGAATCGGCCGTCCCGGGTGAACCGCTGCTCGCCCTCCGGCGTCAGCACCGTGAAAAACACCTGCGGCTGCACGATCACGGCGCCGTCCGGCGCCACATATTTCCCCGATGCGTCAAACGGCACGGGGCCGATGCCGGGCAGCTCCACCCGGATGTCCGACACGATGGCGAAATCCAGCACGCGGCCCGTTTCCAGCAGCACGCCGGGCGCCATCGACAGCAGATGTTCCTCCGAAAACACGCCGGTATGCAGGCTCCCGATGGCTCCCTTCGGCGGATTGTCGCCGCCCAGGGCGGAGAGGAGCAGCTCCGGAAACGCGCGGCTGACGGGCGTCGCCGCCTTGTATCCCGGCGTGTTCAGGTTGGCGATATTCTGCGTGACCGCGTCGTGGCGCCGCTGCTGCGTGATCATGCCCGCCGCGGCCGAGTACAAGCCTCTCAGCAAGGTATGCACCCCCGGAAAATCCGGAAACGTTGTCCAAGTCCCTCAAAGCTTCAGCCCGATTTTCTCCTCGTCACTCTATCCAGATTATCCAGCATGATGCCGGTTCCTTTCACCACGCAATGGATGGGGTCTTCCGCGATCAGCACCGGGACCCCCAGCTCGTCCGACAAAAGGTCGTCCAGACCGTCGAGCAAAGCGCCGCCCCCGGTCAGGATGATGCCGCGGTCGATGATGTCCGCCGCGAGCTCGGGAGGCGTGCGTTCCAGCACCGATTTGGCGGCGGCGATGATGCTCGAGATCGGTTCCCAGAGGGCTTCCCGGACTTCCTCCGAATGGATGGTCACCGTCTGGGGCAGCCCCGTCACCATGTCGCGGCCGCGCACGTCCATTTCCTCGCGCCGGCCGTTCCGGTGCACGGTCCCGATGCGGATCTTGATGTCCTCACCGGTCCGTTCGCCGATGATCAGCTTGTATTTGTTTTTGATGTACCGGATGATCGCTTCGTCGAACTTGTCCCCCGCAACTTTGAGCGAAGAGGCCGTGACGATGTCGCCCATGGACAACACGGCCACATCCGTCGTGCCTCCGCCGATGTCGATCACCATGTTTCCGCTCGGCTGGAAGATGTCCATGCCGGCGCCAATCGCGGCCGCCTTCGGCTCCTCTTCCAGGAACACTTCCCTGGCGCCGCTCCGCTCCGCGGCTTCGCGGATCGCCTTCTGCTCCACCGACGTGATGTTGGTCGGCGCGCAGATCAGGATGCGGGGACGGCTGTACCAGGATCGCCCGCCCACGCGGTCGATGAACGCCTTGAGCATCAGGTCGGTCATCTCGAAATCGGCAATGACGCCGTCCTGCAACGGCCGGATCGCCACGATATTCCCGGGCGTGCGGCCGACCATCCGGCGCGCTTCCTCGCCAACGGCACGCAACCGCTTGGTGTCGCTTTCGATGGCCACCACCGATGGTTCGTCCAGTACGATGCCCTTGCCTTTCACATAAATGGAGACGTTGGCCGTGCCGAGGTCGATGCCGATATCCTTGCCAAACATGCGATATCCCCTAACATCAATTCGTAATCGGTTATTTATTCTCCGTCACGTGGGAAAAATCCTTTTTTTCCGGCGATTTTTGGCGAAGGGGAGCGCTGCCGTTTTTTTTTGCGCCGTCGTCTGCCTTGCCGTCTTCATTGCGTCGTCGTCTGCCCGTCGTCTGTCAAGCCGTCCTCGGCTGCTCCGTCATCTTTTGCCCGCGGCGATCATCTCCTGCTTCTGGGCGGCCGACTTTTTGTACTTGATCTTCGTGGCCTCCCCTCCTCTGAGATGACGGATCGATTTGTGGTACTCCAGAATGTGCTTGACCTGTTCCGCGAGGTCCGGATTGATCTCCGGCAGCCGTTCGGTGAGATCCTTGTGGACCGTGCTTTTGGAAACGCCGAATTCCTTGGCGATGGCCCGCACGGTGTGGCGCGTTTCCACAAGGCAACGGCCGATCTTGATGGTTCGCTCCCGGATGTAGCCCTGCACGCTCCCGCCTCCCTGCACCATGAGATTGGTACATTATATGAGAGGCGTGGGCACTTATTCGCGGCGACCAAGCCTGACAAGCCGGAAAAATCCGCGTAACGGCGCGGTTTTCGGGAGGCGGGCCCGAGGGGTCCTGCGGGGCGGGCCAAAGATTGACCCGGGGGCGGCCGCGGGCGTCCCTGGCCGCGCTGGTTCTTTCCCGGAACGGCACCTGCGGCGCGGTCTACCGCCACGCTGGCGTCCTCCCGGACGGACCTGCGATGCGGTCACCGCCGCGAGGGCGTCCTCCCGGACGGACCCGCGGTACGGTCACCGCCGCCGAATGGACCTGCGGCATGGTCCCCTGCGGACCAAAGGGCGCCTTCCGGAAGCCGGCGGGCTTCCCTGAAGGCGCCGGAAAGGTTCAAGACAAGCTTCGCCTTTGCGGTCAGACGATCGGGTTCCTCGAAGGATCTTCGCCCGCCAGTTCGTCGTCGTAGTTGTAAATGGAAGAGATCACCACGTTTTTCTGCTTGGTCAGATCGATCTCGTAGGGGACGGGCACCCTTCTGCCGTCGGCTTCCTGGATGATTTTCACCGTCGGACGGTGAGGCAGGCTTCGGGGAATCTCGGCCACCACGCCCACCTGTCCGCTGCTGAGCTTGATCACGGACGACACCGGATAGGCCGCGACGTGACGGATGAAATGCTGCACCAGTTCCAACCCGAACTCGTTGTTGCCCGACGCGAAGAGATATTCCATCGCTTCGCTCGGCGTGTAGGCCTGCCGATGGTGGCGAGGCGAGACGAGGGCGTCGTAGACGTCGGCCACCGCCACGATGCGGGCGTATTCGGGAATATCATTCCACTTGAGCCCGAAGGGATACCCCGTGCCCTTGTACCGTTCGTGGTGGAACAGGGCGCACTTGGCGGATTCGATGGACACGCCCTTCATCCGGCTCAGAACCTGGTAGCCTTCCGACGTGTGCCGCTTCAGCACGCTGCGCTCCGATTCGGTCAGCTGCCGGTTCGTCTTGATCAGCCGAATCGGCAGACGGGTCATGCCGATGTCGAACAACAGCGCGCCCACCGTCAGATCATACATCCGGTCCATGTCGTAGTTGAGGGACAGTCCGACCACGCCGGCGTAAAGGGTGACATGCATGGAATGCTTGAAGAGGAACCGGTCCGTCTGCCGCAAAACGCCGAGTTCTTCCGCGATTTCACGGTTGTTCACGATGTCGTGCAGCACGTCCCGGAACAGCCGCCGGAAACGGGCCTCCTGCTGCGAAAGCGCCACGTGGCCCATCAGGCGGTCCGAGTCCGGAAGGCGCAGGATCTCATCGCAGGCGGTCTTGCGGGCTCTGTCGTTTTCTTTCATTTTATCAATATCCGGCAGCGGCCCGAGGTCCGACCAGGTCGTGCCCCGGAAACCCCCGATTTCGAAAAGCCAGTTGCCGGCGGCTCCGTCAGCGGAACCCAGTTTCGCGGAAATTTCCTCGTCGGCCTTTTTGCGCGCCGCCTCGTCGCGCCGATCCTTTATGTATACCTTTGCGATGCCGAGTTCCTTCAGCTTGGTGATATATCGCTCCGTCAGCACGGTGTCCGCTTCCAGCATCACAAGGCCTTTCCTTCCCAAGACCGGTCTTGCCAGCACCTGGCCCGGCGCCAGGTCACGCACGTTCATCTCCTTCATGCCGGCTGTCCCCCCCCTTTGAGCAAGAATACTTGACGGTGCCGGGAAATCGGATGCGGAATGGGAATCTCGGAGAATGAAAATCCTATGAATAAAGGGGAATATTGGCGCAGTTCCGGAATGGTTACAGAGAAAATAGTAGCATATGGAACCTGAAAAGTCACCGCACGCAAGACTTGGGTCTCCGGCAACAACTTCAATGAAAGGACGGCCCTTCGACCCATTTCTCCGCTGACTTTTTTCCGGGCGGAATGTCCGTCGACAGTCCTATTTTGAAATCCGGGCAAGTTTTGCCGGGCGTCATCCCTCTCCCGGATTCCCCAACGGACATATGGTCCGTTGCAAAGTTGAATTTGGGCTTTCGGAAAATGCAACGGACATCTGGTCCGCAGAAGCGGATTACGGCTCTTGCGGAAGCGTTTTTAAAAACCGAGGCGTGCCGTTTTACGGACCACATGTCCGTTGTTTTGTTGCGAAACCGGTCCCTGCCGCTTCCAACGGACACAATGTCCGTAAAAAAAACCGCCGGTCAGCCGATGGCTTCCGACGGTCTCTGAAATGGAGGATTCTGCGCCCTGGTGTCCGGCGCCGGGGATCTGCAAATCCGGCAACCGGATCAGGCGCCCGCACGCGTCAATCTTCCTGGATCACGGCTTCCGGGTTGAGCGTTTTCCCGTTTTGCCGGATTTCGAAGTGGACGCTCGGACCCTTGTCGCCGGTTTCCGCGCTTTTGCCGGCGATGCCGATGACCGTTCCCTGGTCGACCTTGTCGCCCGCGCGCACCCTGAGTTCCGCCAGACTCTTGTACACGGTCACATAGCCGCCCGGATGTTCGATTTCCGCCACAAACCCGTTGTCGCCGTCCTCCTGCGCCGCTTTCACGGTCCCGCTCATGGCCGCGAGCACTTCAAACGGCTGCTGGTCGGGGCTGGCAATGTCCACCGCCATGTGCGGCGTGAACAGGTTGTCCCGCTCGACGATGGCCGCGGCGCGTTCTTCCGCGGGGGCCGACATGTCGTAATACGGCCGGGCGACCACCATGCGGTCGACATCCCGTACCGGCCAGCGCAGCGTCTCGCCGCCCGCAATGGCCGGGGCCGCTTCGGGGGATGCTTGCGCCTCCTGAGTTTCCGAGGCGCTCTCCGCCTGCGGCGTGGTCTGGGCGGGGTTGTCCGTCCCTCTTTCCTGATCGGTGTACAACCAGAGGAGGGTTACGATGAGGGCTGCGGCGACCATGTACAGCGCGGGAAACACCCACCTTCTGGCGAACAGTCTCTTCCACCCGCCGCCGGACCCCGTGTCGGATTCGCCCGGCTTCGCGGAAGGATCCAGCTTTCTGACATGTTTGTCGTTTTGGTCATTCATGGTTTCGATCACCTCAGTAACCCATTGTTACCGGGTGATCCGCATTTATACGTCTTCGCTGTGAAAAATTTGAAAATTTTATAGAGAAGGGAAACCTTTGCCCGGGCTCCAAAGCTTCGAAACTTCTTCAACGGTGACACCGGTGTAATAGTGTTTGACAATCTGCTCCGCCGTATAGCCTTCCTCGGCCATGAACCGCGCGCCCCACTGGCTCATGCCGACGCCGTGCCCGCTGCCCCGGGTGGTGATGGCGATGCGGTCTCCGTCGATTGTCCAGCTGAACGCCGTCGAACGCAGCCCGAGCTTCTCCCGCACCTCCGTCCCGGCCAGGCGCAGGTCTCCGGCCTGCAGCGTCCGGACGCGCCTCCCCTGCGTCCATGCCGCGACCCTCAATTTTGGCGCTTTGCCTTTGCCGGCTTTGATGCCCAGTTTTCGATAAAAATCGGCGAGCGCCATCTCCGTCGTTTCCTTCGAACGCGGCGCCCCGGTCCGGTCCCACGGGCTTTCAACGGAACGCAAATAAGGCAAGGCAAAAGGAAACACTTCCTCGGAAGCCTCGGTGTATCCGTTGCTGGTGGAAAAATAGAGCGCCTGGATCGGCTCGCCTTCATATGCGAGCACCTTGCCCCGGGTCGCTTCCACCGCCCGCCGCACCTTCTCCCATCCTTCCGGATCATCCTCGCGCATCCGGCGCATCTCCTCCAGCGGCCGGTACCGCTGGTGAACCGTGCCGTCCGTCACGTCCGCCTCGTGCGCCGCTTCCTCCGGCACGCCGCCGCGGTCCCCCTTGATCAGCCGTCGGACCATATATGTGCGAGCCGCAAGGGCTTGCGCTTCCAGCGCCTCCCGCGGAAAATCCGCCGGCATCTCCGCCGCCACGACGCCCATGACATACGCCTCAAGAGGAACCGTCTCCGTCCGCCGCTTTCCCGTCAGATAGACCCGCACCATCGGTTCGTCCGGTTCGCTGCCGCGGCTTCCGTCGGAATATTCCCGTTGCCCATCGGTACTGTCCTGCCGCGCGGGCTTTCCGGGCACAATCCTGTCCGTCCCGCCGCCGGCCATGACGGCTTGTCCGCCGCCGTCGGCGCTTGCAGTCCAAGGGTGCTGAATGCCGCTGTCCGGAGTCCCGTCCCCGCCCTGCGGAACGCCATGCTCACCGGCCAACGTCCCGCTTCCTCCGCGGAGTACGCCGTATCCGCCGGTTCGGATCCCGTTTCCGCCGTGCATTACGCCGTATCCGCCGGTCCAGGCCCACTCTCCATCCTGCAGAATGTCATTTCCGTTGGTTCGAGCCCCTCCATCGCGCAAAACTCCATTTCCGCCGGTCCAGGTCACGTCTCCATCGTGCGGAACGTCAATTCCGTTGGTCCGCGCCCTTCCATCGCGCAGAAGGCCGTCTTCCCGGCCGAAGCCGGCTTCCCAAACCAAAGCCCCCAGCACCATTCCCGCCAGAAATCCCGACAACAGCAAAAGCTTGAACCTTGCCATGGCCGCCTCCCCGGTGTTGTCCGAGACATCCCCAATGTATGCGGTCCCTTCCGGACGTATGCCTTCTGCGGACGCGTACCGGGGATTCGCAGCCAGACTTCATCATAAAAATAAAAAAAACACCCCACGGCGCCGTCAAAACGCCCGGACACGCCGGCCTTCCAGCCGTTTGCACGCGCATCCGGGCGAATTTCCGATCATGAAGCTCAAGCCAAAGAAGGCTGAACGATAAGTCCCTTGCCGTCGAAACGCTGCCGCGGCGCCTCTTCTTCCATCATGTCCGCCGCGGCGACGGCCGCTTCCGCTTCTTCCACCACGGCGGCCGGGTCCGGCACCCGGACGATGTCGGCGCCGAGTTCGGCCAGCTTGCCGACGATGTTCATATAGCCGCGGTCGATATGGTGCACGCCCGACACTTCGGTGACGTCTTCCGCGGCCAGTCCCGCGCAGATCAGCGCGGCGCCGGCCCGAAGATCGGTGGCGCAGACGTTGGCTCCCGTGAGCCTCGCGCCTCCCGCAATGATGGCCGTCCGGCCGTCCACCTTGATGTCGGCGCCCATCTTGAGAAATTCGGACACGTGCATGAACCGGTTCTCAAACACCGTTTCCGTGACGACGCTCGTGCCTTCGGCCAGCATCAGCAGCGCCATCATCGGCGCCTGGAGATCGGTGGGAAAACCGGGATAGGGGAGCGTCTTCAAGTCGACGGCCCGCAGCCTGCCGCCGGGTTCGCGGCGGACACGGATGCCGTTTTCGTCACACGACACCTCCACACCCATCTCTTCCAGCTTCGCCAGCACCGAACCCAGGTGATCGCGGATGGCGCCCTCGATGCGGACTTCGCCTCCCGCCGCGGCGGCGGCGATCATGTAGGTACCGGCTTCCACCCGGTCGGGGATGACGGTATGGGTGACGGCTTTCAGCCGGTCCACGCCTTCAATGCGGATCTGGCTCGTGCCCGCGCCGCGGATCTGGGCGCCCATGGCGTTCAGGAAGTTCGCCAGATCCACGATTTCCGGCTCCCGGGCCGCGTTTTCGATCGTCGTCGTTCCTTCCGCGGTAACGGCGGCCATCATGATGTTTTCCGTCGCTCCCACGCTGGGGATGTCCAGATAAATGCGCGCCCCGCGCAGCCTGCCCTTGACATGCGCCTCGATGGTGCCCTGTCCGAGTTCGATCTGGGCGCCCATCGCCTCGAATCCTTTCAAATGCTGGTCGATGGGGCGCGTGCCGATGGCGCAGCCGCCCGGGAGGGAAATTCGCGCCTTCCCCAGTCTGGCCAGCAGCGATCCCATGACGAGGAACGAAGCGCGCATCCTGCGCACCAGATCGTAGGGCGCCTGATACGAGTCCAGGCCGCCGGCCTGCACCTTCACCACGCCTTCGCGATGCTCCGTCCGCACGCCCAGCGACTCGAGCACCTGCAAAATGGTGCGCACGTCATCCAGCCCGGGAACTTCCCGTATGACGCTGGTGCCCTCCTCGGCCAGCAGGGAAGCGGCCAGAATCGGAAGAACGGAATTTTTGGCGCCGTTCACGCGGACCGTTCCGTACAAGGGCCGGCCGCCGCGGACGATGATTTTGTCCATGGGTCTCCCTCCGCGCTTGTTCTCTTGGTTCCATGCCGGGAACGACGACTCCCATCCCGGGAAGTTCAACGACAAAGACAGATACCGAGCCGAATGGTATTTCCATTGTTGTCAAACGGCCATATCGTTATGCGAAAGCCGCGCTGCCTTATCCTGCCCGGATCAGCCACTTGATGGCCCCCGTCCAGGCCCAGTAATCCAGCAAAAAACGGGCGACCCCGTAGCCGATCACGATGGCCGCGACCAGCTGCAGGAGGCGTGCGCGGGAATGCGCCGGCTGCCTGAGCAGCTTCTCCCACCGGATGTCCTGCAGGAGATACCAGACGAAGGCGATGCAGGCGAGCGTGACAAGCATGCCCAGCAGCGCTTGGATTCCCTGCATATAGTACACGTCCGACAACCCGCCAGACATCACGCGCCCCTCCCTTCGGCGAACGCCGCGAGCAATGTCGCCCATTCCGCGCGGATGATCGGCCGGTCCGGATAGAACCTGCCGTCCGGATATCCGCGAAGCCAGCCGGCCGCGCGGGCGGCTTCAATGTAACCCGCCGCCCAGTGGTTCCGCGGCACGTCGGCAAACGCGGCCTCCGCCGTCGGCGGCGAGGCGCCGACAGCCCGGGCAAGCAGCGCGGCGGCCTCCGCGCGCGTCAGGGGCAGATCCGGCTGGAGCAACATGCCCGGAAACACCGCGAGCCATCCGGCGCGTTCGGCTTCGGAAACCGCCCCGTACGCCCAGTGGCCGGCCGGCACGTCGGTAAACCGGAGAGGCGCCGCCGCCGGCGTTCCTTCCGAAGGGCCAAAAGCCCGAACGACGACCGTGATCGCCTCGGCCCGCGTCAGCGGCTGCTGCGGCCGGAATGTCGCGTCTTCGTAGCCGTGCATCCATCCTTTTCGGAAAACTTCCATGATCGCCCGTTCCGCCCAATGGTCCCGGGTGTCGCGGAACACGCGGGGCGCCGGCTTGACGGCCAGCTCCAGAACGTAATACTGCGTGCGGCTCGGAGCATTGGACGTGACGCGCACATAATAGGTGCCGGCTTCCAGCGGGTGGCCGGGAGACCACGTCCACCGGCGGCCGTCGCTGTTCCACGAGGCGATCGGACGCAGCCGTTCATCCAGCAGCTCCGCCGACAGGCTCGCATTTTGCGCGGCGCCGTCAAACCGGAACTGCGCCTCGTGCGGATCGCGCAGGGTGAAGCGGTACCAGTCTTCATCCCCCTTCCGGTCGATCAAGCCGGTCACCGGCGTTCCGGGCACAAGCGGCGTTGCCTGCAGGGGGCCGTTATTCGGCTCGTTCGGGTCGTCGTTCAATGTAATATATTCCAGTACCGCCAGATAGGTACCCGTCACCGGTTCAGGAAAAACGGAGATGGCGTTTCGGATGCGGATGTACCAGGTCCCGGCTTCCGCAGGCAGAAGACGGATCTCCTCCGTTTCCCCTTCGGCCCCCGCGTCCACCTGGCGAATGATGCCGCCGATGCGTTGCAGCGTGATGGCGGGATCGATCCGGGTGGTGTCGGTTTCGACCCGGATGCGCAGCATGCCGTCCGCGGGAAGCACCACCATGAACCAATCATCGTCGTTCCGCTGGTGGAACGTGCCGGACCATTGCCGTTTCCCCGCCGGCAGCCGAACGGCTTCCAGCGGCCGGTCGTTGGGTTCGTAGGCGTCCGGCGCCATTGTCATCCGCGTTACGATGCGGAACGGCCAGGGACCTTGTCCGCGCTGCGGCGGCGAACCTTCCACCAGCACGCGGTACCGGCCCTTGGCGCCTTTCATGGAACCCGCAAGCGGCGGCGCGCCGGAAAAAGCCGTCCCGCCCGTTCCGTCCGTTCCCGGCTGGACGCCCGGCGGGAAGATGGTCAGGCGGATTTCCTCCGGAGCCTGCGCGCCCACGGATTCGACCTCAACCGTAAGCGTTCCGTCGTAGGGCATGTCCACCGTGAACCAGCGCCGACCGCCTTCCGTCCAGCCGGACAGCCGTTCGCCGCCGACCGGAAGGATGTCCGGCGCCAGGCGGTTGTCGCTTTCGCCCAGCCAGGCCTCGACCGCGCCGCCCGCCAGGGCGGCATCCGCCTGTACCAGGCCGTATCCGGTGCGCGGGTCCCAGCCGGCGGGCCCGATCTTCTTCGCGGTGCGCCTCAGCGCCTCCCGGATCAAAGCCGGCGGCCAATCCGGATGGGCCGCGCGCAGGAGCGCCGCGACGGCGGCCGCCTGGGGAGCGGCGATGGACGTGCCTTCCACCGTCTTGCTGCCGCCGCCCGGCGCCAGGGTGCGGGCCGACCACAGGGCCGCCACGTCCACCTCCGGGCCGCCGTTCGACCGCGGGTCTTCCTTGTCGGCGGATGCGCCGGCCACAGCCAGAACCGTGGGATAAGCCGCCGGGTATTGCACGGCCGCTTTTTCGCCGAATTTGGCCGCCTCGTTGCCCGTGGCGGCGACAAGCAGCACGCCTCTCCGTTCGGCAAGCTCCACCGCTTCACGCAGTTCCTGCGAATCCCGGTTCAGCCCCAGGGACAGCACGACGATGGACGCACCGTTCTCCACGGCATAACGGATTCCCCTCGCCAGTCGCGAGGCGTTGCCCGTACCCTTGTCGTCCAGCGCTTTGACCGGCATCAGCTTCATTTGCCAGAGGGGCCTGCCGGCCGACTCGTTGAGCGCATCGGCCACGGCGGCGATGACGCCCGCCACCGCGGTGCCGTGTCCGTTCACGTCCTGCGGCGGAAGGCCTTGTTCCAGCAGGTTGACGCCGGATGTCAGATGGGGCTTGAGCCGGGGGTGTTCCAAGTCGATGCCGGTGTCGACAACGGCGATGGTCCCGGTCACGGGGCGGTTCAAAGCCGCAAAGGAACCGAACGCTTCCGTCAGCCTAAGGATGCGCAGAAAATCGCCGCCGGATGCCTCATCGCTGGCGGAATCCGTTTCCGCCGTTTCGGCTTCCTCCGCGGACACCGTCCCGTTTCCGGACAAAATATGTACGCCGCGGGATTCGCCCGTCCATGCCGGCACGGCCTGGCCGCATGTCTCGACGTCGGCCGCCCCGGTCGGTTCTCCGGCCGAGGCCGGCTTCCCCGCTCCCGCAAGCGGCCACGCCGCGGCCGCAAGTGCGAGCCAAGCCGCAAAAAACAGCAGCGGACCGATTTTGCCTGCGGAAACGGGACGTCCGGTCATGGCCAACCCACGCTTTCCAGGGCGCGCGGCCGCTTCGCTCCGGACCCTTCCCTCCGCAAGCGGTCCGCACGCTGTCAACGACTTTCGCCCAACAAGTTAAGAATACCCGATTTGCGCGGACGCCGCATGGGTTTCGCGAACCATGTCGGGTCTTCGGGAACCGTGAAACCCGCAGCCGAAATGTGTCAAAATTCCTATGCGGCATGCCGGCGCGCACTTTCGCGAATCATCGCACCATCAGATCGGCGGGCAGGGAGAACACCGCGTCGATCCAGCTCAGAATCGGCCGCGGGAGCACGCCGAGGGCCACGCTGGCCAGCGCGCAGATCCAGATGACGATGCCGGCGGGCGTCGTCACGCGGATCGGTTCTTCCGTTCGGCCGCCGCGCATGTACATCTGCCGGATAATCCGGAAATAGACGTAATAGGACACCACCGTGGTCGCCAGCAGGATGGCCGCCAGCCAGTACGCCCTCGTCTGCACGGTGCCGAACAGGATGAGAAGCTTCCCGAAGAAGCCGCCCGTGATCGGCAGCCCCGCCAGGGAGCACAGGAGCACCGTCATGGCGCCGGCCGTCCACGGCGCCCGGTGGTACAGTCCGGCGAAGGCGTCCAGGCCGGTCTGTCCCTCCGCGCGTTCCACCATCGCCAGCACCGCAAAGGCGCCCACGTTCATGAACACGTAAGCGATCAGGTAATAGACGAACTCCGCAAAGAGCGATGTATGCACGTGGGAAAGATCCAAAACCAGCGGTATGGCGAGAATCCCCGCGTTGGCCACGCCGGACAGGGCGAGGAACCGCTTGGTGTCCGACTGGCGCAGGGCACCCGTCGTGCCGACGATCATGGCGATCGCCGCCAGCACGGCCAGCGCCGGCAACACGAGATCGCGCTCGTCCTGTCCCATCGCGTTGAACAGGGTGCGATAGGCCATCGCGAAGGCGGCGCCCTTGGTCACCACCGCCAGCAGCGCCGTGACCGGCGTGGGCGCGCCCTGGTACACGTCGGCCGCCCACAGGTGGAACGGCGCCAGGGCCAGCTTTAGCGCGAAGCCCGCCACCATCAGATAAAAGCCGATGTTCACCAGCCGTTCGAACGGATCGGAACCCGCGGAGAGGGCCGCGCCGATCTCGCCCAGCCCGGTGGTGCCCGTCGCTCCGTACAGCAGTGACATGCCGTACAGGATGAACGCCGACGCGACGCCCCCGGACACCAGGTATTTGAAGGCCGCTTCGCCGGAAGACGGTCGGCTTTTGCGCATGGCCACCAGCACGTAGGTGGTCACGCTCATGAGCTCCAGGCCTACGTACAGCGTAATCAGTTCGGCCGAAGAGGCCATGATCATCGCCCCGAGCGCCGCCGGCAGGATGAGGCTGTAATAGTCGCCGCGGATCGGAATGTCCTCCCGCCGGACGGAGCCAAGGGACAAGAGCACCACCAGGCCCGAAGCCGCCAGCACGACCAGCTTGAGGATGTTCGCGAAGTCGTCCACGCGGTACGTGCCGCCCAGCACGCTGACGGCGGACGCTCCGGATGCCTGCAGATCCGCCATGTGCACGCCCACCAGCGCGGCGGATACGGCCAGCGACAGCATTACGAGCCATCCGATCAGGTCCCGGTTCACCCGGGCGGGCAAAAACATCTCGACGACAAGCAGCACGACGCTTGCCACAAGCAGCGCGAGTTCGGGCGCGAGGGTCCAGAGGTCTTGTACGGTCAACGTCTGAAGCGCCTCCATGGTTCACCCTCCTACCCCGGATTTGAACGCTTCAACGAGCGGATCGAAACTGGGCTGCATCGGGCCGGTCAGCAGGGAAGGATAAACGCCGAGCAGCACGATGAGCGCCACCAGCGCGACCATCGGCAAAGCCTCGACGAACCGCGCTTCCTTGATGCCGTCGTAGCGCGGAGACTGCGGACCGAAGGTAATGGACATGACGCCCCGCAGCATATACGCGGCGGACAGCAGCACGCCGAGCACCCCGAATACGGTCAGCACCTTCATCGACTCGAACAGGCCGAGGAAGCTGAGGAATTCGCCCACGAACCCGGAAAGCCCCGGCAGGCCGAGGTTCGCGAGACCGGCGGTGAGGAGGATGCCCGACATGAACGGCACGCTCTTCGCCAGTCCCCCCAGCTCGTCGATCCGCGTCGTGCCCGTCCGTTCGTACAGGCTGCCGACGATGAGGAAAAGCAGCGCCGCGATGAGCCCGTGGGACACCGCCTGGAAGACGGCCCCGGTGAGCCCGACGTCGTTCAGCGACGCGACCCCGAGCAGCACGATGCCCATATGGCTCACGCTGGAATAGGCGAGCAGCAGCCGGAATTCCTTTTGCACGAAGGCCAGGACCGCGCCGTACAGAATCCCGACGACGCCGAGCACCGCGAGAACATCCGCGGCCTCCCGCAGTTCGGCCGGGAACAGCTGCGCCGCGAACCGGATCAGGCCGTAGGCGCCCATCTTGAGGAGCACCCCGGCGTGCACCATGACGATGGACGGCGGAGCCTCGGCGTGGACCCGCAGCATCCAGGTGTGGAACGGGAACATCGGCAGCTTGATGCCGAAAGCGATGACCAGCAGCACGAACGCCGCCCATCTCATTCCGTCCGACAGCTGGAAGATCGGGTCCGAAGCCAGCATGGACTGCGAACCGGAACCCGACAGGTTCGCCAGCAGCACGTCATAGCTTCCGCTGAAGCGGAGCGCGTCCCCGCCCGCTCCGGGCGTCGCGGTGAAACCGGCCGTCGCCACCAGCATGAGGAAAGCCAGCAGCATGAGCGCCGAACCGACGCCGTTGTAAACGAGGAACCGGTTGGCCGCCTTTTCCCGGCCTTCCAGGCCCCAGATGCCGATCAGGAAGAAGGCGGGGATGAGCGTCAGTTCGAAGAAAATGAAGAACCAGACGACGTCGCGGGTGAGAAACACGCCGTACATGCCCGTCTGCAGGAGCAGAAACAGCACGTAGAACGTCTTCCACCGCTTGCGGATGTGCACCGACGCGAGAAGCGCCATCATGGACACGATCCCGGTGAGCAGCGTCAGCGGCAACGACAGCCCGTCGACGCCCATCAGGTAGTCGAACGCCAGCTCCAGGGAGGCGATGCCTTCCGCCCCGGCCCGGCTCAGCGGCACCGTCAGCCAGGTGTACGCCTCCTCATAGGGCCTGCCGCCGATCGCCGGCTTGTACTCCGCATACAGCCAGATGGCGAGGACAAGCGGCACGGCGGTGAACAGGCCGGCCACCCACCGCAGCGCGCGGGCGTTCCTCGTCGGCAGCAGGATCATGAGCAGGGCGCCGGCAAGGGGGATCCAGGTGATCAGCGACAGCACGGGAATCGCCTCGAGCATTACCACAACCTCCTTCCGGCCACCGCCAGCACGAGGATGACCACGCTGAATACGGCGGCCAGCAGGTATCCCTGCAGCTGCCCGCTCTGCATGCGCGTATTCAGCCTGCCGACGGCCTGGGCCGTGACCGCGACCAGCCGGACGGCGCCGTCCACCACCAGGCCGTCAATCGCCCGCAGCACGTAACCGAGCCGGCGAAGCGACCGCACGAACACCAGGTCGTAGAACTCGTCGATATAATATTTCCGTTCCAGCACCCGCACCAGCCCGGGCATCCGGGCGGCGAGCGCCTTCCTGTCGATGGTTCCCTTTTGCCAGATCAGCCAGCCCAGGTAGAGCCCGAGCAGCCCGGCCGCCGTCGCCACGATCATCGCCAGGTACCCGGCGTGATGGGCCGCTTCGCCGGTGAGCCACTCGCCGAACCAGCCGTACCAGGGCGTCTCCACGAAGCCCGCAATCACCGACAGCGCCGCGAGCACGACGAGGGGCGCCGTCATGACCGCCGGCGATTCGTGGGCGTGCGCGTGCGAGTCGTCCTTCGGTTTGCCCGCAAAGACCATGTAGAACAGGCGCGACATGTACAGGGCGGTCAGGAACGCCGTCACCGCGCCCACCACAAACAATAGCGGATTCCGTTCCAGCGCGGCGGCCAGGATGGCGTCCTTCGACCAGAAGCCCGCCAGCGGCGGGATGCCCGCCAGGGCCAGGGCGCCGATGCCGAAGGTCCAGGCCGTCGTCTTCATGCGGCTTCCGAGGCCGCCCATTTCGCGGATGTCCTGCGTATGTACCGCATGGATCACGCTGCCCGCGGCCAGGAACAGGAGAGCCTTGAAAAACGCGTGCGTGAACAGGTGGAACATGCCCGCCACCACCGAGCCGACGCCAAGGCCCAGCATCATGTAGCCCAGCTGGCTGACGGTGGAATAGGCCAGCACGCGCTTGATGTCGTTTTGCGCCAGGGCGATCGTCGCCGCGAAAATCGCCGTGAACGCGCCGATGGCCGCCACCGTGGCCATGGCCGCCGGCGAGGCCTCGAAGATCACGAAGGTGCGCGCCACGAGGAACACGCCCGCCGCGACCATGGTGGCCGCGTGGATGAGGGCGCTGATCGGCGTCGGGCCTTCCATCGCGTCCGGAAGCCAGACGTGCAGCGGGAATTGGCCCGACTTGCCGACGGCGCCGAGGAAGATGAGCAGCGCGATCAGCGTCGTGATTCCGGCGGAGATGGCGCCGCCGTCATTGCCGAACACATTGCCGATGCTCGTGAAATCCAGCGCGTGTCCCGGCATGTACCAGAACAGAAGCAGCACGGCGATCAGCAGGCCAAGGTCGCCCACACGCGTGACGATGAACGCCTTCTTCGCCGCGTCGCGGGCTTCCGGCTTGTGGTACCAGAAACCGATCAACAGGAACGAACAGACGCCGACCAGTTCCCAGAAGATGTAGAGCATGAGCAGGTTGTCCGCCAGCACCAGGCCCAGCATCGACGCCAGGAAGAGGGACACGTAGGCGTAAAACACGGTCATCCGTTCGTCGTCCCGCATGTAGCCGTAGGAATACACGTTGACGAGGAATCCGACGACCGTCACGACCACCATCATCAGCGACGTCAGGTTGGTCACGTCGATGCCGACGGAGAGCGTCGCCGTTCCAAACGCCAGCCAGTTGAAGGATTGGCTGTAATCCTCCGCCCCCGCCAGCCGTTCGCCGGCGATCAGCAGGGCGAGCGCCAGGGAGCCGAGGGAGGCGAGGATGGCGACCCAGGCTCCCGTCGTCCGCAGGCTCCTGCCGAAGGCGGTCAGCAGGGCGAAAGCGGCGAGCGGAAGCGCGGGAACGAGCCAGGCATATGCCGCAAATACCGTTGCCATGCCTTTACCTCCTCAACTCGTCGAATTCGTCCACGTTCACCGTCACCCGGCGACGGTAGAAGACGATCAGGATGGCGACGCCGACCGCCGCCTCGGCCGCGGCGACCGAGATGGTGAACAGCGTGAAGACGTGGCCGGTCAGCGACGGGATCATGCCGTATTTCGAAAACGCGATCAGGTTCAGGTTCACCGCGTTCAGCATGAGCTCCAGCGACAGAAGCACGACAATGGCGTTGCGTTTCGTCAGCACGCCGTACAGCCCGAGACAGAACAGCACGGCGGCCAGCGTGAGATAGGAGCCGAGCAGCGTCACGGCAGATCGTCCTCCTCGCGCCGGGCGAGCATCACCGCGCCGACGAACGCCACGGTGAGAAGCACCGACATCAGCTCAAAGGGTATGGCGAAGCCCGAGAAAATCAGCCGCCCGAGCTCGCCCACGTTGTCCTCCGGCAGCGCGCCCGCCGGCGCCGGAAAATCCGTGCCTCGGATGGTGAAGAACAGGATGCCGAACAGCGCAAGGCACCCGATGCCGGCCAGGGCTTCCGTCAGCGGCCTCTGCCGCTCCTGCGACTCGTGGTCGTGCCGCGTCATCATGATCCCGAAGATCATCAGGATCGTCACCGCGCCGACGTAGACGAGCACCTGGACGAAGGCGGCGAATTCCGCGCCCAGGAGCACGTACAGGCCCGCCAGCGAGATGAAGGTGAAGGCGAGGGACAGCACCGAATGGATGACGCGCGTCAGGTTGAGGGCCATGACCGCTCCCGTGATCGCGCACACCGCCAGGATGAAAAAGGCTGCCAGTTCGCCGGTGATGTCGAGGTTCAGACCGAACACGGCTTATTTGGCGCCTCCTTTCGGCGCACCGATGTTGTTGTTGTCCTTGCGGACGTTCGTGTTGTTCTCCTGCAGCCAGACGCGGTCCTTGAACAGCTCATCCCGGCTGTAGGCGGCCAGCTCGAAGTTGTTCGTCATCACGATCGCCTCGGTCGGACACACCTCGGTGCAGAGATCGCACAGGATGCAGATCTCGAAATTGATGTCGTAGGTGTCGATGACCCTGCCCTTTTTCTCCGGATCCGGATTCGGCTTGCCGCTCATCGTGATGCATTGCGTCGGACAGATGCGCGCGCACTGGAAACACACGATGCACTTGTCCGGGTCGAAATGCTGGATGCCGCGAAACCGGTCGGGCATCACGATCGGCTCGTCCGGATACTTGTAGGTGGACTTGCGGGTGCCCAGCGTCTTCAGCGTGACGCCGAGGCCTTTCATCATTCCGATCATGCTCTCAACCCCCCCATCCGAACCAATGGATGCCCGCGGCCGTGATGAAGATGTTCAGCATGGCCAGCGGCAAGAGCGCCTTCCACGCCAGTCCCATCAGCTGGTCAACCCGGAGGCGCGGGAACGTGGCTCGGACCCAGAACACGAAGAACACGACGGCCAGGAATTTCAGGATGAACCAGACGATCCCCGGAATGAAGGCAAGCTGCGGCAGCGGCGGATTCCAGCCGCCCAGGAACAGGATCGTCGTCAGGCAGGCGATGGCGTACAGGTACACGTACTCGGCCAGCATGAAAAAAGCGAACCGGAAGCCGCTGTACTCCGTATGATAACCCGCGACGAGTTCCGATTCCGCTTCCGGCAGGTCGAAAGGCGTCCGGTTCAGCTCGGCGAGCGCGGACACCAGGAAGACGACAAAGCCGATGATTTGCGGCAGGAAGTTCCAGTTCCAGAAATACCCTTCCTGCGCCAGCACGATCTCCCGCAGGTTGAGGCTGCCCGTCATCATCGCGACGCCGACGACGGAGATGACGAGGGGCACCTCGTAGCTGATCATCTGCGCGGCCGAGCGCATGCCGCCCAGCAGGGCGTACTTGTTGTTGGACGCCCAGCCGGCGGTGACGATGGCGATGGTGGTGACGCCCGAAAGGGCCACATAATACAGAAAGCCGACGTTCACGTCCGCGAACTGCAGGTTCATCCCGTACGGGATGATCGCCAGCGCGGCGAACGACGGAATGAAAGCCAAAGCCGGGGCCATGATGAACAGGGCCTTGTCCGCCTTGGCGGGAATGGTGTCTTCCTTGAGGAGCAACTTCGCCACGTCGGCCACCGTCTGCAGGAGACCGAACGGACCGACCCTGTTCGGACCTTTGCGGAACTGCATCCAGCCGATGATTTTCCGCTCGAAATAGATGGCGTACGTGACGAAAAAGATGACGATCCCCAGCACGCACAGCGCGCCCAGGGTGAACCACGCGGCGTTCATCCAGCTCAGGGGCTGGTCCCAAAGCCACTGCATCAGCAGTCCACCTCCCCGAGCACGATGTCGATGCCGCCGAGGATGGTCACCAGGTTGGTCATGCTTTCACCCACAAGCAGTTTGGGCAAAATCTGCAGATTGACAAACGACGGGCGGCGGAACTTGAGACGGTAAGGCTCCGCCTTGCCCTTGGAAACGATGTAGCACCCGATTTCCCCGCGCGGCGACTCGATGCGGACATACACTTCCCCCGCCGGCGGACGGATGGCGCGCGGCACCTTGCCCATCGTCTCGCCTTCCGGCGGGAACTGCTCCAGGGCCTGCTCCAGGATGCGCAGGCTCTGGCGGATCTCCTCCGTCCGGACGTAATAGCGGTCGTAGCAGTCGCCGTTCTGGCCGACGGGGATGTCGAAGTCGAAACGGTCGTAGATGCAGTAGGGTTCGTTTTTGCGCAAATCCCACTTCACGCCGGTGCAGCGGAGATTCGCGCCCGACAGGCCGTACTGGATGGCGGTCTCGGCGTCGTAGGCGCCGATGCCCTTGACGCGGGCGAGGAAGATCTCGTTGCCGCTCACCAGGTTGTGGTACTCGTCCAGGCGCGACTTCATGTCCTTCACGAACGCCTTGACCTTGTCGATCCAGCCTTCCGGCGCGTCCCACTTGACGCCGCCGACGCGCATGTAGTTATAGGTCAGGCGCGCTCCGCACAGCTCGTTGAACAGCTGCAGGATGCGCTCCCGGTCGTTGAACGCGAACAGGAACGGGCTGAGGGCCCCGATGTCCAGGAGGTACGTGCCCCACCAGACCAGGTGGCTCGCGATGCGCTGCAGTTCCATGACGATGAGGCGGAGGAACTCGGCGCGCTCCGGAACCTCGATGCCCATCATTTTTTCCACGGCGTAGCAAAGGACATAGTTGTTGGTCATCGCCGACAGGTAGTCCATCCGGTCGGTGTACGGAATGATCTGCGTGTAGTTCAGGCTCTCCGCAAGCTTCTCCGTTCCGCGGTGGAGATACCCGATCACCGGCTCGACGTGGGTGATGATTTCCCCGTCCAGCTTGACGACGACGCGCAGCACGCCGTGGGTGCTCGGATGCTGGGGGCCTACGTTGAGCAGGAGCTCTTCGGTTCGGATCAAGCGCTCACACCTCCGGATCCAGCGGCACGTAGTCTTTGCGCAGCGGATGGCCCACCCAGTCATCCGGCAGCATGATGCGGCGCAAATCCGGATGGCCGGGGAACGCGATGCCCAGGAGGTCGTAGATTTCCCGCTCCTGCCAGTCGGCCGTCTTCCAGACGGACACGACCGAGGGCACCGAAGGATTGTCCCGGTTGGTGCGCACTTTCACGCAGTACGTGTCGCCGCTGTCCATGTTCAGCAGGTGGTAGACGACTTCCATGTGGGTTTCGTGGTCGACGCCGGCCACGTTCCGCAGGTACCGGAACCCGAACTCCGGATGGTCGCGCAGCGTTTCCGCGGCTTTCGGCCAGTGCTCGCCGCGGATGACCAGCGTCGGCATGTCGTCGTTGAACGGGTTGAGGGAAGCCTCTTCCACCGCGTCTTCCGCGACCAGTTCCTTCAGAAGCTGCACGGCGCGGTCCAGCTTCGGCTGGTTCGGGGAAGGCTTGGGAGGCTCCTCGCTCCCTTCGCCTCCGGCCGCCGCGGCGCCTCGGGCAGCAGCCCGTCCGCCGGCAGCCGCACCCGCCGCGGCCCCTGCGGCCGCGCCGCCCTGCGCGGCCAGCTTCGCCGCCCGGGCCGCCAGGGCCGCCTGGCGCCGGGCTTCCTTCTCTTCATCGGTCAGCGGACGCTTCTCCGCGGCCGCCGGCTGCTGCGCGGCCGGCTGAGACGCGCCGGCGGCCGTCTGCGTTTCGGCGGCGGGCTGCGGCGCCGCGCCCGAGGTTTGCTTCGGTTCGACGCCCGGCTGGGGGGCCGCCGGCTGCTGCGGCGCCTCCGCCGGCTGCGGCGGAGCCTGCGGCGCTTCCCCGGATTGGGGCGCGCCCTCCGTCTTCGCCGGCGGGACTTGAGCCTTTGCGCCTTCCGGCGCGGCTTCCGCCTTCGTCTCGCCCTCCGCGGGTCCGGCGCCGTTTTGCTTTTGCTCTTCGCTCATCCGTCCGTCACCCGCTTCCCGGTTTTCGCCTCGTAGCGGATTTTCTCCTGCAGCTTGTTGATGCCGTAAATGAGCGCCGCCGGGTTGGGCGGACAACCCGGAATGTACACGTCCACGGGCACGATCTGGTCCACGCCCTTGACGACGGAATAGGAGCGCACATAAGGACCGCCCGCCGTCGCGCAGGAGCCCATGGCGATCACCCATTTGGGCTCGGGCATCTGCTCGTACAGCTGGCGGAGCAACGGCGCCATCTTCTTCGTGACGGTGCCGGAAACGATCATGACGTCGGCCTGGCGCGGAGACGCCCGGAACATGACGCCGAAGCGGTCGAGGTCGTAATGGGGAGCGCCCGCGGCCATCATCTCAATGGCGCAGCAAGCCAGCCCGAAGGTCAGCGGCCACAGCGAATTGCTGCGCACCCACCCCTTGAGCTGCTCCACCGTTCCCAAAATGACGTTCCGCTCCAGCTCGCGCCGCTCTTCCAGGGTGATGTTGGCTAAATCGAGTTCCATTGCAGCACCTTCTTTCTCCAGGCGTAGATCAGACCCACCAGGAGCAGTCCGATGAAGATGACCATTTCCGCCAACGCAAAAAGACCGAGCTTCCGGTAAGCAACGGCCCAAGGATAGAGGAATGCGATTTCCACGTCAAACACGACGAACATCAGCGCGTACTGGTAGTAACGGATATTGAAACGAACGCGGCTGTCGACCGTCGGCACGTTCCCGCTCTCGTAGGTGACGGCTTTCGCCGGAGTCGGGTTGTCCGGACGAAGCAGCCTGCCGACAAACAGCACGGCAATGGGAAACAGGATGCCCAAAACAAGAAACACCGCGACGATGACATAGGAGTTGACGTAGATATGGCTCATGAAACCGCCTCCGCAGCCTGTCATCCGGAACCCGCCGTGCCGGAAAACACCCGCCGCGACACGGCAAAATTCCTTCATCATTATATCAAAGCGGACAATTCAAGTCCATGAAAATGAAATGGCTGCATCCTGCGCCAAATCACGCCTGACGGCGCATTTTCCGGGCAAAGTGCTCGGCGATCTTGCGCCCGTGGAAGCGGCCCGTCTCGATGAAGATTTCGTTGGCGTTCGCCCCGGACGCCACCACGCCGGCCAGGTACAGGCCGGGCACGTTGGTCTCCATCGTCTCCGGATTGTACACGGGCGGCTGGTCGTCTGCGGGAGCCTCCACGCCCATGGCGCGCAGGAACGAGCGGTCCGGGCGAAAACCGGTCAACGCCAGCACAAAGTCGCACGGGATGTCCTCCGTCGCGCCGGACGGCCCGCGCACCTTCACGCGGTCCGGCTCGATGGCGACCACGTGCGTCTCCAGTCGCAGGGCGATGTCTCCCTTGCGCACCGAACTTTCAAACAGCGGCCGAATCCACGGCTTGATGTTCGACGACATCTCCGCCCTCCGGTATACTACCGTCACCTGGGCGCCGACGCGCTCCAGTTCCAGCGCCGCGTCCGCCGCCGAGTTGCTGCCCCCGACCACGACCACGCGGGTGCCCGCGTATGGGTGCGCTTCGCGAAAGAAATGGGAGACGTGTGGCAGATCTTCTCCCGGCACGCCGAGCCGGACCGGGTGATCGAAATAGCCGGTGGCCACCACCACGGCGCGGCTTTCCGTTTCCCTTTGTTCTCCGGTCTTGGTCTCGGACCGGATCAGAAAGCCGTTTTCTTTCCTCACTACGGCGGTCACCTTCTCGTACCGGCGAATCCGGAAATTCCGCCGCTCGGCCACCGTGCGGTAATAGACCAGCGCCTCGTGCCGGTACGGCTTGGGATTCGGCGTCACGAACGGCACGCCCGCGATTTCGAGCAGCTCGGGAGTGCTGAAAAACTGCATATTGGTCGGATATAGGTAAATGGAATTGGCCACGTTCTCCTTCTCGATCAGCAGCGGATCGAACCCGCGGTCCTGCAGTTCCGCGGCTGCGGACAATCCGCAGGGTCCCGCGCCGATGATCACGATGTCTTCCACGCGCATGACCTCCTCCACAGTGTGCCATTCCTCCGGGCGCCTTAACCATCTTACCACATCGCGAAAAGAACAAAAATCGCCGGCAGGGCGGACCTTGCGAATCCGCCTTGCCGGCTCCTTGCGTTTGAACGTGCGTCCCGCGCGTTCCGCAATCCGCGCGGCTGGCGCGGCGGCGCTGCCGCTTCGCCGCGGCGGCATCCGCCGACGTTCGCTCCGTCGGCTCCCGTTCTGACGGCAGCCTCCGGCGCTTCCGGCAACCGCCGCTTCGCCGCCTCGGGAGCCTTACTCTTCGCTTCCGCCCGCCGCCTGGAGGCGCGCCAGCGCCCGCTGCAGAGCCAATTCGGCGCGGCGGTAATCGATGTTTTCCTGTCTGGAACGAAGCCGCGCCTCTGCCCGTTCCTTCGCCGCCTTCGCCCGCAGGACGTCGATGTCGCTGCCCTTCTCCGCCATTTCGGCGAGAATGACCACCTTGTCCTTGCGGACCTCCATGAACCCGCCGTGGACGGCGAGCCACTCCACGGTGTCGTCCGCCTTGCGGACCTTCACGGGCGCGATTCGGAGCGGCGTCACCAGCGGAATGTGGTTCGGCAGAATGCCGAGGCTGCCGGCCACGCCGCGGACGGACACCATCCGCACGTCTTCTTCGTACACCTTGCGATCCGGCGTGACGACCTCCAGCCGAAGGGTCCGCATCCCGTTCCCCCCTCAGCGCGCCGGTCAGGCAACCTGCTCGGCGAGTTTTTTCGCCTTCTCGACGGCTTCGTCGATGGTGCCCACGTTGTGGAATGCCGGTTCAGGCAGGTCGTCATGCTTGCCTTCCAGGATTTCCTTGAAGCCGCGCACCGTCTCCCGCACCGGCACGTACACGCCGGGGATGCCGTTGAACGGCTCGGCCACGTGCAGCGGCTGGGACAGGAACAGCTCGATGCGGCGGGCGCGGTGGACGACGAGCTTGTCTTCTTCCGTCAGTTCGTCCATGCCCAGGATGGCGATGATATCCAGCAGCTCCTTGTAGCGCTGCAAAATTTTCTTCACGCCCTGCGCCACTTCGTAGTGCTCCTGGCCGACGATTTCCGGCGTCAGGATCCGCGAGGTAGACGCCAGCGGGTCGACGGCGGGATAGATCCCCTTGGCCGCGATTTCCCGCTCCAGGTTGGTCGTCGCGTCCAGATGGGCGAACGTCGTGGCCGGCGCCGGGTCGGTGTAGTCGTCCGCCGGCACGTAGATCGCCTGGACCGAGGTGATGGAGCCTTTGCGCGTGGAGGTGATCCGTTCCTGCAATTGCCCCATTTCGGTCGCCAGGGTCGGCTGGTAACCGACGGCGGAAGGCATCCGGCCGAGCAGCGCGGACACCTCGGCACCGGCTTGCACAAAACGGAAGATGTTGTCGATGAACAGCAGCACGTCCCGGCCTTCCTCGTCGCGGAAGTACTCCGCCAGCGTCAGGCCCGTCAGGCCGACGCGCAGCCGCGCGCCCGGCGGTTCGTTCATCTGCCCGAACACCATGGCGGTCTTCGCGATAACGCCGGAATCCTTCATTTCATGGTACAGGTCGTTGCCTTCGCGGGTCCGTTCGCCCACGCCGGCGAACACGGAAATCCCGCCGTGCTCCTGCGCGATGTTGTGGATGAGCTCCTGCATGAGCACCGTCTTGCCCACGCCGGCGCCGCCGAACAGGCCGATTTTACCGCCTCTGGCGTACGGCGCGATCAGGTCGATGACCTTGATGCCGGTCTCCAGCATCTCCGTCGTGGTGGACAGGTTCTCGAATGTCGGAGCCGGCCGGTGGATCGGATATTCATGCGTGCGGTCGACTTCCCCGGCCCCGTCGATCGGTTCGCCGAGGACATTGAACACGCGGCCCAGCGTGGCCGGCCCGACCGGAATCGTGATCGGGCGTCCCGTGTCTTCCGCTTGCATGCCGCGGACGAGACCGTCCGTGGAAGCCATGGCCACGCAGCGCACCAGGTTGTCGCCCAAATGCTGCGCCACTTCCACGGTCAGATTGATCTCGAGACCGGTATCGGTTTTGTCCTTGATGACGATGGCGTTCAGGATTTCCGGGAGATGTCCGCCCTCGAACGCGATGTCGACGACAGGGCCCATCACCTGAACGACACGGCCCTTGCTCATGTGTTTCCCTCCCAAATTCCCGCGTAATTTGCGCGTAACACCGTCTGCTTGTCCGTCTCCGTGCAAACCGCCTTCCGCTTCGCGCCTTCCGGCGCGCAACGGGGCGAACCTTTATTTCAGCGCGTTGGCGCCGCCGACGATTTCCGCAATCTGCAGCGTGATGGATGCCTGCCGCTCGCGGTTGTACTGCAGCGTCAGGGTGTCGATCATCTTGCCCGCGTTTTTGTTGGCATTGCCCATCGCCGTCATGCGCGCGCCGAACTCGCTCGCCTTGCTTTCCAGGATGGCGCTGTAGATCAGCGTCTCCGCGTACCTCGGAAGCAGGGCGTCCAGCACCTCTTCCGGGGTCGGTTCGTATTCATAGGCCGCCCTGTGCCCGCCCAGATTGTCCTCGGTCAGCGGAAGCAGCCGCCTCTTCACGGGCACTTGGCTGAGGGCGCTGCGGAACTCGTTGTAGATCAGGTACAGCTCGTCGTATTGTTCTTCGATGAACCCGTCCACGGCGGCCTTCGCGATGGACTTGATGTCCAGGTACGAAGGCGAATCCGGCAGTTCCACGATTTCGTGGGCGATGGGGATCTTCCGGCGGCGGAAAAACTCGCGCCCTTTTTTCCCCACCACCATGACCACGTATTCGTCCTGCGACGCGTGCCGTCCGATCTCGCTCAGCGCCAGGCGCAGCACGTTGGCGTTGTATCCGCCGGCAAGCCCCCGGTCCGACGTGAGCACAAGGTAGCCCGTCCGCCGGATTTCCCGCGCCTCCAGCATGGGGTGGCGGATGTCCGAACCCGAAGCGATGGAGGAGATGACTTCCCGCATCTTCTCAGCGTATGGCCGTGCGGCGACGGCGGCCAGCTGGGCGCGTTTCAGCTTGGCGGCCGCGACAAGCTCCATCGCCTTGGTCATTTGTTTCATGCTTTGCATGCTGCGGATTTTCCGCTTGATGGCACGCAATCCTTTGGCCAATTCAACTCACCACCTTGGACGCATCCGCCCGCGCTCAGGACGAAACGGCGAACGTCTTCTTGAATTCCTTGATGGCCTGGTCGAGCGCCTGTTCGTTTTCCGGCGTCAGATCCTTGGTGTCGCGGATGGAGGCGAAAATCTCCGGCCGGTTCGCGTCCACCCAGGCGTGGAACTCCGCCTCGAAGCGACGCACGTCCTGCAGCGGGAGGTCGTCCAGATAGCCCCGCGTGACGCAGAACAGGGAGACGACCTGCTTCTCCACCGGCATCGGCTGGTTGACGCCCTGTTTCAGAATCTCCATCGTCCGGGCGCCGCGGTTCAGTCTGGCTTGCGTGACCTTGTCGAGGTCCGAGCCGAACTGCGCGAACGCCGCCAGCTGCCGGTACTGGGCCAGGTCGAGCTTCAGGGAACCGGCGACCTTCTTCATCGCCCGGATCTGCGCCGAGCTTCCGACGCGGGACACCGAGATGCCGACGTTGATGGCCGGCCGCTGGCCCGCGTAGAACAGTTCGGATTCCAGGAAGATCTGGCCGTCGGTGATCGAAATGACGTTGGTTGGAATGTAGGCCGACACGTCGCCCGCCTGGGTTTCAATGAACGGCAGCGCGGTCAGGGACCCGCCGCCGAGCTGGTCGTTCAGCTTCGCCGCGCGTTCCAGCAGACGGGAGTGCAGGTAAAACACGTCGCCCGGATACGCTTCGCGGCCCGGAGGACGGCGCAGCAGCAGGGACAGTTCCCGGTAGGCCGCCGCCTGCTTGGACAGGTCGTCGTACACGACCAGGACGTGGCGGCCCTTGTACATGAAGTATTCGCCCATCGCGCATCCGGTGTAGGGCGCGATGTACAGCATCGGCGCCGGTTCGGAAGCGGTGGCGGACACCACGATGGTATAATCCAGAGCGCCATGCTTGCGGAGGGTCTCCACGACGCCGCGTACCGTCGACTGCTTCTGGCCGATGGCGACGTAGATGCAGATGACGTCCTGGCCTTTCTGGTTCACGATGGTGTCGATGGCGATGGTCGTCTTCCCGGTCTGCCGGTCGCCGATGATGAGCTCGCGCTGGCCGCGGCCGATCGGGATCATCGAGTCGATGGCCTTGATGCCCGTTTGCAGCGGCTCATGGACGGACTTGCGGTCCATGACGCTCGGAGCCCGCGATTCGATGGGACGGAATTTGCCCGTGTTGATCGGACCAAGGCCGTCGATGGGCTGGCCGATGGCGTTGACGACGCGGCCGAGCAGTTCCTCGCCGACCGGCACTTCCATGATGCGGCCGGTCCGCTTCACCTGCGATCCTTCCTTGATGTCCTTGTAGGGCCCCATAATGACGACCCCGACGTTGTCCTCTTCCAGGTTCAGGGCCATGCCGTAGACACCGTTTTCGAATTCGAGCAGCTCGCTGGCCATGCACTTCGCCAATCCGTGCACGCGCGCAATCCCGTCGCCCACGTAGACCACGGTGCCGACGTCGCTGACCTGGGCATCAAACTGGTAGTTTTCGATTTGCTGTTTGATCAGCGTGCTGATTTCCTCAGGCCTGATGCTCAATTCGTTCACCCCTGTCCTTGCTTGGTGACGTCCATACTGCCGGCTTTGTTTCCCGTCCGATTGGCGGATTGCCGTCCGGTTTCCGCCCTGTTCTTTTGCCGGCATGTTTTTCGGCCGAAACCGGCCGCTCAAGTGGCTTGCAGCGTCCGTTGCATCCGGGCGAGCTTGCTCTTCAGGCTGCCGTCATAGAGCGTATCGCCGATGCGCACGGTGAGACCCCCGAGCAGCGAGGGATCGACTTCCACCGTGACCCGGACGGTTTTCCCCAGCAGGGCGCCGAACGTTTCCGCCACCTTGCCGATTTCCTCCTGGGTCAGCGGCCGGGCCGACACGACTCTGGCTTCGACGCGTCCCATCGCTTCTCCGGCCACCCGCTGATACTCTTCCAAAAGGGCGGTCATTTCGCCATGCCGGCGCCGTTCCGTCATCAAGCACAGCGTGTTGAGCACTATCGGGGATACGGACTGGCCGAACGCTTCCCGCAGGGTTCGGATTTTGACCTCGAGCGGAACGTTCGGGGAAGAAAGCAGCGTCCGAAATTCCCCGTTGTCCTGGATGACGCCGACGGCCTGTTTCAGCTGTTCTTCCGTCTCGGCGATCTGGTTGCGCTCCCGCGCCAGTTCAAACAGCGCTTTCGCGTAACGTCTCGCCGCCACGGTGCTACGGCTCATGACCGGTTCCCCACTTCCTGGAGATAATGGTCAATCAGCTCTTGATGCGATTTTTCGTCGATCTGCTTCTCGATGATCTTCGAAGCGATCAGCACGGACAAGCCGCCGACCTGCGCCTTGAGGGCGGCCAGGGCCTTGTTTTTCTCGTTCTCGATGTCGCGCAGCGCCTCTTCGCGCAACCGGCTCGCTTCTTCCCGGGCGGCCTGGACAATTTCCTCCGCCTGACGGGCACCGGTCCGCTTGGCCTGCTCGATCATTTCGTACGCTTCTTTACGCGCCTCCTGCAGCACCTGCTTTTGCTCTTCCAGATGCTTTTCCAGCTCCTTGCGGTTTTGCTCCGCGCTCTCCATCTGCTGCAGGATCAGCTGGCGGCGCTTCTCCATAATCCCGAAAAGCGGACCGAACGCATATTTGTTCAGCAGATAATACAGGATCCCGAACGCGATGATCGCGTAGAGGAAAGAAGTCCACTGGAAGTTCAACGCCGTCACTCCTTTCAGACTGTGCCGCCGCTGCTTTACAAAATATGGGCGTGGAGGCTCGGGGCCTTCCGCGCCCAGGCACGCACCTTGCCAATCAGGATGCGAAGAAGATCAGGAAGCCCAGAACGACGCCGATGATCGGTACGACTTCGACGATACCGACACCGATGAACATCGTCGTTTGCAGCGCGCCGCGCAGTTCCGGCTGACGGGCGATGCCCTCCACCGTTTTGCTGACGATCAAACCGTTACCGACACCGGCGCCGATCGCGCCCAGACCGATTGCAAGAGCTGCACCCAGCAAATCCATGTTTGTTCCTCCTTGAAATTGAGATTCTCCGTCGTTGGCGCGATCAGCCGCGCCCGTGCAGCACGCCCGTGCGGAAGCCCTCTGCGGAACCCGTCCTCAGTGGCCTTCCTCATGCACGGTAGCCTGCGAGATATATACCATCGTCAGGATCGTAAACAGGAATGCCTGAATCGCCCCGACGAAAATGCTGAAACCTTGCCAGATCCCGAGAAGCGGGATGCCGAAAACGTCCAGCAGCAAAATGGTGGATATGAGCACTTCACCCGCAAAGATGTTTGCAAATAGACGAAGTGCCAGCGTAAGCGGCTTGGTCAGCGTTTCCAGAATGTTGATCGGGAAAAAGATCGGATACGGTTTGAAATAATGTTTCAAATAGTGGCGAGTATTCTGGGTCAGTCCGAGGTAGTGCACCAGCACAAACACGATGGACGCCAGTCCGGCGGTCACGCTCAGGTCCGCCGTGGGCGATTTCCACCAGGCATACGCCAGGTGCTTGCCATCCTCGTGGGCTTTCTCCACTTCGTCCGCGGATGCGATCTCCAATCCAGCCACCGTCACCGGGCCGTGATGGGATTCGCTGACCTCGGTCACAATCCCGAAGGGAAGTCCCAGCAAGTTGGAAATAAAGATGAACATGATCAGGGTCATGCCGAGGGAAATATAGCGTTTCGCCTTTTCCAGCGGCATCGTGCTGGCAATGGTATTGTGCACGAATTCGACAACCCATTCCATGAAATTTTGCAGCTTCGAGGGGTTGTCCACCGACAGGTTGCGCACGGCAAGCAGCGCCAGGACGAGCGTGATCACGAAGGAGACGGTGATCGCGATGATGCTGGAAAGGTCGAAACCGATCCCTCCGATATGAACAACCGGAAATTCATGCATGAATCGTTGTTTTCACCCCTTTCCACTGCCATGGTGCCGCCATTCAGGAACGGTTTCGAATGAAACCGAGCAGCAGATAGACAAAGGGCATAAAAAAACTGCCCGCCAACACGCACACCAGCGAAAGATGTTCCGGGAACCGGAGCGCAGCCATGCAGGCCAAAAGCAGCGTCGCCGCACGGGCGGCAAATCCGGTACCAGCTCTTCGTTTCTTCCCCTCGGCCGTCCACTGGTCCAGCAGCTGGATTCTTCGCCGGAGCAGATAACTGTTCCAGACGCCGACCGCGATACCGAAGGCCGCTCCCGCAAATTCGGGACGATAATCGGGGATCAGGATCCACAGCGCCAAACAGGCGGACAGGGCAAAGACAGCCGCGCGGACGCCCGATGCAAACAGGTCATTCATCGCGGTTGTCCTCCATGAATCTCCTGATCAGCAAGACGACCGTCACGAGGCCGAGGAAGAAACCCGACAGCACCCCGACCGGCACCCAGACGGCCCCGAGTCCGAGCGGTCCCGCCAAATAGCGTCCCGCGAAGTACCCCAGCACCGTGCAAATCGCCACATCGGCACCGATGGCACCCACGAGTCCCGCGGCGCGCCAAGGATTGTCGTCCTTCCGGGGGTGTCGCATGGGTCTTCACCTGTCAATCCTTACTTATTCTAGCGGAGGTCCTCCGGGTTTGTCAATTTGCCGGGCTGTGAAAACCTCGCGAAGAAAAACTGGAAGTTCCCGTATTGTCCGGCGGTTTCTGGCCCAACCATACAGCCGCACGGGATACTGTACATCGTCTTGGACGAGGGCGGCGGATCGGCACGGACCCTCAGGACGGACGAAAGGGTTCGGGCCGCTCCCCGAGACCGAAATGGTGCAGGATTGCCTGCACGATCCGCTGCGATGCCCGTCCGTCCCCGTAAGGATTGACGGCGCGGCTCATCCGTTCGTAAGCGGCCCGGTCCGTCAGCAGACGGCGGGCTTTCCCGTACACCGCTTCCTCGTCCGTGCCGGCCAGTTCCAGCACCCCCGCCTCGATCCCCTCCGGCCGCTCGGTGGTTTCCCGCAGCACGAGCACCGGCACGCCAAAGGAAGGCGCTTCTTCCTGCAGACCGCCGGAATCCGTCAGGATGAGATGGGTATGCGGATACAGGTTGTGCAACTCCGTCACGTCGACGGGATCTGTCAGCAGGATGCGCGGATGACCGCCCAGCACTTCATGGGCCGGCTCGCGCACCGCCGGGCTCGGATGCACGGGATAGACGACGGCGATGTCGTCGAATTCGTCGGCCAGCCGGCGCACGGCGCGAAAGATCCTCCGGTGCGGCTCCCCCTGCGCCTCCCGCCGGTGGGCGGTCATCAGGACAAGCCGCCTGCCGTTGACCCAGTCCAGAATCGGATGGGTGAAATCCCGCCGCACCGTGTACTGGAAAACGTCGGTGATGGTGTTGCCGGTGACAAAAATGCTTTCTTCCGCCTTGTTTTCCTTCCGCAGGTTGCCCGCCGACCATTCCGTGGGCGCGAAGTGCAGGTCGGCCAGCACCCCGGTCAGCTGCCGGTTCATCTCCTCCGGATATGGCGCGAATTTGTTCCAGGTGCGCAGCCCCGCCTCGACGTGCCCGACCTTGATCTGCCGCAGGAAAGCCGCAAAACTGGCCAGAAACGTTGTCAGCGTGTCGCCGTGCACCAGCACCAGATCCGGTTCCGCTTCTTTCAGCACCGGTTCCATCCTCTCCAGCACGCGCACGGAAACGTCGAACAGCGACTGCTGTTCCTGCATGACATCCAGATCGTAATCCGGACGGATGCCGAACACCTCCAGCACCCGGTCGAGCATCTGGCGGTGCTGCGCGGTGACGCAGACGAGCGTCTCGAACACATCCGGCCGCTTTTTCAGCTCCAGGATGAGCGGCGCCATCTTGATCGCTTCGGGACGGACGCCAAAAATGGCCATGACCCGGATCCGTTTTCCCATCGTTTTGCTCCTTGTCATCTCGTCGGCGATCCTTGTCGCAAAATTTGTCATAGAAATTTCATTATTATATATTCTTTCTTTCCGGCCGCCCCCCGGCCTGCGCGTTTTCGCGTCATTCCGTGCCGTACAGACGATCGCCCGCGTCGCCCAGACCGGGCACGATGTACCCGTGTTCGTCCAGGCGTTCATCCACGGCGGCCGTGTAGATGTCCACTTCCGGATGCGCCTCGTTCAGGGCCCGGATTCCCTCCGGCGAAGCGATCAGGCACAGCATTTTCGTCGGGCGGCAATTCCGTTCCTTCAGCATGGAAATGGCCGCGATGGCCGAACCGCCGGTGGCCAGCATCGGATCGATGACGATCAGGTCCCGCTCTTCGGCGTCGGACGGCAGGCTGATGTAATATTGCACCGGTTTGAGCGTCTCCGGGTCCCGGTACAGACCGATGTGTCCCACCTTCGCCGCGGGCAACAGCCGGAGCAGGCCTTCCACCATGCCGAGGCCGGCCCGCAGGATCGGAACAAGCCCGATTTTCCGGCCGGCGATGGCCCTGCCCTCCGCCCGTCCGACGGGCGTCTCCACCGTTTTCGGCTCCAGCGGCAGATCCCTGGTCGCCTCAATGCCAATCAGCGTGGCCGTCTCTTCGACAAGTTCGCGAAATTGCTTGTGGTTCGTCGTTTTGTCACGGATGATGGTCAGTTTGTGCTGGATCAACGGGTGGTCGCATACGACCAGGCGTCCCATCCCATCCCTCTCCTTCCCGTCTGCGCTCCGCTTGACGTCGTTCATTATACCATTTGCGCGACGGATGCGAAAACAAAAGAGACGCGCGGTCTGAGTCAAGCTAGTGTGGGCACCTTTTTTGGATTCTGGATGCGAACTTGAAAAGAACCTTTCCCTTGTAAGCGCTTTTGGTGTTCTTCCTTATGGGATTGGCGTTTCATTTTTCTGGTATTAGTATCCTCTAAGCCCTTTCAATGCCATGCCCGTTGTGCTACTCTGCCACGGCCCCCTAAGCAACCGGATCATCCCGTTAACGTATCCTTTGGTCGGTCGTATAACGTCCCTTAGCAACTTCCGAATGCTGACGGAGCGCTGCGGCGTTGGAGTCTTGCCTCCATACGTAACCAGGACCACTCCGGCTTCCCGGCCTCTCATGATTGTCCGCAGCATCGCGCTGACGCCTCGCTCGCTCCAGCTGTATCCGCCTCGCTTCGTCCGTCTGGCAAAGATCCGCATCTGCGCTTCCGCGCTCCCCATCGGCCTCATGCCGCTCGTGTCGATGCCCGCCGCCTGGAGCGTCTTCCGGTAGTCCTCCAGATGCTTCCGGTGTTGCTTCAGAAACTGCTTGTATTCCTCCCAGTCCTTCCGCTGCTTTGGCGCGATGTCCTCTGCCGACACGCTCTCCACAGCTGTCAGCAAAGCGGCT
>LZRV01000035.1 GCA_002159065.1 Paenibacillaceae bacterium ZCTH02-B3 | reverse complement strand
TCAAGGAAACGCGGCCGTCATGATGGAGGGACTTAGGCGCAAAGGCGTACCGCTTGCGCTCTACAGCGACCAACACTCCATCTTTCACCCGCCCAAGGGCAAGCCAACCCTCGAGCAGGAACTGGCCGGTCAGCCGCAGGCGCTTTCCACCTTCGGACAGGCCATCGCCGATCTGGGGATCACCCATATCGAGGCGCTGTCCCCCCAGGCCAAAGGACGGATCGAACGGCTCTGGCAAACCATGCAGGACCGTCTGGTGGTCGAACTTCGGCTGCGCAACGTCTGCACGATGGAGGAAGCCAACCGGGTCCTGCCGGAGTTGATCGAAAAGCACAACCGCCTGTTTGCCGTCGAGCCGCAAGAAGCGGAACCGGCCTACCGACCGCTGCCCGAAACCCCTTTGGAGCACATTTTTACCCGACGGGAACACCGGAGAATCAGCGGCGGGCAGACCTTCTCCTGGAAAGGAAAATGCTACATGCCAAAGCCCGGCCCCGGTGTACCGCGTTGGGAAGCGAAGACCGTCGTCGAAGTGCGTGTCGGCATGGATGGGCAAGTGTGGCTATGGGATCAGGGACGCGCCTGGCCTTGTGTGGAGACGCAGGCCGCTGAGGTCCCTTCGACAGCTCCGGCCAAAAAAGAAGCGGCACCTACGCCCCCGCGCAAGCCCGCTGAAAACCATCCCTGGAGAAAATCATTCTCCAGCAAGCAGTTACAGCGTAGCACAGCATCCGGCTAGTCTGCAAGAGGACGGGGGCTGTTTAATCAGCTATCATCCCTGACATTTTCATAGAACAGTTAACCTGACATATTCACAGACGCTTGACAGAAATCGAACGCCCCGCCTTACGAAGGCTGCCTTTCCCGGCGCTCGATCTGTCGGGGATAGCTGATCTGGATGCCTGCTTCCTTCAGCTCGCGAAGGATCGCTTTCCGGATTTCCTTGCAGGCCGTCCAGTAATGCTGGTCGCTGACCAGGCTGATGACGGTGTATTTCGCGCCAAGAGCCTGGTTTTCCACGTCGGTGATGCCATACAGCTGCGGAGGCTCGAGGATTCGCCCCGACGCGTCGCGCAAAAACAGCCCGGGCATTTCCCTGACCAGCCGCTCGGACATGCGGCCGACCGCCGCCTCGACGTCGGCCGGGTCCGTTTCGTACGGCACGGTGAAGTTCACGATGGCCCGCATGCGTTCCCGGTTGTAGTTTTCGCTGATGCGGATCTCCGAGTTCTGGATGACGACCACGTGCTGCGCCCAGGTGCGGATCTTGGTGGCGCGCAGGCCGACGCTGACCACCGTTCCCGAGATCTGGCCGTTGTTGATCGACACGTAGTCGCCGACGGAAAACTGGTCTTCGAACAGGATGAAAAACCCGGAAATGAGGTCCTTCACCAGCGTTTGCGCCCCGAATCCGACGGCGAGCCCGACGACCCCGGCGCCGGCGATGATCGGCCCGATGTTGATGCCGAGGTGGCTCAGGGCCGTCAGGGTCGCGATGATCACCAGGGCGTAACGGGTAAGGGACAAAAGCAGCGTCAGCAGCGTATCCCGCTGTTTGGCGTCCAGGCGCGTCAGGCGAAAGACCCGTTTGATCATGACCTTCCGGACGCGAAGGGCCAGCCAGGTCAAGAGGACGATGAGCAGAACGATCCCCAGCCGCTTCGCCGCTTCCAGGGAAAGGGGCTGCCAGTATTCCCAATCCAACAGGTGCCCAAGGTTCGTCTGAAACCAGGATTCCATCCGCGATCTCTCCCGCCGCGCGCCGTTGCCGTGCTGTTTTCGTCCCGAAGGAACCGGCCGTCCGGCGTCAGATCAGGCCTTTTTCCGCGAGGAATTCGCGGGCCACGTCCTCGGCTTTCAGCCCTTCCTCGTCCACTTTCGCGTTGAGGGCCTGCATTTCCGCTTCGGTGATCGCTCCTCCCAGCGCGTTCAGGACGCTCTCCAGTTCCGGATACTTGTCCAGCACCTCCTTGCGGATCAGCGGACCTGCGTCGTAGGGAGGGAAAAATTCCTTGTCGTCCTCCAGGATGACCAGATTGTGGACGACGATCTGGCCGTCGGTGGCAAAGGCGTCGATGACGTCCACCTTGCCTTCGACCAGGGACCGGTACATGATGCCGTGGTCCATGCCGAGAGCATCCTTGAACTTCATGCCGTAGGTTTCCTGCAGGCCGGGATAGCCGTCCGGGCGGTCGAGAAATTCAAATTCGCATCCCAGGACCAGTTCCCCGGCCACTTCGGCCAGGTCGCTGAACGTTTTCAGCCCGTATTTCGCCGCCGTTTCCTGCGAGACCGCCAGGGTGTAGGTGTTGTTGAACCCGAACGGCGCGAGAAACGCCAAATTGTCCTGTGCAAGAAGTTCCCGAGTTTTTTCCAGCGTTTCCTGCGAGGTTCCCGTTTCTTCCTGGTAATAGTTGGCGACGATGGTTCCCGTGTAATCCGGATACAGCTGGATGTCGTTGTTCAGCAGCGCCTTCCAGGCAACGTTGGATCCGCCGAGATTGACTTTGCGGTCCACCCTGAGGCCGGTTTTAGCTTCGATGAGCTCGGCCATCATGTGGGCCAAAATGATGTTTTCCGTGAAGTTTTTGGACCCGACCGTAATCCGTCCGCCGTCGCCGCCGGACCCGGACCGCCCGCCGCAGGCGGAAACGAGCGCGGCGGTGGCGAGTACGACGGCCGCGATAAGCAAAATGCGAATGCGTTTCATGGTATCAACCCCCAAAAATTTTTGTGCCAACCTCTAAATTTTCAGCCCCTTCGGAACCGTCCACTTTTCAAGCAGTCCCAACACGAAGTCGAACAAAAGCGCCAGCAGGGCGGCGGGAATCGCGCCGAGCAGCACCAGGGCGTCGATGCTGCGGGCGATGCCCATGAAGATGAAGTCCCCGAGGCCGCCGGCGCCAATGAATGCCGCCAGCGTCGCCGTGCCCACGTTGATGACGGTGGCGGTGCGGATGCCGGCCATGATGACGGACAGGGCGAGGGGAAACTGCACGCGGATCAGGATTTGCAAATCCGTCATGCCCATGCCCCTCGCGGCCTCGATGACCGATTTGTCCACATCCCGGATGCCGGTGTAGGTGTTCCGGATGATGGGGAGGAGCGAGTAGAGAAAGAGCGCCGCAACGGCGGTCGGCATGCCGATTCCGAGCAGCGGGATCATGAACCCGAGCAGGGCGAGGCTCGGAATCGTCTGCAGCACGCCGGCGGTTCCCAGCACGCCGCCGCGAAGGGACGCCACGCGGGTGATCAGCACGCCCAGGGGGACGCCGACGGCGATGGCGATGGCCATGGACACGCAAACCAGCTGGATATGCTGGAAGAAGGCGGCGATGAGATCTTCCCATCGCATGTTGAGCTGTCGGATCAGCTGTTCCCACAACGTGGCTCTCATGACGGCGTGTCACCTCCGTTTTGTCCATTTTGCACCCACAGCCGGGAAAACATGGTCAGCAGGCTTCCCTTGGTCACGACGCCCGCGACCCGGCCTTCCGCCCCGACAACGGGAACGATGCCGAATTTCGCCTGATCGATGGCGATGAGGGCGTCCTTCGCCGTGGCCGAAAGATCCAGGACCGGCTCGGCGGGAACCGTGATCTCGGCCACCGTTTCGATTTCTTCCATCCTGGCCTGCAGGTCATACGCGGAAACAATGCCGGTCAGGCGGCCGTTCTCGTCGGTGACCAGCAGCGTGTCCGCCCGGCGCTGGCGCATGACGGTGAGCGCCCGGGCGGGGGAACGGGTGGACAACACGGTGGCGGGATTGTCCCGCATGACGTCGGTGACGGGAATGTAGGCGGGATTCTGGTAGATTCTCTTTTTGCCGATGAATTGCTCGACGAAACCGTGGGCCGGCTCCTTCAGCAGTCTGTCGGGCGTATCAAACTGCAGGAGCGATCCGTCCTTCATGACGGCGATGCGGTCTCCCATCTTCAGCGCCTCGTCCATGTCGTGGGTGACGAAGACAATGGTTTTGTGCATTTTCCGCTGGAGCGACAAAAGTTCATCCTGCAGCTGTTCGCGGGTGATCGGGTCCAGCGCGCCGAACGGCTCGTCCATCAGCACGATTTCCGGGTCCGTCGCCAGGGCCCGCGCCACGCCCACCCGCTGTTGCTGGCCGCCGGACAGCTCTTTGGGATAGCGCTTCGCGAACTGGACCGGATCGAGTCCGATCATGTTCAAGAGTTCTTCCACCCGCTGTCTTTTTTTCTCGCGGCTCCAGCCTTTCAGGGTGGGAATCAGGGCAATGTTTTCCTCGACGGTGTAATGCGGAAAAAGCCCGATCTGCTGGATGACGTACCCGATGTTGCGGCGAAGGGCGACCGGATCTTCCTTCGAGATGTCCCGGCCGTCGATGGTGATGGTCCCTTCCGTGTGAGGGATCAGCCGGTTGATCATCTTCATTGTGGTCGTCTTGCCGCAACCGCTCGGACCGATGAGGACGACAATTTCCCCCTTATTGATTTCAAAGGAGAGATTTTTGACCGCCTGCGTTCCGTCCGGATAGGTCTTGCTCACGTTGTCAAACTTTACCATGGACGACCTCCTTTGCCTGGCGGGAATCTCAGGGGGACGGGGCGGACGTTTCGACGACAACAGATGATGGGCGAAGGAGAGGAAAGCCGTGGCAGAAACAAAGCATGATGGCGTGCGGGGATGTTTCGCGGATGAAAAAAGGACCCTCGACGGGTCCCTGGATGAATGGAATTCCAAAGCTTGCGCTATGGAGTAGCGTGAAGTTGACCCATCCATTGCCGACGAGGTTAGCTGACGGGCTCGGAAGAGATGGTTTCCTACGGGACAAAAGGACAACGGTTCCTTGCGTCCCGATTCGCCCCAATATGTGGTTCCCCCGTTTCCCGGTGCGCATACCGGGAATTAAGCATTTTAAACTATACCAGAGTTTTTGTTTCCATGTCAAACCGGGATCGAAAACGGGCCGGCCCGTCCGGGCTTCTTCAGCCGACCAGGCGCAATCCGATCACGCAGCCCACGATGCCCGCCATGCAGACGATCTTGAAAAGCCCCAGCCTTTCCTTGTAGAGAAGCCGTCCCGCCAGAACGGCGCCGAACGTGCCGATGCCGGTCCAGACGGCGTAGGCCGTCGCCAGCGAGATTTCCTCCATGGCGCGGATGAGCAGCAGGAAGCTGGTGCCGAATCCGCCGATCAGGATGAGATAGTTGGGCCAGCTTTTTCTGAGGGCCGTACGCTTGAGTCCGATGGTCCCGACGACCTCGAGCAGGCCGGCCAGGATCAGCATGAGCCACGCCATCAGCCGGTCCTCTCCTCTCCGGAAATTTTTAGGCCGATGATAAAAGCGAGCAGAAGAAGGATCAGGAGCAGTTTGCCGATGCCGAAACCGCCGGACACGACCGCCTCGATCGCCGTCGTGCCAAGGGTGCCGATGCCGGTGAAAACCGCGTACACGGTGCCGACGGGCAGGAATTTGGCGGCGCGGATGAGGAGATCGAAGCTCAGCAAAAGGGCGGCGATCACCAGGATCGACGGGACTTGCGGATATTTGAACCCGGAAGCCCACACGATTTCCATGGCGCCGCCGGCCGTCACCATCCACCAGGCCCTGGCGGGATTTGCGGGAGGTTGCGCTAAAATGACCTTGTGCTCCGGAACGCGAAGTCGGTCCGCATCCCCGCGGGAAGCCGGGACCGTTTTTTCTTTTTTGTATTTGCCGCCTGCGAAAAACGCGGCAAAAAACGGGGATAAGGCGAAAAGGGCATGGACGGCAAGGCCCGCCGTCCAGAACGCGTGCGCGAACAGGCTGCTCGGTTCGTGATAGTAGAGGATTCTTCCTTCAAGGATCGATTCGCGCAGAAACAGAAGCGGTTCGGGTACTTCCGGGCCGCGCAGCAAACAGGCGTTCACGAAAAAGTGCGCCGCCAAAAACACCTGCAGGTGAAAGAGAAAGGACAAGCGCAAGCCGTTCACGGGCAGCCTCCTTCGGACCGGACAATCCGGCTCTGTTATCCGCTATGATCCATCATGGGAAATCAACTGCGCATTGTCAACGGATGCAAGAAAATCGATTGACGGGGGACTTGGAGGGAAGGTAAAATGGCATTGTGTATGATGTTGGACATCTGTTGTATGTCAGGTTCAGGAGGGTACTTCATTGGCGGGTGAAAGGGGTGAACGGCGGACACCATCGGTTGGCTGGATGTCCGTTGATGACAATCAGGCCGTAATGGAGGATGGGGTGATAAGTTCGACATGAAAAAAATCATGAACGCCCCGGAGCATTTTGTGGATGAAATGCTCCAGGGAATCGTGAAGGCGTTTCCGGACCGGCTACGTTTCACCGAGGGGGACCCGCGCGGCATCATCCGGGCCGACGCGCCCGTACAGGGCAAGGTGGCGATCGCCACCGGCGGAGGTTCCGGGCATCTGCCGGTATTCCTCGGATATGTCGGCAAAGGGCTGGTCGACGGATGCTCCGTCGGCAACGTGTTTTCGTCGCCCAGCGCGGACACGATGGCGCAGGTGGCCAGGCAGATCCACGGGGGCAGGGGCGTCCTGTTTCTCTACGGTAACTATTTCGGCGACAAGATGAACTTCGACCTTGCGGCCGAAATACTGGAGGACGAAGACGGCATCCGAACGCTGTCCGTGCGGGTTGCGGACGATGTGGCCTCGGCTCCCCGCGACCGCTGGGAATCGCGTCGCGGCGTGGCGGGCATCTTCTTCGCTTACAAGACGGCGGGCGCCAGCGCGGAACGCGGCGACGATCTGGAACAGGTGGCGGAAATCGCGCGCAGGGCGACTTCCCGCACGGCCACCATGGGCGTCGCGCTCAGCTCGTGCACCATCCCGGCGTCCGGCAAACCTACCTTCGAGATCGGAGACGACGAAATGGAGATCGGCATGGGCATCCACGGCGAGCCCGGCATCACGCGCACGAAGCTGATGAGCGCCGGGGAAATCGCGGAACGCGTCGTGCCAGAGCTCATACGGGATTTGTCGCTTGCGGCGGGCGACGAAGTGGCGGTGCTCGTCAACGGTTCCGGTGCCACGCCTCCCGAAGAACTGTTCATCATGAACCGGGAAGTGCATGCGCTGCTCGAAAAGGAAAAAATCCGCATTTACCGCACGTTCGTAGGGGAATACGCAACCTCCCTGGAGATGGCCGGCTGTTCCGTCAGCCTGTTCAAGCTTGACGACGAGCTGAAAATGCTTCTCGACGCTCCGGCGGACACGCCGTTCCTCAACACGTTCGGGGGGGTCTGAGCCATGGATTGGCGTCAGATTGCGGAATCGCTCCCGGAGTTTGCGGAAAAAAACCGCGCCGTCTGGAACGAGTTGGACGCTGCGCAGGGCGACGGCGATCTCGGCGTAACCCTTCAGCTCGCGGCCAACGCCCTGGCCGACGCCGCCGCGGTGGCCGGCACGGTAAGGGACTGGCTGTTGGAAGGAGGCAGGGCGGTGCGCAAAGCGGCCCCGTCCACCATGGGGATCCTGCTTGCATCCGCCCTGATCGCCGCCGGCAAGGCGCTTCCCCCGGAAACCGGAGAGCTGTCGAGTCGCGACTGGCTGCTGGTGCAAAAGACGATGGCGGAGGAAATCATGCGGCGGGGAGGCGCCCAAAGGGGCGACAAGACGGTGCTCGACGCGTTTCATCCGGCCATCGAGGCCTACGAGGAAGGTCTGGAGCAAAATCTCGCGGCTGAGGAACTTATGGCCAAGGCCGCAGAGGCGGCGAATCGATCGGCCGAAGCGACGGCGGACATGGCGTCCAAAACCGGCCGTTCCAGCTGGCTGGGTGAACGCGCCAGCGGCCGGATCGACGGCGGGGCCTGGTTTTGCTACCAGCTGTACGAATGGCTGGCGCTCAAGCTTTCTGGAAAAGCCTGAGACGTCAAAGGCAGGCGAAAATTTCGCGACGACTGGGAGGGAAAGACATGAAAAGCCATAACGGACATCAACTGAATCTCAAGGGAATCATTCCTCCCATGGTGACCGCCTTCACGCCGGATACGGAGGAACTGGACCTGGACCTGATCCGCGCAGAGGCGGAGTTCCAGGTGCAATCAGGTGTGCAGGGGATATGCGTCGGCGGCAGCACGGGGGAAGGCCAGGGCCTTTCCGAAGAAGAAATCTTCACGCTCTGCAAAACGGTTGTTGACCAAGTCGCCGGGCGCGTGCAAGTCATCGGAGGGGTCATCGCCGATTCCACGGCGGACGCGATCCGCAAGGCACAGGCTGCCAAGGAGGCGGGCGTCGATTCGATCCAACTTACGCCGCCTCACTATCTGTGGGTTCCGACCTCCGAAGGTTTGGTCCAACACTTTATGCGCGTGGGGGAAGCGGTCAAGCTGCCCATCCTGATCTACAATGTCATTCCATGGGTAGACATTGACGTCAGGGTCATGAAAACCATCATCGAACAGGTTCCCTGGGTACTCGGCATCAAGCAGAGCGGCGGTGACATGCACAAGGTGGCGGACATGCTGCACGAACTGCATCATTTGGTGCCGATCACGACGGGGATCGACGACCTGCTTTACCCGACGTTCTGCCTGGGCGTGGATGGCGCCATTTCGTGCCTGACCGCGGTGTTTCCGAAGGAGACGCTGGAACTGTACCGGAAGACGTTGGCGGGGGACCACCGGGGAGCGAAAGCCATCCACGACCGCCTGCTTCCGGTGTGGCGCGCCATTGAAGGACCGAAAATGCCGTACATGGCAAAGGTGGCCATGGCCATGCTCGGGCGTCCCGCCGGAGTGGCCCGCAGCCCGATCATGCCGCCGACGCCGGAAGAGAAGGAACGGCTTCGCCAACGCCTCATGGAAGCTGGGTTTAAAATTGTCGGAGAACCGTGATACTTGATTTATTGTCGAATTTGATAAAATTTGAATTGAACTTATTTGAATTGCCGGCTTTATCGGGAGGCGTTCGTCATGACCTATTTACGGCCGTTGTCCCGGCAGACGGTGACCGAGGAGGCGCTGGAACGGGTCAAAGCCTATATTCTGTCCGGCAAGCTGAAAGAGGGCGACCAGCTGCCGACCGAAATCCAGCTCAGCAAAATGCTCGGCATCAGCCGCAACACGGTACGCGAGGTGTTCATCAGGCTCCAGGCGCAGGGTTTCATTGAAATCCGCAGAGGCAAAGGCGTTTTTCTTGCGGACCGGTCGAAATTTTACCAAAAGGTGTTCATCGACTGGTTCCACGCCAACAACGTGAAGATCCAGCAGCTGTTGGAAGTGCGCCTTGCACTGGAACCGGTGACGGCCCAGATCGCCGCCGGGAACATCACGGATGAGGAAATCCGGGAACTTGAAGAGATTCATGAACGCTTCAAGCAGGCGATTGAGAAGGGCGACGCGGAGGAGGCCGTGGCCAACGACGAACGTTTTCATCTCAAGATCTTCGAGGCCAGCCGGAACGAAATGCTCCTTTTCTTCTACAACAGCCTGATGCCGTCGCTGAGGGAGTACCGCATGAAAGTGTTTTCGCCGCCGGCCCAGCCGTACATCGCAATTCCCGCTCACGAAAAAATTCTGGACGCGCTGCGCGCCCGCGACGCCGCCCGCGCCCATCAGGCGATGCTGGCCCATATCGAGGAAACGAAGGCGGATGTCATCGGGATCGCCCGGTCCATTGAATCGCAGCAGCGGAGCGACTGAGGCCGGACGGCCCGTCCCGCGATTGACGAAGCGGAGGCGGAATGTTTATACTTACAAGTAAGATGTCCAACAACAAACATCATACATTGTAATTTCTTCAAATGCCCGCCAATCGAATGGACCAGCTCAAAAAAGCAAAGATAGTTGGCAATGATGAAATCGCTTTCACTCCAGTTTCAAGATCTATACCTTTAAAGAGGTCCAAGGAGGGGGCTATTTATGCGCAAACCGTTGTCGGTCTTGTTGGTCCTGCTCGTTTCCGTTGCCATGGTGCTGGCCGCTTGCGGCCAGGGAAACTCGGGTTCCGGTTCGGGCTCCTCTTCGCCCGCCGCATCGCCGTCCCCGTCGCCGTCCGGTTCGTCTGCGCCATCGCCTTCGCCTTCCGAATCGCCCAAGATCGACTATCCGACGAAAGCGATCGAATTGATCGTTCCCTTTGCCGCCGGCGGCGGCACGGACGCCGTAGGCCGCGCCACGGCGGAAGCGCTGAAAAAGGAGCTTGGCGTGGACGTGGTCGTCGTCAACAAGACGGGGGGCGGCGGCGCCGTCGGGATGCAAGACGGTCTGTCGGCCAAGCCGGACGGTTACACGATCACGGTGGTCACCCGCGAAGTTGTATCGCTGCCGCTTCTGGGGCAGGCGCCGTTCCAGACGATGGATTTCCGGTTTATCGGCAACGTCAACCGCGACCCGGCCGTTCTCGTGGTCCCGACGGATTCGCCCTACCAAACGGCCGAAGCGCTGATCGAAGCCATCAAAAACAAACCGGGCAGCCTGAAATTCGCGGCTTCCGTCGTGCCTAACTATTACGGCATCCAGTTTGCGGAAGCGGCCGGGCTGGACTTCATCACCATTCCGTTCAACGGTGCCGCGCCGGCCATCGTGGAACTGCTCGGGAAACGCGCCGACTTCGGCATCTACAATCCGGGCGAGGTGAAAGCGCAGGTCGACGGCGGCAACCTCAAGCCGCTGGCCGTCATGGCTGAAGAACGCTTCCCGGGTTTCCCGGATGTGCCGACGTTCCGCGAAATCGGATACGACATCGTTTCCGGCACATACCGCGGTCTCGCCGTGCCGAAGGAAACGCCGGAAGAAATCGTCAAGATTCTCGAAGACGCGCTGGCCAAGGCGGTGGAGGATCCGGACCTGATCGCGTTCATGGAAAACTCCTTCCTCGGACGCCAATACATGGACTCCGAAACCTACACGAAATTCATCGAAGAAGACATCAAGATTCTGACGCCGATCATCGAAATCGCGAAGCAGCAAATGTGATCGTCGATTCCCGCAACGGATGCGGGCCGGGCGCGCGGGGACCGCGTCGCGGACGCTCCGGTCCCCGGCACCGGCCTGTCATCCCGGAAAGATACGAAACCTGTGAGTGAGGGAGCCGGAAACGTGAAGAATGCCGGTGCGTGGATGGCATGCGCGCTCATGGCTTTCGCCCTTGTCATGGGATGGCAGGCCTTGACTTTGCGATATTACACGAAATTCGGGCCGGGTTCCGGCTTCATGCCGGTCTGGTCCAGCGTTTTGCTGTTTCTTTTGTCGGCGGCGTATTTGTGGGAATCCCTCCGCAGGGATGTGATCCGCTTCAGGGACATTTTGCCCGAAGGCAAAACGCTTTGGCGCAACGTGACCATCCTTCTGGCCGTTTTGGTGTTCATCCTGATCGTTCCTTACACCGGCTTTGTGGCGGCCGGCATCGTGCTGCTTCTGGCCGTGTTTCTGTTCGATTTCAAATGGTACGCGGGCCTGGCTCTGTCCGTCACGATCATCCTGATTTTCTTCTATCTTTTCAGGACGCTGCTTAAGGTGCCGTTGCCGGTCAACGCGCTCGGGTGGTGAAAGGGTAGCCTGTCATGGATTCGTTTGTTCAATTGCTGCAGGGATTTGCGACCGCCGGTACATGGGAAAATCTGTTGTATTGCACCATCGGTGTGACGATCGGCATGCTGGTGGGCGTGCTGCCGGGACTTGGACCGACGACGGTGACGGCGCTGTTGCTTCCGCTCACGTTCGGGCTGGATCCGATTCCGGCCATCATCATGCTGGCCGGCATCTACTACGGTTCGATGTACGGCGGCACGATTACCACGGTACTGATCAACACGCCCGGCGAGGCGGCCTCCGTCATTACGGCGCTGGACGGCTATCCGATGGCCAAACAGGGTCGCGCAGGCACCGCCCTGGGCGTGGCCGCCATCGGTTCTTTCGTCGGCGGAACGTTGTCGGTCGTCGGCCTTGCCTTCGTGGCGCCGCCACTGGCCAGACTGGCGCTGGAATTCGGACCGGCCGAATTTTTTGCCCTGATCGTGCTTGGCCTGTCACTGATCGTCGGCCTCATGGGAAAATCCCTCATCCGCGGGCTCATCGCCGCGCTGTTCGGTTTCATCCTTTCCCTGATCGGGCAGGACCCGATCACCGGGTCCCTGCGTTGGACGTTCGGCCAGCCGCACCTTATGGGCGGGCTGGATTTCGTCACCATTGCCATCGGCATGTTCGGCCTGTCGGAAATTTTGATCGCTTTTGAACAGAAAACCGAAGCGGGCGCGAAGATTGCCGCCAAGATCAAAGGGCTGCTTCCCCGACGGGAAGAGTGGCGTCCGACGATCATGTCCATCCTGCGCGGAACGGGAATCGGATTCTTGATCGGCCTGATTCCGGGATCCAATACGGTCATTCCGAACATTTTGTCGTATACGGTCGAAAAACGGCTGGCTAAGGATCCTCCCCGCTTCGGCAAGGGAGCCATCGAAGGAGTGGCCGGGCCCGAAACGGCAAACAACGCCTACTGCGGATCCGCGCTCATTCCGCTGTTTACCCTGGGGATTCCGAGTTCCCCCACCATCGCCATCCTGTTTGGCGCTTTCATCATGCACGGCCTGACGCCGGGCCCGACGCTGATGCAGACCGACGCCGATCTAGTGTGGGCCATTATCGCCAGCATGTTCATCGGCAATCTCATTCTACTCATTATGAACCTGCCGCTGGCGGGCATGTGGGCGAGAATCGCCCTGATCCCGCCCCGGTACCTATATCCGGTCGTGTTGATCATCTGCATCATCGGCGCCTACACGGTCAGCAACAGCCTGTGGGATGTCGGCGTCATGCTGGTGTTCGGGATCATCGGCTATCTGTTCCGCAAGCTGGACATCCCGCTGGCGCCGGTGGTGCTGACCTTCATTCTCGGCAACCTGATGGAAACGTCGATGATGCAGGCCCTGATCGGCTTCCAGGGCAATTTCCTCGGTTTCTTCCAGCGCCCGATTTCCGGCACGTTGCTCGCCGTTTCCATTCTCATCATCGCGCTCAGCGTGTATTCCAACATCCGGAACAGACGCAATCTGCTGGGCGGAGACGCGGAAGAGTAAGCGGAACTTAACGGGCATCCAAATCGGAGGTGTTCAATGAGACACGTCAATCTCGAGGGCGTGATCGCCACGGCGATCACCCCCTTTCAGTCGAATGAAGACATTGATGAACAGGCGTTCGTGGAACAGATTCGGTATTTTCTCAAAGCGGGAGTGGACGGCATCAGCGTCGGCGGATCCACGGGCGAAGGAGCTGTGCTGACAGACGATGAATTGTTTCGGCTGTGCGAACTGGCGGTGCGGGAAGCCGGCGGCCGTGTACCTGTCGTTGCGGGAGTCATTCGAAATTCGACCCGTGCCGCCGTGCAAAGCGCCCTGAGAGCGAAAGAGGCGGGCGTGGACGCCCTGATGGTCACACCGGTCCATTATCCGGTGAACAAGCCATCCGATGCCGGAAACGCGGAATTTTACCGGCGCATCGCGGAAGCCACGAACATGCCCGTCATTGTTTACAACGTCGTGGCGCACAACATGATTACCCCTAACACGATGGAACTCCTGCGGGACGTGCCGCAGATCGTCGCCATCAAGCAGAGCGCCGGAGGAGCGGGCATGGTGGCGCGGATGCTGGCGGCGTGCGGCGACCGCATCCTGGTCAGCAGCGCGGTGGATGACCTGTTGCTTCCGACATATTTGATCGGCGCAAGGGGTTCCATCGTGGCGCCTTCCGCCGTCATTCCGGAACTGCTCGTCGAGCAGTGGCGGGCTTTCAAAAGCGGGGACCTGGAAACGGCCAAAAAGCTGCACGACCGCATTCATCACGTGTTTTTGGCCCTCCAGGGCGACAATTTCCAGGGCCGGATCAAGGAAGCGATCCGCTTGCTCGGACGAAATCCCGGCCTGCCCCGCAGCCCGGTCCAAATGCCGACGGAAGCGGAAAAGGCGTTTATCCGCCGTCAGTTGGTGAAAGCGGAATTGCTCAAGGAATAGGGGATCGAAATGCCGCTTTGGAACAGCGAAGAAGAAATGCTGGAACGAATCCGCGCGGAGTTGTACACTCCGGTGCTGGGCGACATCCTCGACCAGTTGGGCCTTTACCATCAGTTTCTGCCGCCGGCCATCCAGCCGCTGCGGCTCGGGGACAAGCTGGCCGGCCGGGCGATGCCGGTGCTGATCGCGGATGTGTACGGACCCCAGGAACAGCCCTTCGGCAAGCTGACCGAAGCGCTGGACCAGCTCAGGCCCGGCGAGGTATACGTGGCCACCGGCGGCAGCATGAACTGCGCCGCCTGGGGAGAACTGCTGACGGCGACCGCCCGGGTGCGGGGCGCCGCAGGCGCGGTCATCAACGGATATCACCGTGATACGCCGAAGGTGTTGGAGCAAAACTGGCCGGTGTTCAGCCGCGGACGTTTCGCGCAGGATGCTTCGGTAAGGTCGCGGGTCATCGATTACCGCTGCGCCGTCGAGATCGAAGGCGTGCGGGTGGAACCCGGCGACCTGATCGTGGGCGATCTGGACGGCGTTCTTGTCATTCCGAAAAAGGCCGAGACGGAAGCGGTCAGCCTGGCCCTCGAGAAAGCAAGAAAGGAAAAAGTGGTCCGCAAGGCCATCGAAAGCGGCATGTCCGCCACTGAAGCCTTCCGGAAATACGGCGTTCTGTGACCGCGCGGCGCTGCTTTCAGGGCGAAATGGGCCGCGTCCGGCCGGAATCCGGTCCGGACCGGAACCGAACGCCTGCGGCGGTGCGCGACTCCCGCATGACGCTCCCCTTCATGCATACACCCGGAATAACATCATTGCGGGCTGCGTGTCGGGGAGCTTTTCTATAGGAGAAGATTCCGGAAAGCAACGGACGACTGCGGCAACCGGTGACGCCGGAAATGACGAGGACGGCTTGCCGTGCGGCCGGGCGTGCGATAGGATAGGGGCAAAGCGGGAGGGAAACGGGATGAGCGCGGGAAATTTGCGCGTGGCGCTGCTGCAAATGAACATCAGAATGGGCGATCCCGACGCCAATTTCGCGGAAATGGAGCGATGGCTGGAACGGGCGGCGGAAGGACCGGAAAAACCGGACATCATCGTCGTCCCGGAGATGTGGAATACCGGATACGCAATGGACCGCATCCGGGAGCTGGCCGATCATGAGGGGCGGCGCACCCGGGAGTTGATCGCCGATTTTTGCCGCAAGCATCGCATCCATGTGCTGGCCGGTTCCATCGCCGAACGGGGCGAAGACGGGGTGCGCAACGTGTCGTACCTGTTCGGCCGCGACGGGCGCGTCCTGTGCCGATACGCGAAAATTCACCTGTTCCCGCTCATGGACGAATCCGACCATCTGCGCGCGGGAGACGGGATTGGCCTGGCGGAACTGGAAGGATTCAAAGCCGGAATCATGATCTGCTTCGACCTCCGCTTTCCCGAATTGGCACGGCGCCTGGCCGCGGAAGGAGTACGGGTGCTTTTCGTTCCCGCCCAATGGCCGCATCCCCGCATGCACCACTGGCGCACGCTGCTCATGGCGCGGGCGATCGAAAACCAGATCTGGACGGTCGGCTGCAACCGGGTGGGAGAAAGCGGCGGCACGCGGTTTTTCGGCCATTCGATGGTGGTGGATCCCTGGGGCGAAATCGCCGCGGAGGCGGGAGACGACGAGACCATCCTGACCGTCCGAATCGATCTGGGGGCAGCGGAAGAAGCGCGAAGGCGCCTGCCGGTATGGGAATGCCGGAGGCCGGAACTGTACGGTCCTTGACGGTTCGCGGCCGGCCGGGCGGCCGAAGCGGGGAGGGACAGCTTGCGGGAATGCCCGGCGGGTCGGGAAGGGAACATGCGCGGACGCCGGCGGCTCCGGCCGGGACCGTCAGCGGACGGATGAGGACGTGCCATGATCTCCCGCATGTTCCCGCGATGGATCGGGCGGCGGAAAGACGCTGCGGAATGTGCGAATGAACGCTTCGGCGGCTTTGGACAGGTAACGGCCCTTCCGGTAGGCGATGACGAGGGTCCGGGTGGGCCGCTCCGCCAGCGGGAGGTAGACCGGGACGGGCTCCGCCGGGTCCGGCGCTTGGCGGATGACCATGCGGGGCACAAAGCCGATGCCCATCCCGGCGGCGATCAGCGACTGGACCGTCTCGATGTTGGCGCTCTCGAACACGACGTTCGGCGAGAAACCGGCCGACTGGCAAAGCTCGTGCACCATCGCCCGGAAGCCCTGGCCCTTTTTCAGCGTCACGAAGGGTTCGCCCTTGAGCGCCGCCAGAGGCACCGGTTTTCCGGCGGCGGCCAGCGGGTGGCCGGCGGGAACCGCGAGCAGGATGTCTTCCTCATACACCGGTTCGCCGACCAGCGTCGGTTCCGTCAGCGGCAGCGTCAGCAGGCTCACGTCCGTGCCCCCTTCGGCCGTCAGCTTCTCCAGCTGGCGCGTCGTCTCTTCCACCAGCACCAGCTCGATCTCCGGATAGGCGGCGCGGAAGGCGGGAATGACCCGCGGCAACAGATGCGCCCCGGTAATCGGGAGGCTTCCGATGACCAGACGTCCGCGGCGCAGTTCGGCGATGTCTTCCATCTCCCGGCGCAGCTGCTCCACCTGGTCCAGGATGCGCGTCGCTTTTTCGACAAACACCGCCCCGGCGTGGGTGAGTTCCACCGAACTGGTGTTGCGTTTGAAGAGGAGCACGCCCAGCTCCTTCTCCAGCTTGGACAGCTGCTGGCTCAGGGAAGGCTGGGTGATGTGAAGTTTTTCCGCGGCCCGCGAAAAGCTCCGTTCCTCCGCGATTTGCACCACGTATGCGAGCTGGCGAAGTTCCACGGCGATTCCTCCGGAGCCGGCCCGCCCGGGCGGACGTGCCGGAAAGTTCGTTTATAGGCGTCATCTATGAATTTTATAGAAATTATATGTTGGAACAATCGCATGAAAAATGTTATCATGGATAAAAAAATCAGGGAAGACGGAGGATCACCGGACATGGGTCAAAAGCGGACGATGTACGAAAAGATTTGGGACAACCACGTGGTAGTCCGCGGCGAAGGCGGCAAGCCGGACATCCTGTACATTGACCTGCACCTTGTCCACGAGGTCACGTCGCCCCAGGCGTTCGAAGGGCTGCGCCTGAGCGGGCGCAAGGTGCGGCGCCCGGATCTGACCTTTGCCACGATGGACCACAACGTGCCGACCAAGGACCGGCACAACATCGAAGACCCGATTTCCCGGCAGCAGATCGAAACGCTCCGGCGCAACTGCAAGGAATTCGGAATCAAGCTGTTCGACCTGTTTTCCCCCGAGCAGGGGATCGTGCACGTGCTCGGCCCGGAACTCGGGCTCACCCAGCCCGGCAAAACCATCGTGTGCGGCGACAGCCACACGTCGACGCACGGGGCCTTCGGAGCGCTGGCGTTCGGCATCGGCACCAGCGAAGTGGAACACGTGCTGGCCACGCAATGCCTGCAGCAGTACAAGTCGAAGACGATGGAAGTGCGCTTCGTCGGCAAGCGGCCGCCGGGCGTCACGGCGAAGGACATGATTCTCGGCCTGATCGCCAAATACGGTACCGATTTCGCCACGGGCTATGTCATCGAGTATACGGGTGAGCCGATCCGCGAGCTGTCGATGGAAGAACGGATGACCATCTGCAACATGTCCATCGAGGCGGGCGCGCGGGCCGGCATGGTGGCGCCGGACGAAAAGACCTTCGAATGGCTGCGCGGCCGTCCCTACGCGCCGAAGGGCGCCGATTTCGACCGCGCCGTGGAATATTGGAAATCCATCGTGACGGACGAAGGGGCGGTGTTCGACCGCGTTGTGGAGCTGGACGTCTCCACCCTCAAGCCCCAGGTCACGTGGGGCACCAGCCCGGGCATGGGCGCCGACATCGATTCCGTCGTGCCCGATCCGGACAGCTTCCCGACGGAAAACGAGCGCAAGGCGGCAAGGCGCGCCCTCGAGTACATGGGTCTGAAACCGGGCACGCCCATGAGCGAGATCGAGATCGATTACGTGTTCATCGGTTCCTGCACGAACGGCCGCCTGAACGATCTGCGCGCCGCGGCGAGGGTCGTCAAGGGGTACAAGGTGCATCCGCGGGTCACCGCCATCGTCGTTCCCGGTTCCCGCACCGTGAAGGAGCAGGCGGAGAAGGAAGGCCTGGACAAAATCTTCATCGAGGCCGGCTTCGAATGGCGCGATGCGGGCTGCTCCATGTGCCTGGGGATGAACCCCGACATCCTGAAGCCGGGCCAACGCTGCGCGTCCACCTCGAACCGCAATTTCGAGGGACGCCAGGGACGCGGCGGCAGAACGCACCTGGTGTCGCCGGAAATGGCGGCGGCCGCGGCGATCATGGGACGTTTCTACGACGTGCGCAAGTGGGAATTCAAGACCGAAGTGACGGCGTAAGCCCGTTCGGACGGGCCGGACGCCTTTGGGAGGTAAACCGCCATGCAACCGTTTGTGAGAGAAACGGGCATCGTCGCGCCCATGGACCGCGTGAACGTCGACACGGACGCGATTGTGCCGAAGCAGTTTCTGAAGCGCATCGAGCGCAGCGGTTTCGGACAGTTTCTGTTCTATGACTGGCGGTTCGACGAAAACGGCAACCCCAATCCGGATTTCGTGCTGAACCAGCCGCGCTACAAGGGAGCGACCATCCTCCTGGCGCGGGCCAACTTCGGCTGCGGTTCGTCCCGCGAGCACGCGCCGTGGGCCATCCTCGACTACGGCTTCCGGTGCGTGATCGCCCCGTCGTTCGCCGACATTTTCTACAACAACTGTTTCAAGAACGGCATCCTGCCGGTCACGCTGAGCGAGGAGCAGGTGGATGAGCTGTTCCGGCGCACCTTCGCCAGGGAAGGCTACAGGCTGACCGTCGACCTGGAAGCGAAAACGGTCACCGACGACGACGGCTTGCGGTTCGAGTTCGAAGTGGACGATTTCCGCCGCGAGTGCCTGCTCAAGGGGCTGGACGACATCGGGCTCACCCTGCAGCATGAAGCAGCCATCGCCGCCTTCGAGGCGAGACGCGTCGCCTGGTGATCCGCCTTCGGAATCGCCGCCAAAGGCGGGAACGAGGGCCTTTCGTCCCGATTTCGCCATCGTTCGGGACGAAAGGCCTTTTTTCTTTTTTAGCGACGAAACTTTTGCCGTCAAGTTCCGTCTATAGTGGTGGTTGGACGAACCTGGCGCTCCGCCGCCATCGGACATGCGGCAAATCGCACTTTTTCGGGGTGGATCATGAAAAAGCGGATTTGGCTGTTTTCTTTGCTGCTTTTCGCCGTGTTCTGCTTTGCGGGAAGCGCTTCCGCCATGCCGGCGCCGGTCACGCCGCGGCTGGTGCTGAACGGGGAAACGCTCGAGCCGCCGCATCCGCCCAGTCTGATCGATTCGATTTCCATGGTGCCGCTTCGCGTCATTTCCGAACATCTGGGGTACAGGGTGGACTACCTCCAGGCCGAACGCGAAGTGGTCATCCAAAGCGCCGTCAAGGAAATCCGCATGAACATAGGAAACCCTACCGCCTCCGTCGACGGAGAAAACCGGACGATGTCGGCGGCTCCCGTGATCCTCAACGACACGACCCTCGTGCCGCTCCGTTTCGTGGGCGAGACGATGGGGCTGGAAGTCTATTGGGACAATTCGACAAAATCGGCCTTTCTTTACACGACCTACCGCACCGATCCTCCCTGGGGATACGTCCCGTCCGACGCTCCCGGAGCCGGCGGGCTGGTGGGTTCCGTCGGCGGAAGCGACTCGCCGTCCGGAGGCGGAGAGGAAGACGGCTCGGCGCCGGCCGGAGAGCCGGAATACGCGGAAGGGGAACTGCTCGACCTCCGCTATGAAAATAACGCGGTCATTGTCAAATTTGCAGGAATGATCGCGCCCAAAAGCGAAGTATTATCAGGACCGCATCGCATTGCCATCGATTTCCCCGGGGCGAGATACGGGGGAGCCTTCCTCGACGGAACCCTCGGGATGGCGGCGCCAAACGGCGGAAACGGGACGGAAGGCGCCGGCGTAAACGTCTCGGCGATGCCTTCCGGCGATGCCGCGACCGGCGGTTCCGCGTCCGCCGGCACGGCGCTCTCCGGTGACTTGTCTTCGGGTACGGGCGCGGCGGAAGGGGAAGCGTCGCAAGCCTTCCCGCCGGGACCCATGGTCTCCGGCTCTCAGGATGTGACGGGCCACGAGGCGCTGTACCGGATCCGGTACGCCGTCCACGAAGGAAAGCCGCGCATCGTCCTCGACCTGAACGCCCGCTGGAACTTCCAGCTGGTGCGGGACGATGCTTCCGGGGAACTGCGCATCGAGCTGACAGGCCCGCGCCCCTATGTGGTGGTGCTGGATGCGGGACACGGAGGCTCCGACCCCGGAGCCAAAAGCGTCAACGGCCGTTGGGAAAAGGACTTCAATCTGGCCATCGTGCGCAAGGTGCGGGAGCTGCTTCCCGACAGCCAGGAGCTCAAGTTGGTGCTGACCCGCGACGACGATACATATCCCACGCTGGACGAGCGGATCGAGCTGGCCAACTTCCTCGGCGCGGACCTGTTCATTTCCGTGCACGCCAACAGCCACAAGAGCAGCAGCGTGAACGGCACGGAGACCTATTACAAGCACGGCTACAGCCTGCCGCTGGCGCAGATCATGCACCGGCACATCCTGCAGGCGACCGGATTCAAGGACAACGGCGTGCGCACCGCGGAATTCAAGGTGATCAAGTACACGACGATGCCCGCCGTGCTCCTGGAAGTCGGCTACCTGTCCAACTCGCAAAACGCCTCCAGGCTGTTCAACGCGACCGTGCAGAAAAGGGTGGCCGAGGCCATCGTCATGGGCATCAAGGAATACCTGCAGCTGCCGTGAACGGACCTTTGCACCGGGCGCCGGGCGAGAAGCAACAAGGAAAGGGGCAAGGAAATGACGGGTGCGTTTCGATGGTTCAAAAAGGCCGCCTGCGCGGCGCTGGCGACGTTGCTCCTGGCGGGTTTTTTCCCGCCCGGCGCGCAACGGGCGGAGGCCGCGACGCCGTTTTCCGACGTGAAGGACGGGCACTGGGCGGAAAAGCACATCAACCGTCTCTATCTCCAAGGCCTCATCACGGGGTACGACGACGGCACCTACAGGCCTTCCCAGCCCGTTTCGCGAGAAGAGGCGGTTTTGATTGCGCTGCGATTTCTGGGCAAGGCGGAAGACGTCGAGGACATCGAAGTCGAGTTTCCTTCCTACTTCGAAGTGAGCCGCTTCTTCCGGAAATATGTCAATGAGGCGCTCATGCAGGGCCTTCTTTCAAGGGAGGAAGAATTCGGCCTCGCGCAAAGCGAATCCGGAAGGCCGTGGGGCACGATCCCGGCCACGCGGGAATGGCTGGCGCGCCTCCTGATCCGCGCCATCGGCCTGGACGCGGAAGCGAAGGCGGCGTCGGGAGTCACCGGCTTTGCCGACAATGCCCTCATTGATCCGCAGTATGCCGGATATGTGCAGGTGGCGGCGGAGAAGGGACTCATCCGCGGCGTGACGCCCACGGAATTCCGTCCCAAGGCGGTCGTGGACCGGGCGACCGTCGCCACGCTGTTCAGCCGCGCGCAGGCGATTTTCCCGGTGGCGTTTTCCGGGCAGACGGCGGGCATCATCATGGAGCTGGCGCCGGATCGGCTTACCGTTCTCCACGCAGACGGGACCTCCACCGATTACGAACTTGCCCCGGATACCCTCTATTATCTGGCCGATGCGGAAACGGCGGCTTCATACGCCGATCTTGTGCAATACGGTTCCGTGACGGTCATCAGCCGTGACGGCAGAAAGGCGGACTTCGTGGAGCTGACCGACGCCCGGCCCCGGCTGACGACCGTTGAAGGCACGATCCTCGGGATCGATGAAACCGCAAGGAAAATTTCCCTGCTGGTGAACGGCGCCGCGCAGGAATTCGCCTACGATCCCCAGCGTCCGCCGAATATCACCGACCTGGAAGACCAGACCCTCCAAATCGGGGCCCTGAAGAAGGACATGCCCGTGAAGGCTTCCGTGGAAACCTTCCGCACGCCGGGTAACATCATTTCCATCCAGGTCCTGCAATCGACGGTCAACAAGACGGACAAGGGAACCGTCGTGTCCGTCGATACCGCGGAAAAATCCGTCACGGTGCGGCTGGCGGACGGGAAACAGGAGACCCGGGTGCTGCGCGAAGGCGCCACGGTCCGGATGAACCGGCTGCTTTTGGAACTGGAAGAATTGCAGGCGGGCGACGAAATCGCCTACCGGGTCGAAGAGGGCCGGATCGCGGAAATCAACGTCGAACGCCGGGTTGTCAGCACGGTGACCGGAACCTTCTCGGGCGTTGTCGAAGCCGACGGCATCATCCTGTTTGTCGAAAACGGAGAAAATAAATTCCTGAATTACACCGCAGACGTCAAAGTCCTTATCCAGGGGCTGGAGAACCCGGGCGTGGCGGACCTCGTAAAAGGCGACGAGATCACGATGACGCTGGACGACGAAGGCCGCGTGACATCCATCCAGGTGCACCGGCGCTCCGTCGAAACGCTGCGCGGGGCCGTCGTGTGGACCTACGACGTGGAACGGAAATACCTGACCGTGGATGTGAACGGTAGCTTGCGTTCCTTCACGCTGGCCCCGAATGTCCGCTTCGACGCGGACGGAACTTCCCTGAATACCAACGACGGGATCAGCCGGCTTGCCCGGGGCGCCGCCGTGAGCATCGGCCACACCGGGGAGAACACCGCCTATTACATCTCGTTCATCACCAAATACACCGGCGTCATCACGGAGCTCGACACCGCCGCGAAAACCTTGCGGCTCCGGTTGGATGACGGATCGATCGTCAGGCTTGAATACAACTCGCCGGCGGTGGACATCTATGGTCGCGTGGGTGAAACCATCAGCGACGTGCAAGCCGGCGATCGGGTGACGGCACACCTTGCCCTCGGCTCGCCCAATACGGTCATCCGCATCCAGGTGCAGCGGACCGTGCAGTTCGAACTCACCGCGGTCGACGCAACCGCGAACCGGCTCACGGGCCGCCGCGGCGACGGCGGCACCCACACGTGGACGGTGAGTTCATCCTCGCCGCTGTACGATGCACGCGGGGCTTCGATCCAGACGGGGGCGCTCGCGGTTGGCACGATGGTCAACGTCACCTTCATGGGCGACACCGTGATCCGCACCGATGTCGCGCCCGTGACCTTCGGCCGCGTCGTTTCCGTGGACGCGGCGGCCGGCGTCCTCGAGCTTGCCTTGAGGGACGGCACCGTCAGCCGGCTGACGCCGGCATCCCCGGTTGTCCAGAAAGGCACCGCGTTTTACGCATCGCTTTCGATGGTGAAGCCGAACGACCGGGTGGAAATCCGCACGGACGAACAGGGACGGACCATCATCGCCGTGGCGGATGCGGTGGAGAAAAAGTTCCTGCTGTATGACGCGAACACGAAACGCTTGTACTGGCAAAAGTCTTCGCTCTCCGAGAACAACAGCGTGACGCTCCATCCGGACGCGTACATCCACGACGCCCAGCGGACGCTGCAGCCGACGGAGCTGAAGCGGGACAACAGCCTCGTCATCTACACCTTGCGGGGCATGGCCGTGGAAATCGTGAAGCAATGACCGTGCCGCCCCGCCGGAGGGATCCATGAACGCAGCCACCATGCGGCGCGTGCTGGACACCATCGCGGAGATGTTTCCGGACGCCCGTTGCGAACTGAACCACAGCAATCCTTTCGAATTGCTGATCGCCGTCATCCTGTCCGCCCAATGCACGGATGAGACGGTGAACAAGGTGACGGCGACGCTGTTCAAAAAATACCGGACCCCGGAAGATTACCTCAGCGTGACCCAGGAGGAACTGGAAAACGACATCCGGCGGATCGGCCTGTACCGCAACAAGGCGGCCAACATCCGCAAGATGTGCGCCATCCTGCTGGAGAAGCACGGCGGAAAGGTTCCCGAAGATTGGGAAGAGCTGGTCCGCCTGCCCGGCGTCGGACGCAAGACGGCCAACGTGGTGGTGTCCAACGCCTTCGGCGTGCCCGCCATCGCGGTGGACACCCACGTGGAACGGGTGGCCAAGCGGCTGGGCATCGCGGGGCCGGACGCTTCGCCGCTGGACGTGGAGCGCCGGCTCATGAAGCTGGTGCCCCGCGGCGAGTGGACGATGACGCACCACCGGCTCATCTTTTTCGGCCGTTACCACTGCAAGGCGAAAAATCCCGCCTGCGACGTCTGCCCCTTGATCGATTTGTGCAAGGAAGGGAAGGCGCGCATGAAGGGAACGGTTCGGGGGAAAAAGGACGAAAAGGCGCGCAAAGAGGCTCATTTGACCAAATGAGCCTTTTTGCTTGCCCGGACCGGCTTTCGGAACGGCGGCGGATCGCCGTCGACACCGGTCTTCTTTACGCGGCGGGTTCTTTTCCCTTAAAATGACCAAAGATGAAGCCAAAAGGGAGGAGCGTTCGTGGCCGAACAACTGGAACTGTTCGCAAGTTCCGCGGCGTCCGCCGCGCCGGAGGCGGCGAAGTACGACGCCGATGACATCCAGGTGCTGGAAGGGCTCACCGCCGTGCGCCGGCGGCCGGGCATGTATATCGGCAGCACTTCATCCTCCGGCCTGCACCATCTGCTGTGGGAAATCGTGGACAACGCGGTGGACGAGCACCTGGCAAAGGCGTGCACGCGCATCGACGTCACGGTGCACGCGGACAACTCCGTCACCGTGGCCGACAACGGCCGGGGCATTCCGACGGCGATGCACAAGCTGGGCGTGCCGACGCCGCAGGTCGTCTTCACCGTGCTCCATGCCGGCGGCAAGTTCGGCGGCGGAGGAGGGTACAAAAAAACCGGCGGCCTGCACGGGGTGGGCGCGTCGGTGACCAATGCCCTGTCGGAATGGCTGGAAGTGGAAATCTACCGGGACGGCAAGATCCACCGCATGCGCTTTGAATCGTGGGTGGACGAGGACGGAAAGGAACACGTCGGCGAGCCGGTCACCGGTCTGGAAGTGATCGGCGCCACCCGCCGGACGGGCACGAAGGTGACCTTCAAGCCGGACGCGAAGGTGTTCCACGGCAACATCGGCATGAACTACGACGTGATCGCCGAACGCCTGCAGGAAATCGCCTTTCTGAACTCCGGCCTGACCGTGACCCTCACCGACGAACGGACGGGCAGAAGGGACGAATTCCGCTATGAAGGCGGCGCGAAGCAGTTCGTGCAGTTTCTGAACGAAAACAAGACGGTGCTGCACGACGTCATCCACTTCGCGGCGGAAAAGGACGACATCGAAGTCGAGGTGGCCCTGCAGTACAACGACGGCTACACCGAGACCATCCTGTCCTTCGTGAACACCATCCCCACGCGGGGCGGCGGCACCCACGAGACCGGTTTCAAGACCGCCTACACCCGCGTCATGAACGACTACGCCCGCAAGACGGGCCTGCTCAAGGAGAAAGACAAGAACCTGGAAGGTTCCGACCTTCGGGAAGGCATGATGGCCGTCATCAACATCAAGATGGCGGACGTGGAATTCGTCGGCCAGACGAAGGACCAGCTGGGCAGCGCGGCGGCGCGGAGCGCGGTGGACGCGGTGGTCTCCGAGAAGATGTCCTCATACCTGGAGGAAAATCCCCAGGTCGCGCAAATGCTGGTGAAGAAGGCGATCCAGGCGGCCAAGGCGCGGGAGGCGGCCCGGAAAGTCCGGGACGAGATCCGCAGCGGCAAAAAGCGCAGCGACAGCCCGTCCCTGGGCGGCAAGCTCGCCCCGGCCCAGTCGAAGGATTACCTCCGGAACGAGCTGTTCATCGTGGAAGGGGACAGCGCCGGCGGCTCGGCCAAGCAGGGGCGCGATTCCCGCTTCCAGGCGATCCTGCCCCTGAAGGGCAAGCCGATGAATCCGGAAAAAGCAAAGCTCGCCGACGTGCTGAAAAACGACGAGTACCAGGCCATCATCGCCGCCATAGGGGCGGGAATCGGCTCCGAGTTCGACGTGGACGCCGTCAACTACGGGAAAATCATCATCATGACCGACGCGGACTCGGACGGCGCGCACATCCAGGTGCTTTTGCTGACGTTTTTCTACCGGTACATGAAGCCGCTGATCGAATCCGGCCGGGTGTTCATCGCCCAGCCGCCCCTGTACAAGATTACGAAAAAATCCGGCAAACAGGAGACGGTGCGATACGCCTGGACGGAAGAGCAGCTGGAGGAGCAGCTGAAAGAACTGGGCAAAAACGTCGAATTGCAGCGCTACAAAGGTCTCGGGGAAATGAACCCCGAGCAATTGTGGGAGACGACCATGAACCCGGCCACGCGGACGCTGCTGCAGGTGACCATCGAGGACGCGGCCAAGGCGGAACGCCGGGTGTCCACGCTGATGGGAGACAAGGTCGAACCGCGCAAACAATGGATTCTCGACCATGTCGACTTCACCGAGTTTGAGGAATGAACGACGAAAGGTCGGAGGACGGGAGGTAAAGACGCTTGAGCGTGCTGGAGCAATTTTTGCCCGCCTTCCTGGAAGAGGTGGTGGGCGACCGGTTCGGCCGCTATTCGAAGTACATCATCCAGGACCGGGCCATCCCCGACGTCCGCGACGGCCTGAAGCCCGTGCAGCGGCGCATCCTGTACGCCATGTACGACGCCGGCAACACGCCGGACAAGCCGTACCGAAAATCGGCCAAGACCGTCGGGGACGTCATGGGCAACTTCCATCCCCACGGCGACGCCTCCATCTACGACGGCATGGTGCGGATGGCCCAGCCGTGGAAAATGGCCCATCCGCTCATCGACGGCCACGGCAACTGGGGCTCCCTGGATGACGATCCGCCGGCGGCGATGCGCTACACCGAGGCGCGGCTGTCGCCCATCGCCATGGAACTCCTCCGGGACATCGAAAAGCGGACGGTGCCCTTCAAGGACAACTTCGACAACACGGCGAAGGAACCGGTGGTGCTGCCGTGCCGTTTCCCGAATCTCCTGGTGAACGGCGTCAGCGGCATTTCTTCCGGCTTCGCCACGGAAATTCCGCCCCATAACCTGAGGGAAGCCATCGACGCCGCGATCGCGATCCTGGAGAAGCCGGACATCACCACGGAAGAGCTGATGGCCATCGTCAAGGGTCCCGATTTCCCGACCGGCGGCATCGTCATGGGCGCGGACGGCCTCCGGGAAGCCTATGCCACGGGCAAAGGCCGCATTTTCATCCGGGCGAAGACGGCCATCGAGGAATTGCGCGGCGGACGAAAGCAGATCGTGATCACGGAAATTCCCTATCAGGTGGTCAAATCCCGCCTGGTGGCCGCCATCGAGCAGATCCGCGCGGACCGGAAAGTGGAAGGCATCGCCGAAGTCCGCGACGAAAGCGGCCGGGACGGCCTGCGCATCGTCATCGAGCTGAAGCGGGATGCGGACGCGGAAGGGGTCCTTGCCTACCTGCTGAAGAAAACCGATCTGCAAATCGCCTACAACTTCAACATGGTGGCCATTGTCAACCGGGCGCCCAGGCAGCTGGGCCTGAAAGAACTGCTGGAGGCCTATGTGGCCTGGCAGCGGGAAGTGGTCACGCACCGGACGCAGTACGAGCTGGAGAAGGCGGAGGATCGGGCCCACGTGCTGGAAGGCCTGGCAAAGGCCCTCGGGCTGCTGGACGAGGTCATCGCCGTCATCAAAGCCTCCAAAAACCGGGAAGACGCGCAAAACAACCTGATGGAACGGTTCGGCTTCTCCGGGCGCCAGGCGGACGCGATTTTGACGCTGCAGCTGTACCGGCTCACCAATCTGGAAATTTCGCAGGTGGAGAAAGAGCTGGCCGAAACGTTGAGGCGCATCGCCCGTCTGCGAGGGATTCTGGAAGACCCGAAGAAGCTCACCGCCGTCATCCGCGAGGAACTCCTCGAAATCCGCGAGAAATACGGGGTGGACCGGCGCACGGAGATCCGGGAGGAAGTCGAGGAACTCAAAGTGAATCTCGAAGTCACCGTGCCGTCGGAGGACGTGCTGGTGACGATCAGCCGCGAAGGCTACATCAAGCGGACAAGCCAGTTGTCGTTCACCCGTTCCGGCGGCGAATGGGAAAGCGCCGGCGTGAAGGAAGGCGACGCGGTCCGCTGGATCCTGCCGGTGAACACGCTGGATTCGCTGCTCATCTTCACGCAGTCCGGCCAGTATTTCCTCTTGCCCGTCCACGTCATTCCGGAATTCAGGTGGAAGGAAAACGGCACCGCCCTGGTCAATGTGATCCCGCTGGGCAAGGAAGACCGGATCGTCGGCGTGGTGCCGGTGAAGCCTCAGGAGTGGGAAGAACGGGACAACGGCCCGCATCTGGTGTTCGCCACCCGCCTCGGACAGGTCAAGCGCTCGAAGCTGTCCGAGTACGCCACCACCCGGAGCATGGCCATCGCCGCCTGCAAGCTGGCGGAAGGCGACGAGGTGACGGACGTGTTCCGCAGCGACGAACCGGCGGATATTCTGCTCATTACCCGCAAGGGCATGTGCATCCGTTTCCGCGAGGAGGAAGTGAGCGTGCAGGGGCGCGTGGCCGGCGGCGTGCGGGGCATCGCCCTGAAGGACGGGGACGCCGTCGTGCGGGCGCTGCCGATCGTCGGCGAGGAAGGCGAAATTCTCGTGGTGACGGACTACGGTTTCGCCAAGCGGTCGCTCATTTTTGACTATCCCTTGCAGGGTCGCGGCGGCCGGGGCGTGCAGACGATCGAATTCCGGGGAGGCAGGCGCCCGAGCGGCACCGCGCTGGTCGCCGCCGCCCACGTGAAAGAGGAGGCGGCGTTCGTCGGCGTGACGGCCCGGGGCGCCGCGCACCGCTTTTCGTCGGAGGATGCGCCCCTTGAAGACCGCCGCAGCCCGGGCAAATCCGTCGCCGCCGTCGGACGGCACGATCCGCTGCTGGAAGCGTTCGCCCTGCCGGCGGCCATCCGCTGACGCGGCGGCGGCCCGGGATGCCGAAATTTGCCGGGGATTTTTGTTGGGGCGGGCCGGCTTTCGTCCGGTTTTGTTGATTAACGTCATAAAATTTTAATGTTGCAAAACTCGAATTCGACATCTCCCCCGCGTATAATGAAAGTACAGGCAGTTTTTGGGGAAACCGGGGGGATTCCATGGAGTCCGCGGCGGAATTCGTGAAAAGCTGGATGAAGCTGACGAAGGAATGGAACGCGGAGCTGGACCAGGCCCTGGCGCCCGGGCTGACGAGCGGGCAGCTCCATGTGCTGGAGATCCTGCGGGAACGCGGGCCGATGAAGCCGTCGGACTTCCTGCCGCTCCTCGAAACGACGCCCGCGGCGGTGACCACGCTGCTGGACCGGATGGAGCGTGGCGGGCTGGTGGAACGCCGGCGCGATGAAAAGGACCGGCGGATCGTCTGGGTGCACATGACGGAACTCGGCCGGCGGGAAGCGGAGCGCGGCGTGGCCCTGCGCAACGCCATCGTCGCCCGTTCCCTCGAGCGGCTTTCCCTGCACAACCGGAAGCTTCTCGCGTATCTTCTCGGGAAAATCGCCGGCGAACCGGTTTCCGGCGCGAAGCGGGAAGGAGCCGGACGGGAAGAGGACGGGCGGGAAGGCGCGGAAAGAAAAGACGATCGGGATCGTGCGGAAAGAAAACATGCCGAACGGGAAGGCGCGGACCAAAAGTCCGAACAAGACAGCGCGGGAAGAAGGGCCGATCAAGAAGGCGCGGACCGGAAAGAGGGGGCGGAAATGCGCCCGGCCGTCGAACCCGCGGCGGAGAGATCCGCGGCGGATGTGCCCGCGGCGGGCGAACCCGCGGCGGAAGCCACCGCGTGATCCGCGGAAAACGGCCACCGGCCTTGCGTTTCAAGAGCGGCCGGCTGTCGGTTCGCCGCCGGATGCTCATGACGGGCCGGAAACGTCGCCGCCGCCGGACGCTTCAAAGGACCGGACGTGGGCTTCGGTTTCCCGCAAGATTTTTTCCATACGCGCGTATTCATCCGGCGTGAAGCGGTCGCGCCGGTCGTCGTTCAGAATGACGGGAAGCGGCAGGATGCGGTAATGCCGCTTCCCGTTTTGTCTTTGGATATGGACCCAGGTGGGGATGAACTCGGGAGGGTTCCACGCCAGTGAAACGCGGCCGTCCGCGAATTCCGCGCGGGTGAGGCGGACCTTGACGATGAGGCCGGTGTCCGTGCCGTTGCCGGTCTGGTTGGAGATGAAGTTGCCGAGGGAATAGAAGATGAGCCCGCGGCGCCCGCCTTCCCCGCCGCCGGCTCCGGAAACGCTCCAGATTTCATAGGGCTGGACGACATGCGGGTGCGAGCCGAGGATGAGATCCGCTCCGGCTTCCACCGCTCCGCGGGCGATGTCCCGCTGGAAGTCGTTCGGCCATTTTGCGTATTCGTTGCCGAAATGGAGAAACACCGCGACAAAATCGGCACCCGCTTCCCGGGTGCGGGCGATGTCTTCCCGGATGCGGTCCGAATCGATGAGGTTCACGGCGAAGGGTTTGTCCTTCGGGATTGGAAGCCCGTTCGTGCCGTAGGTGTAGGAAAGAAAGCCGAGCCGGATGCCGTTGCGCTCCACGATGACGGGACGGCGCGCCGCTTCTTCGTCATCCGCCGTTCCCACCGGCACGATGCCGGCTTCGCGCAGGCGCTCCAGGGTACGGACAACGCCTGTCCAGCCGCGGTCCAGGCTGTGGTTGTTGGCGGTGGACAGCACGTGAAAGCCCGCCTCCCGCAGATTGCCGGCCAGTTCGGGCGGCGAATTGAAACGGGGAAAACCGGAATATTTCAGGTCGGCTCCCGCCAGCACGGTTTCCAGATTGCCGGCCACCCAGCCGCCTTCCGCGAAAAGGGGGCGCACGTCCTCGAACCAGGGCGAAAAGTCGTATTTGCCCGTCGCTTCCTCATAGTAGGCGGGCAGCTGCGGCATGTGCACCATGATGTCGCCGACCGCGTACAGGACCGCTTCGCGCACGACGGGGCCCGGATCGGGTTCCGGCGAAGGAAGGGGAGGCTTCCGCGTTTCGGGGGCCGGAGGAGGGGAAAACGAAGCCGACGGACCGGCCGGTTCCTTCCGTTCCTGCCACGCCTCGCCCAGGAAGGCGGCGAAAACGGCGACAAGGGACACCGCCGCGGCAAACGCGGCCCAGAGCAGCCATTTCCGGGCGGAAGCCCGCATGCGGGATCCCTCCTTCCGCAGGCATTGGATGAAGGACGGCGGCCCGGTGTCCGGTCAGCGGTGTCCGGTCAGCGGTGTCCGGTCAGCCGCCGCAAGTCCAGCGCCCGCTGACGCCGCAGGGCAGGATCAGGCCGGTGCGGCCGACGGGCAGGCCGATCTCTCCGCATTCGCAATCGCCTCCCCAATGGCGCCAGAAGGAAAGGTGAAGCAGATTGGCAAGCGCCGTCGGGGACAGCCCGGCGGTGTACGTGTTGACCAGCACGAACAGCGGCTTGTCGGACAGCACCCGGGCGCACAGCTCGAGAAACGGTCCGAGATGCTGCTCCAGCTTCCACATTTCGCCTTCCGGCCCCCGTCCGTAGGCGGGCGGATCCATGATGATGGCGTCGTAGCGCCGGCCGCGGCGTTCCTCGCGCCGCACGAATTTGAACACGTCGTCGGTGATCCAGCGGATGGGGGCGTTCGACAGCCCGGACAGCGCCGCGTTGTCCCTGGCCCACTGCACCATCCCTTTGGCGGCGTCCACGTGGCACACTTCCGCCCCGGCCGCCGCCGCGGCCAGGGTGGCGCCTCCCGTGTAGGCGAACAGATTGAGCACCCGCACCGGACGGCCGGCTCCCGCGATGCGGTCCATGATCCAGCGCCAGTTGGCCGCCTGTTCGGGAAACAGGCCGGTGTGCTTGAAGCCGGTCGGACGGATGTAAAAGCGCAAACCGCCGTAACCGATCTGCCATCGTTCGGGAAGCGGCCGGCGAAATTCCCACTTGCCGCCGCCGGAAGAGCTTCTGTGATAATGGCCGTCCGGATCGTTCCAGCGGGGGTCGCCGGTCACGGGCGGCCAGATGGCCTGAGGATCGGGACGCCTGAGGACATAGGGTCCCCAGCGTTCCAGTTTTTCCCCGTCCCCCGCGTCGATCAATTCAAAATCCCGCCAATCGTCCGCCACCGCGATCAAAAGGCAACCCTTCCCCGAATTCCTCGAAAATTGCCGGATCCGTCCGGCGCGTCTGACCCATTATACCGAAATTCGAAAATCTTTCACAAGCTTTTCACCGTGTTGAACCAGATCTTGTGACCGCCGTCACAGTGCATCGGGGACCCGGTTTCTAGAATGGAGGCATGAAGGCAAAAAAATGCCCCGATGGAGGTTGGCTTGATGAAAGCGAAAAACGGACGGATTCTTACGGCAATCGTTCTGGCGGCGGGGGTCGCGCTGCTGTCCGGATGCGGAGGCGGAAACGGCGGGGATGCCGCGGCTCCGCAGGGAGAAGGAACAAAGATCGAAATCAAGGCGACCAACTGGGATTTCGAGCCGAAGGAAATCCGCGTCAAGCAGGGCGAAACGGTGACGATTTCCCTGGTGAACGAAGAAGGGCTGCACAACGTCCTGATCAAGGGTTACAACAAGACGGTCGAGGCGGGCAAGCCCGTCACCTTCGTGGCCAACAAGACGGGCGAATTCGAATTCGTCTGCGACATCATGTGCGGCGCCGGCCACGCGGACATGATCGGCAAGCTGATCGTGGAGTGAGGCAGGGCATCGAAAACCCTTGGCAAAGGGGGGAACGGAGATGGCCAACGACGTGCAACGCCAGCCGGCGGGCGGCAACGGAAACGGACAGGAGCCGGCTTTGTGGGGAACGTTCGTGGCGGTACTCATCATCGGCGCGCTGTTTGTCGCAGGCTGGTTCGGCGCTTTCGCCCTGTTCCTGGAACGAAACTGACGCCCAGTGCGGGAGGGAAAAACGAGGATGCACATTCATCGTTTGGAAAAAATCTGGATGGTTTTCGGCGTGGTCATGCTGGCGGTTTTTCTGGCCGTCCTGGGCGTTTACGCCTTCTCCATGGGCCTGCAGACCCCGCACAGCCACGCGTACGGAAAAGTCGATCCGGAGAAGCTGGCGGAGACGCCGCCGTTTGACCAGCCCGGGGTCTACCAGGTCGGCGAAAACGAATACGAAGCGGTCATCATCATGTACGCCTTCGGCTTCACGCCGAACGAAATCACCGTGCCGGCGGGGGCCAAGGTGAATTTTGTCATCACCAGTTCGGACGTGGTGCACGGCTTTGAAATCGTGGGCACCACCGTCAACCTGATGGCGATCCCCGGAGAAGTGAACGTGGTTTCCTATACTTTCGACAAACCGGGCGAATACCTGATCCTCTGCAACGAGTATTGCGGCATCGGCCACCAGGCGATGTACACGAAGCTGGTCGTGACCTGACCTGTGGCAAGACGAGTCTTTTGCGGAAAGGGGTAAACCCATGGCGCAGACGCAAACGTTTGATCGAGACGACGCCAAATTGGTGCTGACGCATGTCATCTTCGCGTTTGTTGCCCTGATGATCGGGGGAATCGCGGGGATGCTGCAGGGCATGGTGCGCGGCGGCATGTTCGAAATGCCGGGGGGCATCAGCTACTATCAGTTGCTTACCGCGCACGGCGTGCTGATGGCGCTCATCTTCACCACGTTTTTCATCGTCGGCTTCATGTTTTCGGGCGTGTCCAAGGTGACGGGAGGGAAACTCACCTCCACGGCGCGCGGCCTCGGCTGGGCCGGATTTTGGCTCATGGCCGTCGGCACCGCCATCGGCACCGTCATGATTCTGGCCAACGAGGCCACGGTGCTGTACACGTTCTACGCGCCGATGAAAGCGTCGCCCTGGTTCTACGTCGCCCTGGCCCTGGTGGTCGTGGGCAGCTGGCTGAGCGGCGCCGGCATGATCGCGCAGTACCGTTCATGGCGCGAGAACAACAAAGGAAAAATCTCGCCGCTGTTCGCCTACATGGCGGTGGCCACGATGGTGCTGTGGTACGTCGCCACGCTGGGCGTCGCGGCCACGGTGCTGTTCCAGTTCATTCCCTGGTCCTTCGGCTGGGTGGATAAAATCAACGTGCTGCTGAGCCGGACGCTGTTCTGGTACTTCGGCCATCCGCTGGTGTACTTCTGGCTCATGCCGGTGTACATCTGCTGGTACGTGGTCGTGCCGAAGGTCATCGGCGGCAAGATGTTCAGCGACGCGCTGGCCCGGCTGGCATTCATCATGTTCATCGTCTTCTCCGTGCCGGTCGGCTTCCACCACCAGCTCATGGAACCCGGCATCACGCCGTTCTGGAAGTTCCTGCAGGTCATCCTGACCTTCGCGGTCGTCGTGCCGTCGCTCATTACGGCGTTCGCGCTGTTTGCCACCTTCGAGACGACGGGCCGCGCCAAAGGGTACAAGGGGCTGTTCGGCTGGTTCAGAGCCCTGCCCTGGAAAGACGTGCGGTTCCTCGGGCCGTTCCTCGGCATGGTCGCCTTCGTGCCCGGCGGCATCGGCGGCATGATCAATGCCAGCCACCAGATGAACGCCCTCGTCCACAACACCATCTGGGTGACGGGGCACTTCCACCTGACGGTGGCGACGGCGGTGGCCATCACCTTCTTTGGCATCGCGTACTGGCTCATTCCGGCGATTACCGGCCGCCGGTTGACGGAAGCGGTCAACCGTCTGGGCGTCTGGCAGGTCTCTCTGTGGGCCTTCGGCATCCTGGTGATGTCGGGCGCGATGCACATCTCCGGCCTCATGGGCGCGCCGCGTCGCACGTCCGATACGACTTACAACGGCAACGAAATCGCGGCGCAATGGGATCCGTACAACCTGCTCGTGGCCATCGGCGGCGTCATCCTGTTCATCAGCCTGATCGTCCTGGCCGTCGCCCTGGTCAAGATGTTCCAAATGCCGAAGGGCGAGACGGAATATCCGGTGGCGGAGCCCCTGCAGCCGGTGGAAGCGACGCCGCGCTGGCTGGAACGCTGGGGCGTGTGGATCGGCGTGACCGCGGTGCTCATCGTGATCGCCTACGCGTTCCCGATCGCGGACCAGCTGTTCCTCGATCCGGCGCCCGGCGCCAAAGGCTATGTCCTGTGGTGAGGAGGGGGCGTCGATGCAGGTCAACGTCGGAAAAACCGACAAAACGATCCGCATTATCGCCGGCATCGCGCTATTGTCCCTGATCCTGATCCTGGAGGGCGGCTGGAGGTGGATCGGCCTCCTCGGGCTGGTGCCCCTGGCCACCGCCCTGGCGAACCGGTGCCCGCTGTACGTGCCATTCGGAATCAACACCGCGAACAACAAGCGAAGCGGAGAGGGATAAGGAACAAGGGAATCCGGAGACAGCGTTCCGACTCCCCCGCGAAAGCCCGAAGGCTTCGGCCTTTGGGCTTTGTTTTGGTACGCCCAGCATGGGCGTCATCTCTACGGTGAAAGTCCGGAATGGGGGCTGGCGAGCGCCTACCATTAGCCAAAGGCAAGGGTGCCTGCCGCGAGGCGGGATCTGAAGGAAGCCGGAGGCAAACGCACGGGCCAAGGTACACGAACCGGATTTGAGGCAGGGTTAGTCGGATGAGTTGCCCAAACACAACGAAATCCAAAGCCGCCAAGGGCTAATTCTGTAAACTCCGGTGGTCGCGGGCGGAAAGATGACGCTCTTATCTGGGGAGGCCTGCGGAATATGCGAAGTGACT
>LZRV01000034.1 GCA_002159065.1 Paenibacillaceae bacterium ZCTH02-B3 | reverse complement strand
TCCGCCAGGTTTCGGAACACTTCACGGCGTGTTTTCAGGCTCAATTTCAAGACACATCCCTTCGGTAACATTTCGATTTGAGTGATCCGAAACCTGTTCGGTAACATTTTAGCTGAGTGACTGCGCTCCGTTGAAGGTTTTTGTTCGATCCTGCTATAATAAATCGATCCAGAAGTTGTCGATCGTTCGGAGGATCCCATGTCCGACCAGCAACGTCAAAAGCGCATCCGGAATTTTTGCATCATCGCGCATATCGACCACGGCAAGTCCACCCTGGCCGACCGGATTCTGGAGTTCACCGGCGCCCTGTCCGAGCGGGAAATGCAGGATCAGGTGCTGGACAAAATGGACCTGGAACGGGAGCGGGGCATCACCATCAAGCTGACGGCGGTGCGGCTCGAATACCGGTCGGACGACGGCGAGACGTACACCCTGCATTTGATCGACACGCCGGGGCATGTCGATTTCACCTATGAGGTATCGCGCAGCCTGGCGGCGTGCGAAGGGGCGCTGCTCGTCGTCGACGCGTCGCAGGGGATCGAGGCGCAGACGCTGGCCAATGTGTATCTGGCCCTCGACCATGACCTGGAAATTCTCCCCGTCATCAACAAGATCGACCTGCCCAGCGCCGATCCCGACCGCGTCAAGCGGGAAATCGAGGACATCATCGGGCTGGACGCCTCGGACGCCGTATTGGCGTCGGCCAAGAACGGCATCGGCATCAAGGAGATCCTGGAACAGATCGTGGCCAAGGTGCCGCCGCCGAAGGGGGATCCGGACGCGCCGCTCAAGGCGCTGATCTTCGATTCGCACTACGACGCCTACAAGGGCGTGGTCTGCTACATCCGCGTCAAGGACGGAACGATCCGGCCGGGCATGCGCATCCGCTTCATGGCCACCGGCGCCGAATTCGACGTGACGGAAGTCGGCACGTTCCGGCCGGGCATGACCCCGGTGGGCGAGCTCGGTCCGGGAGACGTGGGGTACGTCTGCGCGTCCATCAAGAACGTCCGGGATACCCGCGTGGGCGACACCATCACGGACGCCCGCCGGCCGACGCCGGAGCCCCTGCCCGGCTACCGGCGCGTCAATCCGATGGTGTTTTGCGGCCTGTATCCGGTGGATTCGGCGGATTACGAGGATTTGCGGGAGGCGCTGGAAAAGCTGGTGCTCAACGACGCCGCCCTGCATTTCGAGCCGGAGACGTCCCAGGCCCTCGGATTCGGTTTTCGCTGCGGCTTTCTCGGCCTTTTGCACATGGAAATCATCCAGGAGCGGCTCGAACGGGAATTCGGTCTTGACCTGATCGCCACGGCTCCCAGCGTGAAATACCGGGTGACCCTGACGAACGGCCAGGTGCTGGAGGTGTCCAACCCCTCCGAATATCCGGAGACGGGCAAAATCCAGCACGTGGAGGAACCCTACGTCAAGGCGACCGTTATCGTCCCCAATGACTACGTGGGAGCCATCATGGAACTGTGCCAGAGCCGGCGGGGCGAGTTCAAGGACATGCAGTACCTGGACGCGAACCGGGTCACGCTGGTTTACGAACTGCCCCTCGCCGAGATCGTGTACGACTTTTTCGACCAGCTGAAATCGGGCACCCGCGGGTACGCTTCCTTCGACTATGAGCTGTCCGGCTACCGGCCGTCGAATCTGGTGAAGCTGGACATCCTGCTCAACGGGGAGAAGGTGGACGCCCTTTCCTCCATCGTGCACCGGGACCGCGCCTACCAGCGCGGGCGGGTCCTGTGCGAGAAGCTGAAGGAACTCATTCCGCGGCAAATGTTCGAGGTGCCGGTGCAGGCGGCCATCGGCCAGAAGGTGATCGCCCGCGAGACCATCAAGGCGCTGCGGAAGAACGTGCTGGCCAAGTGCTATGGCGGCGACGTGACGCGCAAGCGGAAGCTGCTGGAAAAGCAGAAGGAAGGCAAGAAGCGCATGAAGCAGCTGGGCAGCGTGGAGGTGCCGCAGGAAGCGTTCATGGCGGTGCTGAAGCTCGACGACAAGTAGGACGGGGCCGGGCCGGCGCATACGGCACGACGGCACCGGAGGTCGCGGCCGGGCGGGCGCCGTTGCGCGAAGCCGGCGGCGAACGCCGGCGGGAACGGGAACGGCGAATCCTGGTTGGCATTGAGGGCGAGGCGGTCCGGCGGAAAGGATGTGTCCCCTTGTGAATTCGGCTGCGAAAACGACGTCTGCGGATATCGTCGGGAAGGCGACGGGCGGAACGGATGCGAAGGCGGAGGCGGAAGCGGCGGAAGCGATTCCGCTGCATCGATGGCCGCCGCGGGCGCTTTACATCCATATTCCCTTCTGCGCCGGCAAGTGTCCGTACTGCGATTTCAATTCCTACGTCGCCGAAGGACAGCCGGTGGACCGGTACCTGGACGCCCTGGAACGGGAAATGGAGCTGACCGCCCGGCAGTTTCCGCCCGCGCCTTTGAGGTCGGTGTTCGTCGGCGGCGGGACGCCCACCGTGCTGTCGCCGAAGCAGCTTGCGCGCCTGTTGGAGGCGGTGCGTTCGCATTTTCCCCTGGAACCGGGCGCCGAGATCACCGTGGAAGCCAACCCCGGTTCCACCGACCCCGCCAAGCTGGAGGCGTTGCGGGAAGGCGGCGTGAACCGCATCAGCTTCGGCGCCCAGTCCTTCGACGACGGGCTCCTTGCCGCCATCGGCCGGGATCACACGGCCCGGGACACGGTCGACAGCGTCCGGGAGGCCCGGCGCGCGGGCTTCCGCAACATTTCCATCGACCTCATGTTCGGATTGCCGGGGCAGACCCTCGCGCAGCTCGCCGACAGCGTGGAAAAGGCTCTGGAACTCGGGTTGCCCCACTATTCCCTGTACAGCCTGAAGATCGAGGAAAACACGCTGTTTTTCCACATGTACCGGCGCGGCGAGCTGCGCCTTCCCGACGAGGACGCGGAGGCCGACATGTACGAGCATCTGCGCCGGCGGCTGGCGGAAGCGGGGTACGTGCACTACGAAATCAGCAATTTCGCCAGGCCCGGTTTCGAAAGCCGCCACAACCTCGCGTACTGGCGCAACGAACCCTATTACGGCGTCGGCGCGGGAGCGCACGGTTACGTGAAAGGCTGGCGGCACGTCAACGTCAGGGGAGTGGAGGCGTACATCGAAGCGGCTTCGCGGGGATTGCCCCGCCTCCGCGAGTCCCGGGTCGGCGCGCGGGAAGCGATGGAGGATTTCATGATGGTCGGCCTGCGCATGCCGGCGGGCGTCCGTTCCGCCGATTTCGCCGCGCAGTTCGGGGGCTTGCGCCCGGAGGACGTGTTTGGCGACACGCTGGCCGATCTGATCCGACGGGGGCTCCTCGAGCCGGTCGGCGCGGGCGAGGGATACCGCCTGACCGAACGGGGCCTCATGCTCGGCAATGAAGTGTTCGGCGCCTTCGTTTGACGCGGGAACGGTCGGGCGGCCGCCCGGACCGTCATTTACGGACGGCCTCTGTATTTTTTTTCGAATTTCAGCAAACGGTTATTGACTTTTATTCAGAATCATATATATTTATTCATCATAGACGTTCACGGGAAGAGAGATGGGACATTCATGGGCATTGTTTGCCGCAAGGCAAGGCTGTCGGACGTGGACGCGCTCCATGATCTGATCCGGGGGTATGCGGAAAAGGGAATCATGCTGCCCCGTTCGCGGGAAGCGTTGACGCGCAATATCGACAGGTTCTACGTGGCGGAAGACGACGGCAAGATTATCGGCTGCGGCTCGTTGATCCGCCTCGGCAGCGACCTGGCGGAAATCCGTTCCCTCGGCATGGCCGAAGGCTACAAGGGCAAGGGCGTCGGCACGCGCCTGGTGGAAGCGCTCATCGAGGAAGCGCGGGCCCAGGGGATTCCCAAGGTAATGGCGCTGACCTATGCCGTGGATTTTTTCCGCAAAAACGGATTCGAAGTGGTGGATATGAGCATTTTTCCGGAAAAGGTGTGGACGGACTGCATCCACTGCCCCAAGCGCGACAGATGCGACGAGATCGCCATGCTCCGGGTGCTCGACGCCCGGGCGAACGCGGAAATCCGAAGCGAGCCGCCCGCGGCCTTGCGCACCGCCTTCGGTTGAACGGGGCGGTTTTTCATTTCCGCCGGATGGACGACGGGCGGTCTTCCTGTGCCGGCGGGAGGACGGGATGTCCTTCCGCCGCGGACACAGGCGCCTGCGCAAACGCCCGGACCGGCGTGCAAACCTTGACAATGGCGGGCTCGCTTTGGTATTTTTGTAATATCGGTTAGCACTCTATTGCGGTGAGTGCTAACGACAACCGCATAAGGAGGGGCGTCGGATGTTGAGCGATCGTCAGCGGAGGATCCTGACAGCCATTGTGGACGACTACATCCGATACGCCGAACCGATCGGTTCCCGCAGCATTTCCAAGCGGAAAGAGGTGGCGTTCAGCCCGGCCACGATCCGCAACGAAATGGCCGATCTGGAAGAGCTTGGGCTGTTGGAACAGCCGCACACTTCCGCTGGACGGGTTCCCTCCAACAAAGGGTATCGCTATTACGTCGATCATCTCATCCAGCCGTATGAGATCGACGAACAGGATATCCAGAAGATCCGGCAGCTTTTTGCCGAACGGGTAAGACACTGGGAAGAAGTGCTCAACGAAGCGGCGGCCATCCTGTCCCAGCTGACCAACTACACGTCCATCGCGCTGGGACCGGAGATTTTCACCACCACCCTGAAGCATTTCGATCTGGTGCCGATCAATGACGATTCCGCCGTGGCCATCATTGTCACCAACATGGGCCACGTGGAGCATCGCAACATCTCCGTGCCGCACGGCGTGGATCTTGGCGACGTGCGCCGGGTCGTCAACCTGCTCAACGCCAAGCTGACCGGCCTGCCGCTCCATCAGGTGCGGGCCAGGCTCAACAGCGAGGTCCAAAAGGAACTCGGCATGTACGTCGACCGCTGCGAGAAAATCGTGGCGATGCTGGAATCGTCCCTGAGCGGCGGAATTGAGCCGAAGGTGACGCTGAGCGGGACGAAAAACATGCTGTCCCAGCCCGAATTCAAGGACGTCGCCAAGCTGCAGACCGTTCTCGGGATCCTGGAAGAGACCAAGAAAGTGATGCAGCTGTTTCCGGCCCAGTCGGAAGGCATTCAGGTGCGGATCGGGCCCGAGAACGCCGTCGAGGAAATCTACCAGTGCAGTCTTATCTCCGTATCGTTCACGCTGGACGGCGAATCCCTCGGCACCATCGGTGTCCTGGGGCCGACCCGGATGGACTACAGCAAGGTGATCGGCCTGCTGGATTACATGTCCGGCGATCTGGCAACCCTGCTGGCCCGTTGGTACAAGTGACATAGCGTATCGGGAACATCGCGCCAGGCGGCACACCGGTCAAGGTGTCCGCCTTTCTACACGATGGAGGCAAAGGAGCTTGGATATGGCAATGGATCGTCAGACGGAACCCTTGCGCCGAGAGGCCGCGGCCGCGCGCGAAGCGGACGGGGCCGGGCGGTCCGCGCCGGAAGCGGAGGGCCTTGCGTCCGCAAACGCCGGGAACCGGCCGGCGGAGGCGACCGGGGAGCGGGAAGCGGCCGCTGCGGAGCCGGAGTTCCGCAAGACGGCGGAGGCCGGGGCGGCCGGTGAAGGAACGGCTGCGGAAGCCGGCACGGCTGCGGGGACCGGTACGGCGGACGGAACCGGTGCGGCCGCGGAAGCCGGATCGGCCGGCGGAAGCCGCGCGGAAGGCGCCGGGCCGGATGCCGGGAATTCCCGGGATGAAGCCGGAGGCGCCGAAGGCGCGGGCACGGATGCCGGCGCGGAAGCGGAAAGCGGCGACCGGGCGGGCGCGGGGGAGGAACAACCCCCGGCGGACCGGCAGGAAGAGGATCCCCGCGTCCGGGAATGGTACAACCGCTATTTGCGCGTGATGGCCGATTTTGACAACTACCGCCGCAGGACGCAGCGGGAGAAGGAAGAGCTCGCCCAGTACGCGTCCATGAAGCTGATCGGCGAGCTTCTTCCGGTCCTGGACAACTTTGAGAGAGCCTTGCAGGCTGCCGGCAAGGCGGATCGTCCGGAAACGGCGCAGGCGGAAGAACAGCCCGAAGGTGCGCCGGCCGGCGCCGCGCAGGCCGAATTCGAAGCGTTCCGCAAGGGCGTGGAGATGATTTACCGGCAGCTCAGGCAGGTGCTGGAGGCCGACGGCCTCAAGGCGATGGAGCCGGTGGGCCAGCCCTTCGATCCCAATTTGCACCAGGCGGTCATGCGGGTGCCTTCCGATGAATATGAAGAAGGCACCGTCGTGGAAGTGCTGCAGACCGGGTATTGGTTCAAGGACAAGGTGCTGCGGCCCGCCTTTGTGAAAGTGAGCGGCTGACCGGCCCGGCCGCCGAAAGTTCCGTGAGTTCGCAAGCCTCGAAACGATGAGGAGGAATTCGCATAACATGAGCAAAGTGATCGGTATTGACCTGGGTACGACCAACTCTTGCGTGGCGGTGATGGAAGGGGGCGAAGTGGTCGTCATTCCCAACGCCGAAGGGGGGCGCACGACACCTTCGGTGGTCGGCTTCAAGAAGGACGGCGAACGCCTCGTCGGCGAAGTCGCCAAGCGCCAGGCGATCACCAACCCCGACCGCACGATCATCTCCATCAAGCGCCACATGGGCACGGACCACAAGGTGACCATCGACGGCAAATCCTATACGCCGCAGGAAATTTCCGCCATGATCCTGCAGAAGCTGAAAGCCGACGCGGAAGCCTACCTGGGCCAGCCGGTGACCAAGGCGGTCATCACCGTGCCGGCGTACTTCAACGACAGCCAGCGCCAGGCGACCAAGGACGCCGGGACCATCGCCGGCCTGGAAGTGCTGCGCATTATCAACGAGCCCACCGCGGCCGCGCTCGCCTATGGTCTTGACAAGGAAGAGGACCAGACCATCCTTGTGTTCGACCTGGGCGGCGGCACCTTCGACGTCAGCATTCTGGAGCTGGGCGGCGGCGTCTTCGAGGTCAAGGCGACAAGCGGCGACAACCGCCTTGGCGGCGACGACTTTGACGAATGCGTCATGAAATGGATGGCCGACGAATTCCGCAAGGAACACGGCGTCGACCTGATGCAGGACCGGGCGGCCCTGCAGCGGCTGAAGGACGCCGCCGAGAAGGCCAAGAAAGAGCTGTCCAGCATGACGTCCACGACGATTTCGCTGCCCTTCATCACCATGAAGGACGGCGTGCCGCTGCACCTGGAAATGAATTTGACCCGCGCCAAATTCGACGAGCTCACCGCCCATCTGGTGGAGCGGACGATGGGGCCGACGCGGCAGGCTCTGGCGGACGCGGGACTGACGCCGGCGGACATCGACAAGGTGATCCTCGTCGGCGGTTCCACGCGGATTCCCGCCGTGCAGGAAGCGGTAAGGCGCCTCATTGGCAAGGAGCCCCACAAGGGCGTCAACCCCGACGAAGTGGTGGCGATGGGCGCGGCGATCCAGGCGGCGGTGCTCGCCGGCGAAGTCAAGGACGTGGTGCTGCTCGACGTCACGCCGCTGTCGCTGGGCATCGAGACCGCCGGCGGCGTCATGACGAAGATGATCGAGCGCAACACCACCATCCCGACGAGCAAGTCGCAGATTTTCACCACCTACGCCGACAACCAGACGCAGGTGGAAATTCACGTCCTGCAGGGCGAGCGGGCGATGGCCCGGGACAACAAGACCCTCGGCCGCTTCCTGCTCACCGACATTCCGCCCGCGCCCCGCGGCGTGCCGCAGATCGAAGTCACCTTCGACATCGACGCCAACGGCATCGTCCACGTCTCGGCGAAAGACAAGGCCACCGGCAAGAGCCAGAGCATCACCATCACCTCGTCCAGCGGCCTGTCGAAGGAAGAAATCGAGCGGATGAAGAAGGAAGCCGAGATGCACGCCGAGGAAGACCGCAAGCGCCGCGAGCTGGCGGAAGCGAAGAACGCCGCCGACCACCTGGTGTACACCGTGGAGAAGACGCTGCGGGAACTCGGCGACAAGGTGGACCCGTCGGAGGTCCAGCGGGCGAACGACGCCAAGGAAAAAGTGAAAAAGGCCATGGAGTCCGACAACAAGGACGAAATCCAGAAGGCCACCGAAGAGCTGACCCAGATCGTGCAGCAGCTTTCCGTGAAGCTCTACCAGCAGGCGGCCCAGTCTTCTTCTTCCGGGCCGGCGGACGGCGCGGGCGACGCGTCCGCGGCCGGCGGCGGTCCGAAAGGCAACGTGGTGGACGCCGACTACAAGGTGGTCGACGATAACAAGGCCTGAAGAGCCGTGCGCGTGAAGCCAAAGCGTCGAAGCCGGCGCCCTCGGGCGTGCGGCGCGGCTTTGGCTTCTTTGTTGAGGAGGCTTCATCAGCATTGGCGGAGAATAAAAGGGATTACTACGAAGTGCTGGGCGTGTCCCGCGACGCCTCGCCGGAGGAGATCAAGAAGGCGTACCGGAAGCTCGCCCGCCAGTACCACCCCGATGTGAACAAGGCGCCGGACGCCGAGCAGAAGTTCAAGGAAATCAGGGAAGCCTACGAGGTGCTCAGCGATCCGGAGAAGCGGGCCCGTTACGACCGGTACGGCCACGAGGATCCGGCCGCCGGTTTCGGCGGGGCGGGCGGATTCACCGGGGCCGATTTCGGCGATTTCGGCGGTTTTGGCGAGATTTTCGACATGTTCTTCGGCGCCGGCCCCCGGCGCGATCCCAACGCTCCCCAGCGCGGCGAGGACCTGCGGTACACGCTGACCGTCGAGTTCAAGGAAGCGGTGTTCGGCAAGGAAACGGAGATCACGGTTCCCCGCACGGAGACGTGCGACGTCTGCCACGGCAGCGGGGCCAGGCCGGGCACCCGGCCGGAGACGTGCGGCGTCTGCCGCGGCACCGGCCAGCAGGAGACGGTGCAGCACACGCCCTTCGGCCGCATCGTGAACCGCCGGATCTGTCCGGCCTGCGGCGGGCGCGGACGGATCGTCCGGGACCGCTGCGCCTCCTGCGGCGGCAGCGGCCGGGTCCGCCGCCAGCGCCGGATCCAGGTCAAGATTCCCGCCGGGGTGGACGACGGCTCGCAGCTGCGCATCCCCGGCGAAGGGGAAGCGGGCCTGCGCGGCGGGCCGCCCGGAGACCTGTACATCATCATCCGGGTCAAGCCGCACGATTTCTTCGAACGGGAAGGCGACGACATCTACTGCGAGGTTCCGCTTACCTTCGTCCAGGCGGCCCTGGGCGACGAAATCGAGGTTCCGACGCTGACGGGGAAGGTCCGGCTGCGGATTCCGCCGGGCACCCAGAGCGGCACCTATTTCCGCCTGAAGGGCAAAGGGGTGCCGCGGCTCAGGGGCTACGGGGCGGGCGACCAGCACGTCCGGGTGACGGTGGTGACGCCCACCAACCTGACAGAGCACCAAAAAGAGCTGCTGCGCGAGTTTGCAAAAACCCTGGGCGAAGAAACCCACGACAAGCAAAGGTCGCTGTTTGAGCGGATGCGCAGGGCGATCATGGGCGAGTGACAAGGGCAAGCGGCGGCGCGGGAACGCCGGAAACAAGGGAGAGCGATGCCTTGCTGTGGCATGAGGTAACGGTGCTGGCGCGGCTGGAGGCGCAGGAGATGGCGGCCCATTTCCTGTGGGAGCTCGGCGCTTCCGGCGTGGCCATCGAGGAGTCGCGGCCGCGGACCTCGGAACGGGGCGCGGCGTACGGGGAATGGTTCGAGCTTCCGCCAGGCGATCTTCCCGAAGGATACGCGAAAATCACCGGATATTTCGCCGAAGGAACGGATATTCCGGACGTCGAGCGGCGCCTGCGGCGGGCGCTGGAAGAGCTGTCCGCCTTCGGATACGATCCCGGCGAATTCGCCGTGACGACGGGTTCGGTGCGGGAGGAAGACTGGGCGGAAGCCTGGAAGCAATATTACAAACCGGTTCGGGTGACCGAACGGCTGATCGTGAAGCCGGTGTGGGAACCGTACGACCCGCGGCCCGGAGAGATCGTCGTCGAGCTGGACCCCGGGATGGCCTTCGGCACCGGCACCCACCCGACGACGAAGCTGTGCCTTGCGGCGCTGGAGCGATCCGTGAAGGGCGGCGAAACGGCCATCGACGTGGGCACCGGCTCCGGCATCCTGGCCATCGGCGCCGTGAAGCTGGGCGCCGCCCGGGTGCTGGCGCTGGATCTCGATCCCGTCGCCGTTTCCAGCGCAGCTTCCAACGTCCGGCTGAACGGCCTTGAAGACCGGATCGAGGTCCGGAGGAGCGATTTGTTGGAAATTCTCAAAAGCGGGGAAGGCGTGCCGGCCGCTTTCCGTCCGCCGGCGGATCTGGTGACGGCCAATCTGCTGGCGGAAATCATCCTGCGCCTGTCTGACGACGTGATGCGGGTGCTCAGGCCGGGCGGGACATTCATCGCGTCCGGCATTTACGAAAACCGGGAGGACCAGACCGCCCGTGCGCTTCGGGAGGCGGGGTTCGAGGAAGTGGAACGCCTGCGCGAGGAGCGCTGGACGGCCCTGATCGTCCGCAAGCCGTGAGGGAGGGGCGCCGTGAGCTTTCTGTGGTTTCCGCTTGAACATTTGCCGTACATTCTCATCACGATGGTGGCCGCTTTCACCGTCCACGAATTCGCCCACGCCTGGACCGCATGGAAATTCGGCGATCCCACCGCCTACCGGGAAGGGCGCGTCACGCTGAATCCCCTGGCGCACCTGGACATCGTCGGCATGCTGTTTTTGCTGCTGGCGGGATTCGGCTGGGCCAAGCCGGTGCCGGTCAGGCGCGGCAATTTCCGCCGGCCGCGGATCATGAACATCACGGTGACCGCCGCCGGGCCGCTGAGCAACCTGTTGCTGGCGTTTCTCGGCGTCGCCGTCTGGTACGGCCTGGCCCGCTCGGGGGTGCTGCTGGACGTTTCGCGCGGAACATTGACGAATCTGCAATCTTTTTTTAATTATTGGATTAATATCAATCTCGTGTTGCTCATTTTCAACCTGATCCCGCTGCCGCCCCTCGACGGTTACCGGATCGTGGAGGAGTTCGCGCCGCCCGGGCTGCGCATGCGCCTTTCCCGGTACGAACAGTGGGGCGTGCTGATCTTCCTGCTGCTCGTGTTCATCCCGCCGCTCCGGGCGGTGACCATCGCTCCCCTGTTCGGGCTGCGGGAGCCGCTGGTCACGGGAATGGTGAACTTTTTGAACGCGGTTTTCGGGGGCCTGCCATGATTTTTTCGGTGGCGGAGCGGCGAAGGAACGGGTATCATGGAAGTTGAAAAGATGTTGAAAAACCTTGGGAGAACCGCCTTGGAGGACGCCAGCGGATGCAGCGTTACTTCGTTTCGCCGGAGCGCATGAGCGACCGCGCCGTGATGTTGACGGATGAGGACGCGCGCCATTTCGCCCGGGTCCTGCGCGGGAAACCCGGGGACCGCTTCATCGCCTGCGACGGCGCCGGACGGGACGCGCTGGCCGAAGCGACGCGCGTCGGGCCGGACGCGGTGGAAGCGAAGGTCGTGCGGTTCCTGACGGAAAGCAACGAGCCTCCCTGGGCGGTGACCGTGGCGCAGAGCCTGCCCAAGGGAGACAAGATGGAGGCGGTCATCCAGAAGGGCACGGAGACGGGCGCGGCCGCCTTCTGGCCCTTCGTGTCGCGGCGCACCGTCGTGGAGTATGACGAGGCGAAAGAAGCCAGACGCCTTGCGCGCTGGCGGAAAATCGCCAAGGAAGCCGCGGAACAGGCGCACCGCAGCGCGGTGCCGGAAGTGGCGCCCGTGATGGAGTGGAAGGATCTGCTCGGGCGGTTTGCCCTGTTTGATCTGGTGCTGTTTTGCTATGAGGAGGAAGGCAGGCGCGGAAAGGGCCTCAGGACGGTGCTCGCGGAGCACCGGGACCGGCTGGCCGGCGGGGAACGCCCCGGCGGCCGGCCCCGCCTGCTCATCGTGATCGGGCCCGAGGGCGGGTTCACGGCGGAGGAAGCCGAAGAGGCGGCGCGGGCGGGCGCGGTGTGGACGGGCCTCGGCCCCCGGACGCTGCGCACGGAGACCGCCGCGCCGGCGGCGCTCGCCTGCCTGGCCTACGAATCGGGCGAAATGGGAAGGTGAACGGGATCGATGCCCACCGTCGCGTTCTACACGCTGGGTTGCAAAGTCAATTTTTACGATACCGAGGCGATTTGGCAGCTGTTCAAAAAGGAAGGCTATGAGCAGGTCGACTTCGAGGAGACGGCCGACGTCTACCTCATCAACACCTGCAGCGTGACCAACACCGGGGACAAAAAGAGCCGCCAGATCATCCGCCGGGCCATTCGCCGCAATCCGGACGCCGTGATCGCGGTGACCGGCTGCTATGCCCAGACGGCGCCGGCGGAAGTGCTGGCCATCCCCGGCGTCGATCTGGTCATCGGCACGCAGGACCGCGACAAGCTGATGGATTACATCCGCGAGATCCGGCGGCAGCGCCGCCCGGTCAACGCGGTGCGCAACATCATGAAGACGCGGGAATTCGAGGAGATGGACGTGCCCGAGTTCGCCGACCGGACGCGGGCGTTCCTGAAGATCCAGGAAGGCTGCAACAACTTCTGCACCTTCTGCATCATCCCGTGGGCCCGCGGACTGTCCCGCAGCCGCAAGCCGGAGAATGTCCTGCGCCAGGCGCGCCGGCTGGCGGAAGCCGGCTACCGGGAAATCGTCCTGACCGGCATCCATACCGGCGGGTACGGCGAAGACCTGGAAAACTACCGCCTGTCCGACCTGCTCGCCGACCTGGAGAAGATCGACGGACTGGAGCGCATCCGCATCAGCTCCATCGAGGCCAGCCAGATCGACGACCGCATGCTGGAGGTGCTGGGAAGCTCGCGGAAGATGTGCCGCCATCTGCACATTCCGGTGCAGGCGGGCGACGACGAGATCCTCCGGCGGATGCGGCGCAAATACACGACGGAAGAATATGCCGCCAAGATCGGGTACATCCGCCGGGCAATGCCCGACGTGGCCATCACCACCGACGTCATCGCCGGCTTTCCCGGGGAAACCGACGCGCATTTCGAGAACGGCTTCCGGTTCATCGAGCAAATCGGATTCGCGGAATTGCACGTGTTTCCGTATTCGAAGCGGTCGGGGACGCCGGCCGCCCGCATGGACGGCCAGGTGGACGAGGATGTGAAGCGCGAGCGCGTGCACCGGCTCATCGAGCTGTCCGAGCGGATGCAGGCCGCCTACGCCTCCCGCTGGGTCGGCCGGGAAGTGGACGTCATTCCGGAACGGGAAGCGAAAGGCCGCGAAGGCCAGGGGCTCTTGTCCGGCCATTCCGACAACTATCTGCATGTCGTGTTTGACGGGGACCCGTCCATGATCGGCGGCATCTGCCGCGTGCGGATCACCGCCGCGGAAGAAGGCGAGTGCCGCGGCGTGCGGACGGGCGTGGTCGTGCCGGGAAGGACGCCGCGTCCGACGGAGCGCGTTTCCGCCGCCGCCCGGTAGGCGCGTCGGGGACGGACGCTTCCGCTGCGCCGCCGCCGCGCGTGCGCGCCGGGCGCGTCCGGAGGCAGGCGGGCAAGGTCTGCCGTTTGCAGTCATGTCCGATAAACAGGAGGGCGCCATGAGGGAATTGTCGGCGGGCGGCATCGTTTACCGGCGCGACGGAAACAGGACGGAAATCTTGCTCATTCGCGACCGATTCGGCAAAATCTCTTTTCCCAAGGGGAAAATGGAACCCGGGGAGACGCCGGAACAGACGGCGCTGCGGGAGATCCTGGAGGAAACGGGCATCGCCGGAACCATCGAGGCGCCGCTGCCGGGCACGGAATTCGACTTCCGGAAGGAATCCGGAGAAACCGTGCACAAGGTGGTGCGCTTTTTCCTCGTGCGCGCGACGGGCGGAAGCTTGAGGGCGCGGGAAGGGGAAATCGCCGGGGCCGCCTGGCATTCCCCTGCCGACGCCTGGCGGCTCCAGCTCCGCGAGGGATACGAGGGCAACAACGAGGCGCTGGAGCGGGCCCTGGCCCTGCTCGGCGAGGGTCCCGAAGGGGGACCCGCCGCGGATGCCGGCGGAGTTGCCGGAAGCGATCCCGCGTACGGAACGGCCGGCGCGGGCGCGGCGGATGAAGTTTCCGGCGAAGGCCCGCCGGCGGCAAGCCGTTTTCCCGTTTGGCGGCCGGGGGATTCCCTCGCGCCGTTCGTGGAACACGCGCTGCTGAAAGCGGATGCACGCCCGGGGGACATCGACCGCTTGTGCGAGGAAGCCGCCGCCCGCCGATTTCACGCCGTGTGCGTGGGCGGAGGATGGGTCCGCCGTTGCCGGGAGCGGCTAACCGGAACGGGCGTCAAGGTGTGCGCCGTCGTCGGGTTTCCGCTGGGAGCGGCGGCGACGCGGGTGAAGGCGTTCGAGGCCGCCGCGGCGGTGGAAGACGGCGCCGCGGAAATCGACGTGGTGATTTCCGTCGGCCGCCTGCTCGAAGAAGACTTTGAAGCGGTCAGCCGGGACCTTGCCGCGGTGGTGCAGGCGGTGCAAGGCGGCGCGCTGGTCAAGGCGGTGCTGGAAACCGGCCTGCTCACGGACAAGCTCAAGGTGGAAGCCTGCCGCCTGGCGGAAGCGGCGGGAGCCGATTTTGTCCGGACTTCCACGGGCTTTGTCCCGGTTGGGAACTTGGAAGCGGACGTGCGGCTGCTTCGCTCCGCCTTGCCGCCCGGGCTGGGCGTGAAGGCGGCGGGGGGCGTGCGCGGCCCGGATGCGGCCGGGCGCCTGCTTCTGGCCGGGGCCAACCGGATCGAGAGCGACGATGTAACCGTCGCCGCCGTGTCTGCGTTATAGCCGGCAACGGCGACGACGATTGCATATGCCAGGTTCAAATCCAAAGTGAACGGAGGTATCCTCATGAGCGGCAATGTCAAGCTTGAAGGCAGAAGGGTCGTCGTTCCGGAAAATCCCGTATCGCAGTTTTTGTTCAGCGACACGCGATCGGCGTGGATCTGGCTGATCATCCGGCTGTATCTCGGTTATACCTGGCTCAACGCGGGTTGGCACAAGGTGACGGCGGATGCCTGGACGGGCGCCAACAGCGGCGCCGCCATCAAGGGGTTTGTCAACAATGCCCTGCTGAAGGCGGAAGAGGGCAAGGACGTGACCGGCTGGTACGGCTGGTTCCTGGAAAACATCGTGCTGCCCAACGCCAAGGCGTTCGCCTACATGGTCGCCTACGGAGAAGTGCTGGTGGGCCTGGGCCTCATCCTCGGCCTTCTGACGGGAATCGCCGCGTTCTTCGGCGGGCTGATGAACGCCAGCTTCCTGTTTGCGGGCACGGTCAGTTCGAACCCCCTCATGTTCGTGTTGGCCACATGGCTGGTGCTGGCGTGGAAAGTGGCCGGCTGGTGGGGGTTGGACCGCTGGGCGCTGCCGTATCTGGGCACACCCTGGCGGAAGTCGTGAGGACCGGCGGCGGGAAGCCGCCGATTGCCGGAACCGTCGGCGCGTCCGTATCGCCCCGCCCCTGACGTCCGGAGGCCTTGTTGAAGTGCCGAAACCGATGACGGGAGAAGGCGTGAGGGAACATGTCGACCAAACCTTCCGCGGTGCTCAGGCGCGACCGCCTGGCCCGTTTCGAGACAGGGCACCCGTGGATTTTCGCCGGTGAAATCGAAAAGGTGGAGGGCGAAGCGGAACCGGGCGGATTGGTGGCCGTCCGCGACCACCGGGGCAGGCTGCTGGGAACCGGTTACTGGAACCCGCACTCGCAAATCGCCGTCCGGATGGTTTCCTGCGGGGATCTGGAACGGATGGACGAGGCGTGGTTCCGGCAACGCTTCGCCCGGTGCCTGGAACATCGGCTTCGGTTTTGCGGGGCGGAGACTTCCGGCCGGCTCGTGAACGCCGAAGCCGACTTCCTGCCGGGGCTCGTCGTCGACCGCTTCGCCGACGTGCTGGTGGTGCAGGTGCTCACCCTCGGCATGGAAAAAGCCAGGGACGCATGGCTGCCCGCGCTGGTGGAGACGTTCCGGCCGCGGGGCGTGTACGAACGCAGCGACGTGGGCGTGCGGGCGCTGGAGGGGCTCCCCGAGCGCGCCGGGCCGCTTTGGGGCGAATGCCCCGAACGGGTGCTCATCGAGGAAAACGGCCTGAAAATGGAAGTGGACATCGCCACGGGGCAGAAAACCGGGCACTTTTTCGACCAGCGGGAAAACCGCGCGGCCATCGCGCCGCTCATGACCGGCTGGGGCGCGCGCAGCGGCATTTCCCTGCAAGAAAGGGACGGCGTGCTGGTGCCCGTCAACCGGAAGGGCCGGGAAGTGACGTTTCCGCGGTGGGACGGGGCGACGGTGCTGGACGCTTTCGCCCACACGGGGGGCTTTACGCTGCATGCCTGCAAATACGGCGCCAAAAGCGTCACCTGCCTGGACGTCTCCAAACAGGCCATCGAACTGGCCCGCCGCAATGTGGAACTGAACGGTTTTGCGGACCGGGTGGAATTCGTCGTGGACAACGCCTTCGAGTACCTGCGCCGCCACGTCCGGGGACGGGAGGAGCGGATGCGGCGGGCGGAGGCGGGAAAGCCCGGCGTGAAAATCGACACCTCCAAACCCCTTCCCCCGGAAGGAAGGACATGGGACGTCATCATCCTCGACCCTCCGGCCTTCGCCAAAACCAAACGCGCCGTGCCCGACGCGATCCGGGGGTACAAGGACGTCAACCTGCACGCGCTCAAGCTGATCAACGAAGGCGGCTATCTGGTGACGGCCAGCTGTTCGTACCATGTGCGCCCCGAGCTGTTTCTGGACATCATCCGCGAAGCGGCGCGGGACGCGGGGAAGGTGCTGCGGCGGATCGAATGGCGGGGCGCGTCCCGGGACCATCCGATGTTGCTCGCCGCGGAGGAAGGGGATTATTTGAAATTCGGCATTTTCGAAGTGCGGTCGAAGCGGGAATGGTAAGAAATCCGGTTCGCCGGGCGGCGGGCGGGCCGCCCGCGCCGGCGGCCGTATCCATACGGAGGCCGCGCTCGGCAGGGTCCGGCGCGGACGGACGGTTTGCGGGAGGAAGGCGCGCATGGCCCTTCGGCTCGTGACGGGTCGTTCCGGAAGCGGGAAAACCCGGTACATACTGAATGAAATCCATAAACGGCTCCAGGAGGATCCGGCGGGTCCTCTTTTGTTGCTTCTGGTGCCCGAGCAGGCGACGTTCCAGACGGAGCAGGCGCTGGTCGCCGCCCAGGAAACGGGCGGGTCGTTGCGAGCGCAGGTGCTCAGTTTCCGCCGGTTGGCGCACCGGATCATGCAGGAGACGGGCGGCAGCGCGGTGGTGACCGTCGGCGAACTGGGGAGGGCCATGCTCATCCGCCGGGCGCTCGCCGCCAACCGCGAACGGCTGCGCCTGTTCCGCGCCGAGACGCAGGGCCTGGCGGTCCAGATGAACGATCTGTTCACGGAATGGAAACGCTACGGCGTCTCGCCGGAGCAGGCGCAGATAGCTGCGGAGTCCCTGGCCGCCTCCGGAGCGGACGATCCGCTGCTTGCGGACAAGCTGCACGATCTGGCGCTGGTGTACCGGGAAACGGAGCGGCAGCTGGCCGGCCGTTGGCAGGACGGGGAAGACCTGCTCCGGCGCCTGGCCGAAAACATCCCGTCCTCCTCCATGCTGGAAGGAGCGGAGGTGTGGCTGGACGGCTTCCACGGCTTTACGCCGCGGGAGTTTGCGGTCATCGGGGCGCTGCTCAGGCGCTGCCGCAGGGTGACCGTGGCCCTGTGCCTCGACCGTCCGTACGGGGCGGGAGAAGCGCCGGACGAGCTGGAGCTGTTCCACCGGACGGCGGAAACTTCGCGGGCGCTGTGCGAGCTGGCGGAAGCGGAAGGGGTGCCGGTGGAGCCGCCGGTCCGCCTGGAACCGGAAGTGTGCCCCCGCTTCGCGGGCAGCCCGGAACTTGCGCGGCTGGAAGCGATGCTGCGGGGCGCCGGGTCCGCGCGGGACGGAATCGTTCCGGCGTATGAGGGGCCGGCCGCCGGAGGCATCTCGGTGCACGCGGCGGCGAACCCCCGCGCGGAGGCCGAAGCGGCCGCCCGTGACATGATCCGGCGGGTGCGGGAGGACGGCTTGCGCTGGCGGGACATGGCGGTGTTCGTCCGCCAGCTCGATCTGTATGCAGACACCCTGCGCGCGGTGTTCGACGACTACCGCATTCCGTATTTTCTGGACCGCAAGGCGTCGGCTTCCCACCATCCGCTGGTGGAGCTCGTCCGTTCGGCCCTGGAGACGGTCTTAAACGGGTGGCGGACGGAAGCGGTGCTCCGCTGCGTCAAGACGGATCTGCTCCATCCGGCGGACGGGTCGGCCGGGCGGGACGAAGCGGACGAGCTGGAAAACTACGTCCTCGCCGCCGGCATCGACGGCCGGCGCTGGCACGATGACGGGGCGTGGCGGCCGCCGGACCGGGATGATTGGGACGAGGATACCGGGACTGCCGGCGGGACCGGAAAGGAAGACGCAGGCCGGACCCATGAAGAGGCGGCGGGCGGATCCGGGGGAGAAGGCAGTCCCGGCGGCAAGGCTGCAAACGGCGCCACGGACGGAGGAAACGGGACCGCCGGCAAAACCACAGATGGAACGGAGGACGGCGGGGAGTCCGCGAACGGGGCCGGGGCGCCGGCGGAAACGGCGGGCGGGCGGCTCCGGCGGATTCGCGACGCCTTCGTCGCGCCCTTGCGCCGTCTGGAACGGAATCTTCGGGCCGCGGAGACGTTCCGCGGGCTGTGCGGGGCGACGTACGAATTCCTGGAAGAAATCCGGGCGGCGGATCGCCTGGAGCGGTGGGCCGAGGAAGATATGGCCAAGGGGGACCCGGGCCGGTCCCGGCTGCACCGCCAGGTGTGGGACGGCATGGTGGGCCTGATGGATCAACTGGTGGAGCTGGCGGGAGAGGACCCGGCCGACATTCCTCTTTTCTGCGAGATGGTGAACGCCGGACTGGACCAGCTGAGGCTCGGGGTCGTTCCACCCGCGCTGGACGCGGTGCTGATCGGCAGCCCCGAGCGGACCCGTCCCGACCGCCTTCAGGCCCTTTATTTCCTTGGCGTAAACGACGGCGTCGTACCGCTGGCGATCCGCGAAGACGGGCCGCTGTCCGAAGAAGAACGGGAACGCCTTTCGGCCATGGGACTGCGCATGGCTCCCGGCGTCAGGCGCCGCCTGCTGGACGAACGGTTTCTGATCTATCTGGCGCTGACCGCGCCTTCCAGGTACCTGTGGATCGGCTATCCCGTCGCCAATGAGGAAGGCGAAGGGCTGCTGCCGTCGGAACTCATCCGGCGGCTGTGCCGCTGGTTTCCGGGGCTCCGTCCGCAGTGGGAGGCGCCGGAACCGTCCCCGGACGAACCCGAGGATCGGCAGCTGGCCCACGCCGCATATCCGGGGCGCGCCCTGACGCTCTGGATTTCGCAGATCCGCGCCTGGCGGCAGGGCGCCAGCCTGGCGCCGGGCTGGTGGTCGGTGCACCGCTGGCTGACGGAGCGGCCCGAATGGCGGGAGCGGATGGCACGCCTTGTCCAATCCCTGACCCACGCGAACCGCGAAACGCCCCTGAAACCCGAAACGATCCGGCTTCTGTACGGCGACCGCCTGCGGCTCAGCGTGTCCCGGATGGAGCGTTTCGTGGCCTGTCCGTTCCGCCATTTTGCCGCGCACGGGCTTCGGCTCAAACCCCGCCGGCTGTACCGGGTCGACGCGCCCGACATCGGGCGGTTGTTCCACGCCGCCTTGCGGGACGCCATGGAAAAGCTCCTGTCCGGCGATATCCCGGAGGCCGCCGCGGACTGGCGGCGGGAGACGGCGGCGGCCGCGGAGCGCCTGGTGCCGCGCATGCGCTCGGAAATCATGCTGTCGTCGCACCGGCATCTCGCCGTGGCGCGCAAGCTGGTCGGCGTGGTCACCCGCGCCGGCGGCGCGCTGGGCAGCCACATCCGGGCCTCGGCATTCCGCCCCGTCGCCCTGGAAGTGGACTTCGGCCCGGACGGCCCGCTTCCGCCCCTCACCGTGGATCTGGGCGGCGGCCGTTCGCTGGACGTCATCGGCCGCATCGACCGCATCGATGTGTCGGACACCCCGCAGGGACCGCTGCTCAGGGTGATTGATTACAAATCCGGTGACACGGACCTGGCGCTGGACGAGGTGGCGCACGGCCTGTCGCTGCAGATGCTGACCTACCTCGACGTCGCCGTCCTGCACTCGCCGCGATGGCTGGGACGGCCTGCGGCGCCGGCCGGCGTGCTCTATTTTCACGTGCACAATCCCCTTCTGCATGTCGCCAACCGCCTGCCGCCCGAGGAGGCGGAGGCAAAGCTGGCGGCGAAATACCGCATGAAGGGCTGGGTGCTGGCGGACCCGGATGCCGTGGTGCGCATGGACGCGTCCCTCGCGGGCGGGGGAAAGTCTTCCATCGTGCCGGTGGAGATCCGAAAGGACGGCCATTTTTCAGATTACTCCCGGGTGGCCGGACCGGAGCGGTGGGAGCTGCTCCGCCGCGCCGTGCGGAACCACATCCGGCGGATCGGCGGGAGGATCGCGTCGGGAGACGTCTCCATTTCGCCGTACCGGATGAACCGCAGAAGCCCCTGCGCCCATTGCGAATTCCGCCCGGTTTGCCTGTTCGACCCCGCGCTGGAGGGGAACCGGTACCATCCGCTTCGCAAGGGGAAAGACCGCGAAGAACAGTGGCGCATGGTGGAAACGGCGGCTTCCGCCGGGGAGGACGGGCGGAAAGACGCGGCGGCCCGCCGCGAACCGGCCGGGGAGCAGGAGGGCGCTCCCCGTGCCGTAAGCGAAACGGATGCGAAAAAGGACGGTGAGCGGCATGGGTGAAGCGATCCGGACGCCTCCCAAGCCGGCGGGCAGCCGCTGGACGGACGAGCAGTGGATGGCCGTCGCCGCGGAAGGAAGCCGGCTGCTTGTCTCCGCCGCCGCCGGTTCGGGCAAAACCGCCGTGCTGGTGGAACGCATCATCTCCCGCATCGCCGACGAGGCGCGCCCCCTGGATGTGGACAGGCTGCTCGTGGCCACCTTCACGAAGGCGGCCGCGGCGGAAATGAAAGCCCGCATCCGTTCCGCCCTGGAGGAGCTTCTGGAGCGCCGGCCGGATTCCCGCCATCTGCGGAAACAGCTGGCCCTCCTGCCGCGGGCGCCCATCACGACGCTGCACGCCTTCTGCCTCGACATCGTCCGGCAGTACGCGCCGCTCGCGGGAATCGATCCGGATTTTCGGGTCATCGGGGAGATCGAGGCGGAGCTGATGAAAATCGACATCCTGGACGAGCTTCTGGAAGAGCGGTACGGCGCGGAAGGGTCCGGCGGCCCGCTGGTCCGGCTCTCCGAGCGGTACGGCGGAGAGCGCGGGGATGAGCTTTTGCACCGGCTCATCCTGAAATTGTACGATTTTGCCCGCAGCCAGCCCTGGCCGGAACATTGGCTCAGGGAATGCGCCCGGCGCTTTGCGGAGGCGGACGCCGGCCGTCTGGCCGCTTCCCCCTGGGCGGAGGACATGCGCAGGGAAGCGCTGATCGCCCTGGAAGGCGCCGGCTCCCTGCTCGCGGCCGCCAGGGATCTGGCCCTGCGCCCCGGCGGGCCCGCCTCGTACGCGGAAACGCTGGAGGAAGATCTGGCCGTGGCGGAAAGGCTTCGCGCCGCGGTGGCCGGGCAGCCCTGGGACCGCTGGAAGGAGGCGTTCGCCGCCGTTTCGTTCGGACGGCTGAAAGCCGTCCGGGGAGGGGACGCCGATCCGCGGATCCAGGAGCGGGTGAAGAAGCTTAGGGATGACGCCCGGAAAAGCGTCCTTGCGGTGGCGGAGGAGTGGATGGCGCGGGACCCGGACGAGTACGCGGCGGAACTTAAAGAACTGGCGCCGGACATGGAGGCGCTGGCGGAGCTGGTGATCGCCTTCGGGGAGCGCTATGCGCAGGCCAAACGGGAGCGGGGCGTGATGGATTTCGGCGACCTCGAGCATACGGCGCTGCGCCTGCTGCGGGCGCCCGAATCGACGCCGGAGCGGCCGGTGCCGTCCGATGTGGCGCTGGCGTACCGGGAGCGGTTCGAGGAGATCCTGCTGGACGAGTACCAGGACACGAACGAAGTGCAGGAAGCGCTGGTGGAACTGATCTCCCGGCCCGATCCGGGCAACGTGTTCATGGTCGGCGACGTGAAGCAGAGCATCTATCGTTTCCGGCTGGCGGAACCGGGGCTCTTTCTGCGAAAGTACAAGACGTTCCGCGTCCTTCGCCCCGGATCGGACGCTTCCGGAGGCGCAAGCGGGGATCCGGCCGCCGGCGGAGTGCGCATCGATCTGTCGCGCAACTTCCGCAGCCGCCGGAATATTGTCGAGGCGGTCAACCGGGTGTTCCGCCTCATCATGCGGGAGCCGGTCGGGGAGCTGGATTACGGCCCGAGCGAAGAACTGGTTTACGGCGGGCTTTATCCCGAAGCGGAAGTCCCGCCGGAAGGCCCGGCCGTCTCCGGGACCGTCGCGGCGTTGCCGCCGGAACCTCCGGTGGAGCTGATCGTGATCGACCGGGGAACGGGTGTCCCCGGAGGGGACGGGCCGGCGGAAAACGGTGCCGCGGACGCGGCGGAGGGCGGCGGCACGGCGACGGGCCGTCTTGCGGAAGAGGCCGGGACGGGGGAAGCGGACCGGTCCGGAACCGGAGCGTCTTCTCCCGACGGGGAAGGACCGCTGGAAGATCCGGAAGACCTGGAAGCGATCCAGCTGGAAGCCCGCTGCATCGCGGCGGAAATCCGCCGCCTGACGGAAGGCGGAGGCGGCCTGCCGGGCGCCTCCGTGTATGACGCCGCCGCCCGGGTGTATCGGCCCGTGGCGTACCGGGACATCGCCATCCTGCTTCGGGCGACGGTGGCTCTGGCCCCCGTGGTGCTGGAGGAACTGAAGGCCGCGGGCATCCCCGCCTACGCCGACCTGGCGACCGGATATTTCGAAGCCACCGAAGTGCACACCATGATTTCGCTCTTGCAGATCATCGACAACCCGGACCAGGACATTCCGCTGGCCGGCGTGCTTCGTTCGCCCATTGTCGGCCTGTCCGCGGAAGAGCTCGCCCGCATCCGCCTGGCCGACCGCCGTGGATCGTTCTGGAAAGCCGTCCGGGCGGCGGCGTCGGACGATAGCACGGACGGGGAGCTCCGGCGGCGGCTGGACGAATTTTTGCGGCGTCTGGACGAATGGCGCACCTTCGCCCGGCGGGAGCCGATCGGAGATCTGCTGCTCAGGCTTTACCGCGATACGGAATACGAAAACTTCGTCGGCGGCCTGCCGGGAGGCGCGCAGCGGCAGGCCAACCTGCGGGCGCTGGCGGACCGGGCGCGGCAGTTCGAGCGTTCCGGCTCCCGCGGCCTGTACCGCTTCCTCCGCTTTCTCGAGCGGATGCGGGACACGGGCGCCGACCTCGGCGCCGCCCGGGTGGTCGGCGAGCAGGAAAACGCGGTGCGCATCATGTCCATCCACAAAAGCAAGGGGCTGGAGTTTCCCGTCGTGTTCGTGGCGGGGCTCGGCCGGGCCTTCAACCGGCAGGATCTGGGCGGACTGTTTTTGTACCACAAGCGGCTCGGCTTCGGTCCGAAAATGGTGGATCCGGATCTGCGCACGGCCCATCCGACGCTGCCGTATCTGGCGATCCGCCGGCGCCTTGCGGCGGAGCTCGTCGCCGAGGAAATGCGGGTGCTGTACGTGGCGATGACCCGGGCGAGGGAAAGACTGACGCTGGTCGCCGCCAGCCGCGACGCCGCCCAGGAGCTGGCGCGCTGGCGGGAAGCGCTGGAGCGGGGCGAAGGCCGGCTTTCGGACGCGGCGCTCGCCGCGGCGACCCGCTATCTCGACTGGCTCGGACCGGCGTTTCTGGCGGCGGAAGAAGGGCCGGAGCGCGTTCCGGCGATGCGGCTGCGGACGGTGGCGGCCGGCGAATTCGCCCTTCCCCTGCCGCGGGCGGCGGAGGCGCCGCCGGAAGCGGAAACGCTGTGGCGGGCGGTGCGGCGGCTGGAACCGGCTCCCGTGGAAGAGACGGAAGCCGGGAAACGGGCGTACGAGGCGCTGTCCTGGACGTATCCCCGCGCGGCGGCGACCCGCCTCGCGGCCAAGACGTCGGTGACGGCGATGAAAAAAATGCGGGAAGAGGCGGCGGAGGAAGCCCGCGCCTTTCCCGCGGAGGAAACCGCGGAGCTTGCGCCGGAAGGATCGTTCCGCCTGCGCAGGCCGAAATTTCTGGCGGCGGGACGGCTCACGCCGGCGGAACGGGGCACCGCCTATCACACGGTCTTTCAGCATCTGCCGCTGGCGGAACCGATGGGCGCCGAAGAACTGGAGCGGTGGATGCGGACGTTGCTCACCGCCCGGCTGCTCGCCGAGGAGCAGCTCAAGGCGGTGGACCCGGCGAAGATCGCCGCTTTCTGCGGAAGCCCGCTGTATGCCCGCATGCGGGCGGCGCGGCGGCTGTGGCGGGAGATGCCGTTCAGCTTCCGCCTGCCTGCGGAGGAGGTCTACGCGGACCGGCCGGAGGCAAGGGAAGCGGCGGGCGAATCCGTCCTCGTGCAAGGCGTCATCGACTGCCTGTTTGAAGAAGGGGACGGGCTGGTGCTCCTCGATTACAAAACGGATGCGGACAGGGGCATCGGCTGGGAAATGGCGGCCGAGGAACACCGCTTCCAGCTGGAAACGTACGGCGCGGCCATCGGCCGGATTCTGGGCCGCCCGGTGAAGGAAGGCCATATCTGGTTTGTGGAAGGCGGTCTGGCCGTCCGATTGTTCTAAGGCGCAGCCCCGCCGTCCGGAACAATCTTCGCCGCTAGGCAATCCGCCGAAAGGAGGATCGCGGTGCGCATCCTGCATACGGGAGACTGGCATTTCGGGCGCAGCCTGGAGGGCCGGAGCCGGCTGCCCGAACAGGAAGCCTTTGTGGACGAACTGGTCGCGATCGCCCGGGAAGAGGAAGCCGACCTGGTGCTGATCGCCGGGGACGTGTATGATTCCGTCAACCCTCCCGCCGCGGCGGAAGAACTGTACTATGACGCTATTTCCCGGCTGTCAGAAGGCGGACGCCGCGCGGTCGCGGTCATCGCCGGCAACCACGACCATCCCGAACGCATCGCCGCCGCGTCACCCTTGGCTTCGCGGCAGGGGATCCATCTGATCGGCCTGCCGCGCCGGGAAGCCGTCCGTGTGGCCGTCCCGCGCACCGGCGAGGAAGCGGTCATCGCCGCTCTGCCGTATCCGTCGGAGTCGCGCCTAAACGAACTTTTGCACGGCGAACCGGACGAGGAAGCGCTGCGGGCGGCCTATTCCGAACGGGTGGGGCGGCTGTTGCGGGACATGGCCGGTCAATTCAGACCGGACACGGTCAACCTGGCGATGAGCCATCTTTATGTATTGGGCGGCAAAGAATCCGATTCGGAGCGGCCGATCCAGGTGGGCGGCGCGTACACGGTGCATCCGGACGCGCTGGCCGCCGGCCAGCAATACACCGCCCTCGGCCATCTGCATCGCCCGCAGCGCGCAGCCGTCAGGGACGACATCCGCTACTGCGGTTCTCCGCTGGCGTACAGCTTTTCCGAGGCCGGCCAGGCCAAATCGGTGACGCTGGTGGAGGCGGCGCCGGGCCGGCCGGCGGAGGTGCGGGAGATCCTTCTTTCCAGCGGAAGACCGCTTGTGCGCTGGGAAGCGCGGGGCGGACTGGCCGAGGTGTACCGCTGGCTGGATGAAAACCGCGATCCCAACGCGTGGATCGAGCTGGAAATTTGGCTCGAGGAAGCGCTCACTCATGAGCAGGTGGGGCGCCTGCGGGCCATGCGGGAAGGCATCGTGACGATCCGGCCCGTTTACGCCGGCGCCGCCGGCAACGAATGGGCAGCCGGCGGGGAGCGGCGCGGCGACCTGGCGCCCGACGAGATGTTCCGGCGTTTCTACCGGCGGCAGACCGGAGGCGCGGAACCGGACGAGGCGCTGGTCCGGCTGTTTCTGGAGCTGATCGCCGGGGACGGGCGGGAGGAGGCGGCCGCGCCGTGAAGCCGATTCGGCTGGAATTGGCGGGATTGCAGAGCTATCGGGAAAAACAGACCGTCGACTTCGAGGCGCTGTGCGGCGGCGGGGTGTTCGGCATCTTCGGGCCCACCGGCAGCGGCAAGTCGACCATCCTGGACGCCATGACGCTGGCGCTTTACGGGAAGGTGGAGCGGGCCCCGAAAGGGACGCAGGGCATCATCAACGGCGCCGAAGACCGGCTGTCGGTGGCGTTTACCTTCGAGCTCGGAGAAGCCGGGCGGCGCGCGCGCTACCGGGTGGAACGCCAATACCGGAGGTCCGGGGAGACGTCCGTCCATGTCGCCCTGTGCCGCCTGGTGGAGGTGGCGCCGGAGGGCGAGCGGGTGCTGGCGGACCGGCAGACCGACGTGGACGCCGCCATCGAGCGGCTGATCGGCCTGAACATGCAGGATTTTACGCGGGCGGTGGTGCTGCCGCAGGGGAAATTCGCGGCGTTTTTGACCCTCGCGGGCAAGGAACGGCGGCAGATGCTGCAGCGTCTGTTCGGCCTGGAGCGCTACGGGGATGTCCTGGCCGCCCGGCTGGCCGCGCGGCATGACGAAACGAAGCTGGCTTTGCGGGAGACGGAAGCCGAGCAGCTGGGACTGGGGGATGCTTCGCCGGAAGCCCTGGACGAGGCGAAGGAACGGCTGGAGGCGGCGCGGCGGAACGCGCGGCGGCTGCGGGAGGAGCTTGCGGAAGCGGAACGCGCGCACGAACGGCTGGCCAGGCGCCGCGAGCTGGACGAAGAGCGCTGCGGGACGGAGCGGGAATTGGCCGAAGCCGAGGCGCAGGAACCCGAAATCCGCGGGCTGGAAGAGCTTGCCGCTTCGCTTGAACGCGCGCAAAAGGCGCTGCCCGCGCTGAAGGAAGCCGACGAAGCGGCCGCGGAAATCCTCCTGCGGCAACGGGAAGCGCAGGCGGCGGCAAGCGAACTGTCGCGCCGCCGTGAAGAGGCCGCGCAGGCCGCGGCCCTGCTGGAGCGGGTGCAGGAGGAAGCCTCCCGCGCCGAAACGGACTGGCTGGTGGCGCGGGACCGGGCGGAGCAGGCGAAGGGGCTGGAACGCGAACTTTCCGAATGGGAACGCAGAATCGCCGAAGGGGAGCCGGAAAAGCTCGGCGCGGAAGAACGGATCCGTTCCCTGGAGCATGAGCTGGCGGAGCAGCGTGAACGCCTGGAGGATATCCTCTCCGAACAGGAAAGGCTGCGCGCCTCGCTGGAGGAACTGCAGCCTCAGGCCGACGCCGGACCGCGATTCCGGGAAGCCGCGATTCGCAAACGGCAGGCGGAAGACGCCCGGAAGCGGGCGGAGGAAGCGCGGAAGGATAGCGGGGCGGCGGAGGAAAAAGCGCGCCTGGCGGAGAAGCGGCGGCTCGCCGCGGCGCTGAAACTGTCGGAACTGCGCCGTGCGGGCCGGGATCTGGCGGACGGATGGACCGCGGCGGAACGGGAGCTGGCCGCTTGGCGGGACGCAATGCGGTCGGAGGCGGACAACGCCGCGAAGGCCCTGGCCGGGCTGGAGCGCGAGAGGGCGGCCCGCTCGCTGGCCGCCGGGCTGGCGGAGGGCATGCCCTGCCCCGTCTGCGGCTCCACCCGCCATCCGCATCCGGCATCCGCCGGACCGGAGCCGGAGGATGCCGCCGTCGCCGTCTGGGAAGCGCGGCGCAGCGAAGCGGAACGCATCGGACGGGAAGCGGACGGCTGGGCGGAACGCGCGTCCTGGCTGCGCCGCCGCCTGCAGGAGCGCCTGGCGGAACTGGACCGGTCCGCGCTTCCGGACGCGCCGGGCGTTCCGGGTTACCCCCCGCCTGGCGAGGCGACGCAGGCCGCGGGCGAAGCGGCCGCCGCGCGGGAAGAAGCGCCGGGAGCGGGGGATTCCGTGACGGCATCGGCGGAAGCCGCGCCGCCGGATGGGCTCGCCGGCGGTGAAGCCGGGGCGCGGTGGCAGGCTTTCGCCGCCCGGCTGGAAAGCCTCGCGGAGGCCGTCGACGGATGGATCGGCGACACCTCCGCCGCCCTGAGCGAAGCCGCGCAGGCCGCGGACGCCGCGTCGCTGCTCGGGGAGCTCCGCGAGGAAGCCGGACGCCGGCTGGCGCTGGCCGAAGAGGAACTCGAAGCGCTGCTTGACGCATGGAGGAAGGATTTCGCCGGCATTCCCTACGATCGCGTGGAAGAAGAGGCGGAGGCGGCCCGGGAAGCGGCGGAGCGGGCGAATGCGGCGCGGGAAGCGCTGGACGCGGCGGCGGCCGGGCTTGCGGATGCGGAACGGCGCATCCGGGAGCTGGAACGGGAGCAAAGCGGCCTGAAGCTGCGCCTTGCGGAACTGGGCGCGCGGCTTGCGGCCGCGGAACAGAACCGGGATGCGCTGGCGAGACGGCTCGGGGAGCTGACCGGAGGCGTGACCGCGGACGAATGGATGCGGAAGGCGGAGGATGAACGGCGGCGGACGGGCGAGGCCCTGGCGGCGGCGCGGCAGGAGCACGAACGGGCTGCGGTCGCCCTGCGGGAAGCCGAAGTGGCCCTCGCCGCCGCCGACGAACGGCTGTCGTCCGCCCTTCGCCAACACGGCCGCGCGGAGGAACGGCTCGAGCAGGCTCTGGCGGAGAGCGGCTTCGCAAGCCCGGACGAAGTGCGGGCGCTCATCGGCCGCCTGCCGGAAGCCGAAGCCCTGCGGGAGGAGATCCGGCTGTTCCGCGAGCGGCAAGCCGCCCTGCGCGCCCGGCTGGCCCGGCTCCGGGAGCGGAACCCGGAGGATCCGGTCGGCGAGGAAGAGTGGCAGGCCAGTCTTGCCCGCGTGGACGGGCTTCGCCGCTCCCATGAGGAAGCGCTCGCCGAAGCGGCCAAGGCGGAGCGGGACCTGGAAGACCTCGCCGCGCGCCGCGCCCGGTGGCAGGAACTGGAGGAACGCCGCGCCGCCCTGGCCGAAGAACTGGGGCGGATCACCCATTTGCAGTCCATCCTGAGGGGCAACGCGTTCATCGATTATGTGGCCGAGGAGCAGCTGGAACAGGTGTGCCGGACGGCGTCCGAACGGCTCGGTTTTCTGACCCGCCGCCGCTACGCCCTGGAGGTGGACGGCTCGGGCGGCTTCGTCATCCGTGACGACGCCAACGGCGGCCTGCGCCGCCCGGTCACGTCCCTGTCGGGCGGAGAGACGTTCCTGGCCTCGCTGTCCCTCGCCCTGGCGCTTTCCGCGCAAATCCAGCTGCGGGGGCGGTATCCGCTGGAGTTTTTCTTCCTGGATGAAGGATTCGGCACGCTGGACGGAGAACTTCTCGACCTGGTCGTCACTTCTCTGGAGCGGCTGCACAGCGAGCGGCTGGCGGTGGGCGTCATCAGCCATGTGCCGGAACTCAAGGCGAGGCTGCACCGCCGGCTGGTGGTGACGCCCGCCGAACCCGGCGGCCGGGGCAGCCGGATCGCCCTGGAAATGCTGTGAGCCGAAGATTCGCCCGATGGAAAAAGCCGAAGGGAAGGCGAACGGGAGGATCCGCGGAAACATGGAACACAGGGAAACCCATCCGTCGAAGGATACAGAGGGCGCAATGGGAACAGCAATGGGAACAGCAATGGGAACACCGGAAACAAAAAACACCGGAGCGGCCAGGCGCTCCTACACGATCCCCGTCATGCTGGTCATCATGGTGATCCTGGGCATCATCATCGTGACGCTGCTCACCCGCCTGCTGGTGGCGGAGCAGAGGCTGGTCACGCACGAAGGCAAACGGCTGGCCAAGGGCTACGCGGCCTGCGTCTCCCTGGGAGCGCAGGCGGTTCCGGCGCTGGAAGCGCTGCTTTCGGCGGAGACGGCGGTGGACCGGCTCCCGGTCAAGGCGCAGCTCGGGGCGCTGAAGCCGCTGGCGGACGATTGCGCGGAACTCGTCGTCGAAGCCGCCGGACGGGAGGGGCAAGATCCGCCGGAGGCGGAAGCCGCCTTCCGCGAAGCCCTGGACAGAATCGCCGCGAAGTTCGGGCCCGTCGGCAACCATGAAGGACCGCTGACGGAAAGCGAGCGGGCCATGGCCGAAGCCGCACTCGAAGCGGCGAAGGCCTGGTCGGACGCGCTCCGCGTCTACCGCGTGCCGGAAAGCGACCAGAACTACCGGCTCATGGAGGGCGGCGGCCCCTGGGTCGACGCGGCGGGCCAGGCGGCGTCGCTGCTTCAGGACCTTGCCGGCCGTCTGGAAGCAAACACGTGACGCGGCCGTCCGTTGGACGAGCCGCGCCGCATGGGGTAAGATGGTAACATGAATGCCGAGAACCATACCGCCGGAGGGATCCAGACCATGAATTGCATTTTTTGCAAAATCGCCGCGGGCGAAATTCCTTCGCGCAAAGTGTACGAGGACGATCAGGTGGCGGTGTTCCATGACATCCAGCCGCAGGCGCCGGTGCACCTGCTGGTCATTCCCCGGAAGCACATCGCCTCTCTGAACGACGCCGCCCCGGAAGACGCCGAATTGCTCGGCCGCCTGCTGCTTGCGGCCAGGAAGGCGGCGGAAGACGCCGGCATCGCCGGCTCGGGCTACCGGGTGATCAACAACTGCGGCAAGGACGCCGGCCAGGTGGTGTTCCACATCCATCTCCACGTGCTGGGCGGCGAGGATCTCGGACCGCTGCTCGCCCCGCGCGCGTGACAGCGCGGACGAACAATCGGCGCGGACGCCGTTCAATCCGCGAACGGGTCGTAGTGATGATATCGCCCGCGGTGCACGGCATCCGAGACGAGGTATTCGTACACCTCGTCGGCGATTTCGATGCCGTGTTTTTCGCTTTCCGCGGCCCTTTCCGCGCTGCCCTGGCCGGGATAGGCGACCCGGTCGAACCCGCCCGCGGGTTTCATGTTGTTCAGCTCTTCCATGGTCCGGGTGATGTTCCGCCTGAACGCTTCCGCATCCGTGAAAAAGGCCGGGTTGACGACCAGGTGGAGCTGCCCCAGGTCCCTGTTTTTGGTCAGGTCGCCGTACAGGGGCGAAACGAACCTGCCGAAGGGAAGTCCCAGCAGGATGCCGGACAAAATGTCCACCATCATGGCCAGGCCGAAACCCTTCGGACCCGCGGCGGGCAGCAGCCCCCTGACCTGGTAGGGGTCGGCGGTCGGATTGCCGTGCCGGTCCACCGCCCACGTGTCGGGGATCTCCCTTTTGTTCGCGCGGGCTTCCAAAATTTTTCCCCATGATTTCACGGCGGTGGCCATGTCGAAGGTGATGAACTTCCCGTTGTCCCCTTTCACCGAAAACGCGATGGGATTAGTGCCGTAGAAAGGCTCGGAACCTCCGTACGGCACCACCATGGGGTCCGCCTGGCAGACGGAGATGCCGATCAGGCCCTCCTCGGCCGCTTGCTGGACGAAATACCCCAGCGCGCCGCTGTGCGAGATCCGGCGAACGCCGACGCAGGCGATGCCCGACTCTTTCGCGATTTCCACGGCCTTGACCATGGCCCGTTTCGCCGCCACCTGCCCCGCGGCGTTGTCCCCGTGGAAGATTCCCGTGCACGGGCCGGTGCGTTCAAACGAAAATTGCGGACGGGTGTTGATGCCGCCCATCACCGCCCTTTCCGCGTAATACTCCACGCGGATGGCCCCGTGGGAATGGTAGCCGCGGGCGTCCGCGTACACGAGCACTTCCGCGATTTCGGCGGCGTGCTCTTCGCTGAAACCGGCCTTTCTCAGCTTGTTCACGATCAACCGGGTCAGTTCTTCCTTTGACACTTTCATGCCAGTTCACCCCGCAACGCCTGATTCAACAGCTTCTCGAGGTCTTCCCTGTTTGGGGTTCTGGGGTTGTTCCGGACCAGGCGCCCGATCCCCAAGGTTTTTTCGGCGATTTCCGGGATGTGCTTCGCTTCGATGCCGATCTGGCCCAGACGCGTGGGTAGGCCGATTTCCGCGAGGAGCCGGAACACGGCGCGGGCGGCGGAAAGGGCGAATTCCTTTCCGGACAAACCCGCCGGGTTCACCCCGAACAGCCGGGCGACGGTCCGCATCTTTTCGGGCTGAACGGACGCATTGTACGCCATGACGTAAGGAAGCATGAGGCCCGTGATTTCCCCGTGCGGCCGTTTCACGAGACCCCCGATGGGGTATCCAAAGGCATGGGCCAGCGCCGTGCCCGCGTTGGCGAACGCCATGCCGGCCAGCGTGCTCCCCAGCATCATGCGGGACCGGGCTTCCAGGTTGCCGCCGAAACGCACCGCGGCGGCCAGATTGTCCGCGATGAGTTCGATGGCCCGCAGGGCCAATGCGTCGCTGATGGGAGCGGATCCCTGAAAAATGAGGTCTTCATCCGGCGGGTAATCGTTGTACGGCTTGGCCGTGTATGCTTCTATGGCGTGGGCCAGGGCGTCCATGCCGGTGCAGGCGGTGACATAGGGCGGAAGCCCGAGGGTGAGCTCAGGATCGACGATGGACAGCGCCGGGACCAAATGCCGGTCCGAGATGCCGATCTTCACGTTGTTCGCCGTATCGGTCAATACGGCGACGGACGTCGCTTCCGAACCCGTGCCCGCCGTGGTCGGGATGGCGATCACGGGCGTAATGGGGCCGGGGATCCGGTTCCCGCCTCCGAAATAATCCAGCGGGTGCCCGCCGTATTTCAGCAGAGCCGCGGCCATCTTGGCCATGTCGATGCTGCTTCCTCCGCCGAATCCGATGACCGCGTCGATGTTCCGGCCGGCCGCGAAACGGCAGCAATCCAGCACGGAGTCCGCCGGCGGTTCGGGAATCACCCGGTCGTAGACGATCACGTCAAAAGGTTCCATAAGCTCCAGCGCTTTTTCCGCCAGCCCTGCCCTGACGATCCCCGGGTCTGTGACCACGAGGACGTTTTTGGCGTTCATTTCCCGGAGAGCGGGCGCGAGTTTCCGGAGCGAGCCGGTTCCGAAAACGATCCTTCCCGAAGTGAAAAATTCCCAGTTGCTCTTCATGATGACTCCTCTCGTCACGGCAGGTTGAGTACGACCAGTCTTTCTTCCGTCATTTCCCGCACCGCGTAATGGGGTCCTTCCTTGCCGAATCCGCTGTCTTTGACTCCACCGTAGGGCATGACGTCCGCGCGGAACGTGGACGCGTCGTTGATGATCACGCCGCCGAAATGCAGCTCTTTCGCCGCGCGCATGGCCAGGTTCAGATCGGAGGTGAAGAGCCCGGCCTGCAGCCCGTACTTCGAATCGTTGGCCTGGCGGATGGCGTCATCGATGTCGTCGAACGGGATGATGCTGACCACGGGGGCGAAGATTTCCTCGCACACCACCTTCATGTCCGGTCTGACATGGGTGAGGACGGTGGGTTCCAGGACGGCTCCCTTCCGTTTGCCGCCGCACGCCACATCCGCCCCCTGCCGGACAGCCTCAAGGATCCAGCTTTCGGCCCTTATGGCTTCTTTCTCGGAAATCATCGGTCCGACGTCCGTATCGGGGTCTTCCGGGTTGCCGACCTTCAGGGACCCGGTGATTTCGACGGCTTTCCGGACAAAGCGTTCATGGATGTCTTTGTGCACATAGATCCTTTGCACGGAGATGCACGCCTGGCCGTTGTTGGTGAAGCCCCGGGTGACGCAAAGTTCGGCGGCCTTGTCCGGATCGGGAACATCCCGGTGGACGATGTTCGGCGAATTGTTGCCGAGTTCCAGGGCGACCTTGCGGATGCCGGTGACGCGCTTGATATGCCGGCCGACTTCAGGGCTGCCCGTGAAGGTGAACATGGCGATCCGTTCATCTTCCAGCAGGTATTGCCCCGTTTCGGAGCCGGAACCGTTGACGACGTTCAGGATGCCGTCCGGCAGGCCGGCCTCCGCCAGGATGTCCGCCAGCTTGCAGGCCACGACCGGGGTGGCCCGGGCCGGTTTCAGGACCACCGCGTTGCCCGCCGCGATGGCGGGACCCACTTTGTGGAGGGTGAGATTCAAAGGAAAATTGAAGGGGGTAATGGCCCCGACCACGCCCACCGGCACCCAGATCGTGAACGCCAGCCGGTTGTCGGCGCCGGGCATGGGAATCGGCACGACGGAGCCGTCCAGTCTTTTGGCTTCTTCGGCGGAGGCGATCAGGGTCTGGACGCTCCGGTCGACCTCCGCGCGGGCGTCCTTGAGCACTTTGCCGACTTCGCGCACGATGGTCAGGGCCAGTTCTTCTTTTCTTTGGCGAATGATCTCCGCCGCGCGCATCAGGATTTCGCAGCGCTCATAGGCGCCGGTTTTCTTCTGCCCGAATGCGAGCGGCGCGGCGTCCACCGCCCGCGAGACCGTTTCCCTTGACGCTTTGCCGACCCGGGCGAACACTTCCCCCGTGTATTTGTTGTACACGGGAATCCATTCCTCGCTGTCGATCCACTTTCCTCCGATGTAGTGCCCGTAGCTTGACATCTCCGGTATCTGTCCCCTTTCTCCCTATTCTTGCAGCAGTCTTTTGCCCACTTCCCGGATATGGCCGGCGACGGCCTCTTCGGCGCGGTACACGTCCCGGGTGGCGACGGCCTCGATGATTTCCCGGTGTTCCTCCGCCGCTTCCTTTTGGTCCACCTCCCCCCTCAGATGATAGAATCGCGCGATGTGCAGATGGCAATGCATGCCATCGTAGGCTTCCAGCAGAAAGGGATTGCCGCAGCGCTCGACCAGGGTTCTGTGAAACAGGTGGTCCAACTGGTTGAATGCCAGCACTTCGGAGTACGAAGATTTCGTGTCGATCCGGGACAGCTTCTCGTTGAGGGAAGCCAGTTCCCGGACGATGTCCCGGTCGCCGCGGCGGATGACGGTCCTCACCGCGTGGGATTCGATCAGCAGGCGGGCTTCAAACATTTGGTTCATGCTTTCCCTGTCCAGAATGTCGCTGACGCGGTACCCCTTGTTCGGTTCGAAAACCACCAGGTTGGTCGATTGCAGCCGGGACAGGGCTTCCCGGAGCGGGATGGGGCTGACGTTCAGTTCGCGGGCCAGATGGTTGATGTTGATTTTCGCCCCGGGCGCCAGCTTCCACCCGAAAATCATTTCCTTCAGAAGGTCGTGCAGATATTCGGTGGTCAATCCTCTTTCCCGGAGTTGCAATTTCGGAACGCTTCCTTTCTGGAGAAAGAAATCATATATTTTTTGTCTTGGATTGTAGCAAATAATATATGATATTGGCAAGTTTTTCGGCGGTTGTTCGGAAAAACTGAATAATAGAAGGTTTTTCTTGACAAATTAATATATTAAATATTAGATCTAGACACTTCAAAATATATAAGACCAAAGATTCGGGGGACCCGTCCATAAGAAGCAACCGCGTTTATATGCCGGAGCCGCACAAGCCGGAAATCGTGAACCCCGGTCTGACGCCGGAAGCGGCCTCCATCCGCGCGGCGCCGGTCCGCGGCCCGTAACACCCCCTGATCTCCGGCAGATGAAAGCCGTCCGAAGCTTCCGCGGCCAGGCAAAAGTTCAGCGGCGACGAACGCCGGGCGAAAATGTTGCGGAAACCGTGACGGGATCTCCCGCAAGCGTGTCAACTCATTTAAAAATGTTACCGAAGGAAAAAGGATCACTCACGTAATTTTGTTACCCAATGAGGCCGTCAGGTAGCCATCACGGGTTTCGGTGTGACATTGGCGGATGTTTCGGGATGGGAAAGCAGCACCTCCAATTGACGATGCAGAGCCAACGGATCCTGGGAAGCCTGAAATTCCCTTGGCCATTGGATCTGGACAGGCGAAAGCGTTCCGGATTCGATAAGACGCTCAACAGGGG
>LZRV01000033.1 GCA_002159065.1 Paenibacillaceae bacterium ZCTH02-B3 | reverse complement strand
GACCGGCGCCGGCGCCTTTCGATCGGCGCGAAAGGCCCGGCGGTTCGCGGATTTGCCGTTTCAGTGGGCATGGACGCTGAACCATTTGCGCAATGCGGTTTGCACGCGCTGGCGGACGGACCTCGAAATCGGCACCGGAGACGCGGGGTCCACCGGCGTCGCGGCCGGGATGGCCTGGACCGTCATAGGGCTTGCCGCCGGAGCGGCCGGAACGCTGATCCGGCTGGACGCCCGGCCGCACGGAGGAGTGCGCCCCGTTTTTCACGAACCCCGATTCGCTTTTGTGTGGGAAGCGGATTTCCGCATCCGCCTGTCCGCGTTGCTGGGCGCCCTGATCCGCCATGCGGTCCGGATTCCGGCGCGGGCGTTCATAAACGGACGTCGACATGCGCATCCTACGAAGGACATTGGTACCGGAAATTCCGGCACAACCAAGGAGGAGTTCGCCATGTCCGAGCACCCGATCAAAAGCCTCATGCAAACCGCGATGGAAAACATCAAGGAAATGGTGGATGTGCACACCATCGTCGGCGAACCGGTGCAATCCCCCGACGGCAGCGTCATTTTGCCCATATCCCGGGTGGGATTCGGTTTCGCGGCGGGGGGAAGCGATTTTTACGCCGGAGGCCGTACAGATGCCAAAAGAGGAGACAACGGGGGCGCCGTGGTTCAGCTGCCTTTCGGCGGCGGCAGCGGGGGAGGCGTATCCATCACCCCGATCGCCTTTCTGGTGGTCGGCCCCCACGGGGTCAAAGTGGTTTCCCTGGACCATCAGACGCACCTGTGGGAACGGCTGATCGACAGCGTGCCACAGCTCATCGACCGCATCCGGGAGATGTGGGAAGCCGGGCGGGAAGAAGAAGTCGAGGAAATCATTTTCGAACCCGACATGGAAGGGGAAGCCGGCCGCCAGGAAGCGGGACCCGTCCTCTGAACGGCCGGGACGACGGCCGGAAGCGGCCGCGCGGGGATCAGAGCGTTCGCTCCGATCCTTTTTTTGTCCGCGGGAACTTGTTCATACTCGGGGACACGCCCACATACAGTATATCGACCGGATGGGAGGTCCAGGATGAACGCGACGCCCAGGAGGAGGATGGCGGCATGCTGCCTCGCGCTGCTTGTTCTGGCGTCGGCATGGTCCGCTTTGCGCGCGGCGGCGGCCGATCCGGACGCCGTCGGCGTTTCGGCGGCGAAACATGCCATGCGGCCGCCCGCCACCCATGCCGAAGCGCTCTCGTTGATCGACGCCGCGTCGGGGAGGATTCTGCACAGCGTGAACGGCGACCGCCGGATGCGGATCGCCAGCCTGACGAAAATCATGACCGCCATCGTCGCCATTGAACACGGCCGCCTGGACGACATCGTCACGGTGAGCGCCAGGGCGGCTTACAAGGAAGGATCGTCAATCTATCTGCGCCCGGGGGACAAGGTGCCGCTGGAAACCCTGCTGTACGGCCTCATGCTCCGCTCCGGCAACGACGCCGCCTCGGCCATCGCCGAGCATGTCGGCGGTTCCGAGGAAGGCTTCGTGTTTCTCATGAACCGCAAAGCGGAGGAGATCGGCCTGTCAGGCACCCGTTTCGCCAACCCCCACGGGCTCGACCAGCCGGAACACTATTCGACCGCCAACGATCTGGCGAAGCTGACCGCCTACGCCATGCGCAATCCGGTCTTCCGGAAGATCGCCGCCACAAAGGTCAAGACCTTTCCCAATCCCAACGGCGGTTGGGACTACCATTTCCTGAACAAAAACAAGATGTTGTTCCGTTACGAGGGCGCCGACGGCGTCAAGACCGGATATACCCGTCTGGCCCGCCGATGCCTGGTCAGTTCCGCGACGCGCAACGGGCAACAGCTCATCGCCGTCACCCTGAACGACGGCAACGACTGGGAGGATCACCGCCGGCTGCTGGACTACGGGTTCGCCGCGTTTCCGCTGGAAGAGGTTTTCGCCGAAGGACAGCGCCTGGAAGGCCTGCCTTACGAAGCGGCGGCCGCGTTCCGTTATCCGTTTGCGGCCGGCGAACGGGAGAAGCTGCGCGCGCTGTTTCAGCCCTACCCGCCGGATTCGCCGGAATACCGGTTCGGCCTGCGGGGCCGGCTGACCTTCGAACTGGACGGGCGGGTCATCGGTTCCGTTCCGATGCGCGAAGCGGCGGATCGGGCGAGGCCGGGCTGAGGCCCGCCCGATTCGCGTCACCGAAAACGTGCGGCTGCCGCGGAACCGCTGTCAAACCCGGCCTTAAGGGGGAAAGCCGGGCATGCGGGCAATGCGCCTTATCGGGAGAGCCGGCATTCGTTCGGATCCATGTATGTCCAAGGAGGCGATCGCCCATGGTGAATTGGATTTGGCTCGGGATGATCCTGTTCAGCTTCTGGTTTGCGGCGCTGACCGGCAAAATGAAGGAAGTCACCGACGCCGCCTTCAGCGGCGCGCAAACCGGCGTCAACGTCTGCCTGGGGCTGATCGGCATTTTGGTGCTGTGGATGGGGCTCATGCGCGTGGCCGAAGACGCCGGGCTGGTGCGCAAGCTGGCCGCCCTGATCGGGCCGGTGGTGCGCTGGCTGTTTCCGGACGTGCCGCGGAACCATCCGGCCATGGGATACATCCTTTCCAACCTGAGCGCCAATCTCCTGGGGCTTGGGAACGCCGCCACTCCCATGGGCATCCGCGCGATGCAGGAGCTGCAAAAGCTCAATCCCGATCCATATACGGCGACGCCCGCCATGTGCACCCTGCTGGCCCTCAACACCGCGAGCATCACGCTGGTGCCCACCACGCTGATCGCCATCCGCCTCCAGTTCGGTTCGCAAAACCCGGCGGAGATCATCGGTTCGACGCTGCTCGCCACCGCGATCGCGACGGGCGCGGCCATCGCCGCCGACCGATGGTACCGCAAAAAGAGCGGCGCGCCGCCTTATTCGGCGGATACCGGAGGAAAAGGGAGCGCGTCCTCCACAGCCCGCGCCAATTACCGGATTCAGGATGAACCCGCGGTTTGCCGCGGCACCGCGGGTTGTGCGGGGTCCGAAAGGACGACGGGCCGGGCGGAAGCGTCCGGAAGAGGGTAACGGGCCATGTCCGCCTTTCTCCAGGCCGTGTCCATATGGACGATTCCCGCGCTGATCGCCTTCATTCCGCTGTACGCCGCGTTCCGCCGCGTGCCGGTGTACGAATCTTTCGTCGACGGAGCGAAGGACGGCTTTCAGACCGCCGTCGCCATCATCCCCCATCTGGTCGGGATGATGACGGCGATTTCCATGTTTCGCGCTTCCGGCGCCATGGACGTGCTGACCGGGGCCGTCCGCCCGCTCATGGAACGGCTGGGCGTGCCCGGCGAAGTGCTGCCGCTGGCGCTGCTTCGGCCGCTCACCGGATCGGGATCGCTGGCCTACGTCACCGACCTGATCCGCGAGCACGGGCCGGATTCCCTCATCGGCCGGATCGCCGCCACCATCCAGGGCAGCACGGACACGACGCTGTACGTGCTGACCGTCTACTTCGGCGCCGTCGGCATCCGCCGGGCGCGGTACGCCCTCAAAGTCGGCCTGTTCTCCGACCTGGTCGGCTTCTTCGCCGCCGTGGCGGCTTGTCGCTGGTTGTTCGGTGCGGTATGATGGGGAAGAGGTGAAGGCCGTTTGGAACGACTGCAAAAAATTCTGGCTCGGGCCGGGGTGGCGTCGCGGCGCAAGTGCGAGGAACTGATCGCCTCCGGCCGGGTGGCGGTCAACGGCCGCGTCGTCACCGAACTCGGCGCCAAGGCCGATCCGGAGCGCGACGTCATCACCGTTTCGGGGAAGCCTGTCGATTCCCAGCCCAAGGTCTACCTGATGTTCAACAAGCCCAAGGGCGTCATCACCAGCATGTCCGATCCCGGGGGCAGGCCCGTGGTCAAGGATTACCTGAAGGATGTGCCCGCCCGGGTGTTTCCCGTCGGCCGGCTCGATTACGATACGGAAGGGCTGCTCCTGCTTACCAACGACGGGGAACTGGCGTACCGGCTGACGCACCCCAAACACGGCGTCCCCAAGACCTACCACGCCACGGTGAAGGGAGTCCCGCACGGCACCGCCCTGGAGAAACTGGCCTCGGGCATCCGGCTGGAGGACGGCATGACCGCTCCGGCGGAAGCGGAATACGTCGACGTGGACCCCGACGGCCGGTGGGCGACGATTTCGATCACCATTCGCGAGGGCCGGAAGCGGCAGGTCCGCCGCATGTTCGACGCGATCGGCCATCCGGTGCTTCGGCTGAAGCGGGTCGCGTTCGCCGGGCTCACCCTGCAGGGGCTCAAGCGCGGCAAATACCGCCCCTTGACCGAGGAGGAGATCGCCTTGCTGAAGAGAGCCGCAGAAGGCGAAGGAACCCGGAGGGAGAGGAATATCAGGGACGGGCGTTAAGTCGGGAAGACTTTCGGCCGGGGACGGATGCCGGAGGAAATCGAAGGGGCGGGTGCGGCGCGGACCAGCCCGGAGACGGACGGGAGACGGATCAGGCCGCGACATCCGTCACGCCCCGGCACGCACCGTTGTCACACATTGTTCAAAACCGCAGGTTCGGACCGGCGTTCGGACGCCGGCGTTTTCGTTATAATGGAACCAAAGCCGGCATCGGACGGAGGTCGGGGTTGCCATGCGCCGTCACAAATCCGTTCAATACCTCATTCTCGCGCTGATGCTGCTGGTCGGCGGCTACGCCGTCGGCCGCTCGTTCGCCTCTTCCGGCGACGTGCTTCGCCCCGGGGACAAGCCTCCGTCCTTTCGTCTGGCGGACCTTCAGGGTGAGGCGCACACGCTGGAAGAATACGCGGGAAATCCGCTCATCCTCAACTTCTGGGGGACGTTCTGCCCGCCCTGCCGGGAGGAGATGCCGGCCCTGCAGCAGCAGTACGAAGCCTGGAAAGACGAGGGCTTGCAGGTGGTCGGGATCAACTTGAGCGAAGACCGGCACCGGGTGGAAAACTTCATCCGCCGGATCGGCGTCAGCTTTCCGATTCTGCTCGACACGAACCGGCGGACGGAGCGGGCCTTCGGCCTGCGCGAATACCCGACCACGTATTTCATCGATGCAAATGGCGTCATCCGGCAGATCGTGAGCGGACCTCTCACCATCGAGGAAATTGAAGGACGGGTGAAAAGCCTGCTGGAAAGCGCCTGATGCCGGGGCGCGCGGACAAGGGGGATGGCGTTGATCCGGAACACCAAATGCGAGTGCGGGCATCAGAATCCGGTGGGCACCGTGCTGTGCGAGGCGTGCGGCAAGCCTCTCGACGAGGAACTGGCCGCGTCGGATTCCGTGCTGGAAATGCGCTATGACGGCATGGCGCGCCGCTCGCAGAAACCGCATCCCAATCCGGTCGACCGGGTCTGGAATTTCTTCTCCTCGGTGAGGGTCGCCGTCTGGCTGATCGTCATCACTTTGGCGGCGGCGGCGCTCGGCACGGTTTTCCCTCAGGAAAGCGCCTTTGTGAACCTGACCGACCCGGCCGCCTATTACAGGGAAAATTACGGAACGATCGGAGCCGTCTATCACGCGCTCGGGCTCAGCCGGACGTTCGAATCGTGGTGGTTCATCACCCTGATGGTCATGATCGGCGCCTCGCTGGTCATCTGCAGCCTGGACCGGGTGCTGCCCCTTTACCGGGCGCTCACCCGCCAACAGGTGCGCAAGCACCTGCAGTTCATCACCCGGCAGCAGGTGGTGTACGTCGGCCCGATTCAGGGAGACGCCGAAGCATGGACGGCGAGATTCGCCGAAATCCTGAGCCGCAAAAGGTACAAAGTGCGGACGGACGGCAACGCCCTGCTGGCGGAGAAAAACCGTTTCAGCCGGTGGGGTCCCTACGTGATCCACATCGGCCTGATCGTCTTTCTGCTGGCCGTCCTCATGAGAGGCGTCATTCCCGGCTGGTACATGGACGAGTACGTGGGGCTGGACGACGGGGAAATCGAGCAGATTCCGCGGACTGGCTATTTCGTCAAAAGCCTGGGTTTCCGCATCGACTTTTACAGCGACGACGAACTTCCGGAACACCTCAAGGGACAGCTGCGGGTCAAGCAGTTCACCACGAAGGCGGTCCTGTACGAATGCGTCGCCTACTGCGACGACGCCACCCGCGAGCCGGAACTCAAAGAGGTGGCCGCCCACGACATCCGGGTCAACAGCCCGCTGTCTTACAGGGGACTCAGGCTCTATCAGTACGATTTTGCCGAAGCGCCGCGCCTGATTTCCGTACGCCCGACGCTGGTCGACAAGCGCACCGGACAGTCCTACGGTCCCTTCGAACTGCCGATGCGCCACCCGCCGTTGACTTATTCGGTCGGTCCTTTTACGCTGGAACTCAGGGACAGTTTTCCCGAATTCGGGCTGGACGAGAACGGGGAGCCCGTGACGCTGTCGCGGGAGCCCAACGCGCCGGCATTCGTGTTCGTCATCAAGGGACCCGGCCTCCCGGAGGAAGGGGTTCCCTATCTGTATTTTCCGCGCGAGGCGGACCGGCAGCGGTTCGGCCAGGACCGGATCAACGGCGCGGCCGCGGAGATGTTCGACATTCGCGTGATGTCGATGGAAGACGTCGAATTTTCCACCTACACGAGCTACCTGAACGTCCGCGTGGATCGGGGAATGCCCTACGTGTGGACCGGCGCCGCCATCACCATGATCGGCCTCGTCATGGGCATCTACTGGAACCACCGGCGCATCTGGCTGCGCATTGACGACGGCGTCCTGTCGCTGGGAGCCCACACGAACAAAAACCGCTTCGGCCTGCGCGCGGAGGTGGCGGCGGCCCTGGCGAAAGCGGGCATCGAAGTCGACGCGAAGATGCTGGACAACAGGAGGAAGGAATCTTGACCGATTGGCTTCAGATCAGCAGCAATGCGGTGATTGTCGCGTTTTTCCTTTACTGCTTTTCGTTCATCGCTTACGCGGTGGCCGTGGGAGGCAGCCGTTTCGCCAACCGGGAACCGGAAGCGCACCGCAGGAGATGGGGCAATATCGGCCTGTGGCTCGCCGCCGCCGGATGGGCGGCGCATCTCGTTTACTTTTTCGCCCGCTGGGCGGGCGCGGGGCACATCCCGGTCAGCAACCTTTATGAATTCCTGATGGCGCTGGGCATCGCCATGATGCTGGCGTTTTTTGTCATCCGGTTCGCGTACAGGCATCCCCTGCTGGGCGCATTCGCCCTTCCGCTGACCATCATCATCGTCGCCTACGCTTCGGTGTTTCCGTCGGAAGTGCAGCCTCTCGTGCCGGCCTTGAACTCGATCTGGCTCCGGCTGCACGTGACCACGGCGGTGCTCGGAGAGGCGTTTTTCGCCGTGGGCTTTACCGCGGCCCTGATCCTGATCCTGCGGGTCACCGACTTCAGCCGCACGGACAAGGCCGGCCGCCGCGCCCGTTTCTGGGCCGAATTCACCCTGGTGGTCATCGTCATCGTCATCGGGTTCCTCGTCGCCGTATTCGGCTTCCGCGCCGCCGGGTACCACGCCGAATTCCGCCAGGAAACGGTCACCGTGGACGCGCGGGGCAACGTGATCGAACAGGAAAGCACGGTGGAATACGGCCTGCCGCCGATTTTCAAACCGTACAACAGCGAGACCGTCTCCATGGACCCGTTCCTCGGCATGACGGAGCCGCTTTTCGAGACGCCGTCGTGGATGAACGGGGTCAACGCCGGACGAAAATGGAACACCGTCGTCTGGTCGGTCATCGTCGGGCTTTTGCTGTACGGCCTGCTGCGGCTGATCATCCGCAAGCCCCTGGCCAGGGCGATCCAGCCCGCCCTGGACGGCATCGATCCGGACGACCTGGACGAGATCAGCTACCGCGCCATCGCCATCGGGTTTCCGCTGTTTACCTTGGGCGCCCTCGTCTTCGCTATGATCTGGGCGCAGATCGCCTGGTCGCGTTTCTGGGGCTGGGATCCGAAGGAAGTGTGGGCGCTCATCACCTGGCTTTTCTACAGCGCCTATCTGCATCTCCGCCTGTCGCGCGGCTGGCACGGCATCCGTTCCGCCTGGCTCGCGGTCATCGGCTTTTTGATCGTCATGTTCACGCTGATCGGCGTCAATCTCCTGATTGCAGGCCTGCATTCCTACGCGGGAGTATCCTGAAGCGGCGCGCCCGGAGGGCGTGCCCGCGTGCGGTTTGGAATCATATGCGGAAAGGAGCTGCTGAAGGGTGAGCGAGAACGCCAAAAAGATTCTGGTGGTGGACGACGAGGAACGGATACGCCGGCTGCTGCGCATGTACCTTGAAAAGGAAGGCTACGAGGTCGAGGAGGCGGAAGACGGGGAAACGGCCCTGCGCATGGCGTTGGACCAAAATTACGATCTCATCGTTCTGGACTTGATGCTGCCGGGCATGGACGGTACGGAAGTGTGCTCGCGGCTGCGCCAGAAAAAGGCCACTCCGGTGCTGATGCTGACCGCCAAGGGGGAAGAGGTCAACCGCGTGCACGGGTTCGAGGTGGGCGCCGACGATTACGTGGTCAAGCCCTTCAGCCCGCGCGAGGTGATGTACCGCATCAAGGCGATCCTGCGGCGGTCCGCGGGCAGCGCCTACTGGACGCGGGACGCGGCGTCCAGCGTCATCAAATTCCCGCACCTGACCATCGAGCACGAGGCGCGGCGGGTGACGGCGGGCGGCCAGGAAGTGTATCTGACGCCCAAGGAATACGAGCTGCTCCATTATCTGGCCAGTTCGCCGGACAAGGTGTTTTCCCGCGAGGAACTGCTCAAGGATGTCTGGCATTATGACTTCTTCGGCGACCTGCGCACGGTGGACACCCACGTGAAGCGCCTGCGCGAAAAGCTGAGCCGCGCGTCTCCGGAGGCGGCGGCCATGATCACCACCGTGTGGGGCGTCGGGTACAAGCTCGAGGTGCCGAAATAACCGATGGCCATCTGGAAAACCGTTGTCGGAAAGCTGTGGCTGACGATCATCGGCCTGGTCGGCATCGTCATCTGCACGGTGGGGTTCTTCCTGCTGCTGTACATCGACCTGACCTTTGCCGACCCGGTCAAGATCGAGCGCATGTTCATGTTCACCGGCGCCGTCGGTTTTCTCCTCACCACCTTTTTCGCCTTCTTTCTGGTCACCAAGATCACGCAGCCGCTTAGGGAAATGATCCAGGCGGCCAACCGGATCGCGCGGGGCGAGTATTCCGTGCGGCTGACCTACCGGTCGTCGGACGAGATCGGGGAACTGTCCGGCGCGCTGAACATGATGGCGGCGGAGCTGGACAAGCTCATCCGCGACCTGCAGCACGAACGGGACCACCTGAGCGGCGTGCTGCGCAGCATGTCTGACGCGGTCATCACCTTCGACGCCGGCGGAAATGTCATCATGACCAATCCGAAGGGCGAGAATCTTCTGGAAGCCTGGAACGCGGTGATGTGGGAGGAAGAGGAAGAAGGGGAATCCTCCATCGAATGCCGGAAAGTCCCCGGCCCCCTGCGCGAACCGTTCCGGACCGTCATCCGGGAAAAGCGCGAACTCACCGCCAAGCTGAACGTGAAAAACGAAGTCTGGTCGGTGGTGATGACCCCCCTTGCCGGAGAAGACGGCGTGCGCGGCGCGGTGGCGGTGTTCCGCAACGTCACGGAGGAATTCCGCACGGAAAAGATGCGGCGGGATTTCGTCGCCAACGTGTCCCATGAACTGCGCACGCCGCTGTCGATGCTGCAGGGCTACAGCGAAGCGCTCCTGGACGACATTGCCGCCACGCCGGAAGAGCGCAAGGAGTTGGCCCGGGTCATCCACGAGGAATCGATGCGCATGAGTCGGCTGGTGCAGGATCTGCTCGATCTGGCGAAAATGGAAGCCGGCCACGTGGAACTCATTTTCCGGCGGGTGAACGTCGGCGAGCTGCTCGTGCGGGTCCATCGGAAGTACGCGGCGATGGCCAAAGAGCGGGGCATCCGGTTGGAATGCGCGGTGCCGGAAGAAGACCTGGTGCTGGAGCAGGCGGACGACGGACGGCTGGAACAGGTGCTGGCGAACCTCTTGAGCAACGCCTTCCGCCACACGCCCGCCGGCAAGGCGATCCGGCTGGCCGCCCGGAAGACGGCGATGCACCGGGGAGAAGCGGTGGAGCTGGAAGTGGCGGACGAGGGTTCCGGCATTCCGGAAGAAGACCTTCCTTACATTTTCGAACGGTTCTACAAGGCGGACAAATCCCGCAAACGCGAGCGGGACGGCGGCACCGGACTCGGACTGGCCATCGTCCGGCATCTGGTGGAAGCCCACGGCGGGGAAATCGGCGTGCGCAGCAAAGTCGGACAGGGAACCACCTTCACCGTCCGCCTGCCGGCCGGCCGCAAAAAAGGGCGCCCATCCGCTTCCTGAGGGGCAGGAGGCGGACGGCGCCCATGCCTTTTCGGGGACCATTCCGCAAAACGATCGGAAACGTTTCGCCGGCGGGGCCCAACGGGGAGACAACTCAGACCAGGCGAATTTCCCTGGCGCTGTTCAGCTCGGGCAGGGCGGCGATGCTGGCCACCACATCCTTTGGCACGTCCTTGTCCACGGTCAGGACCATGATCGCTTCGCCGCCGGCCAGGGCGCGGCCGACTTTCATCGTGGCGATGTTGATGCCGTTGTTGCCGAGCAGCGTGCCCACCTTGCCGATGATGCCGGGCTTGTCATGGTGGGAGACAAGCAGAAGGTGACCCTGCGGTTCCACGTCGATCGGGAACTTGTCGATCTGGGTGATGCGCGGCCCGAAGCCGTTGAGGGTCGTCCCGGCCACCAGCCGCTCCTCCCTGGTGGTGCGGAGTGTGACCGACACCAGATTGGTGAAGCCCTTGGACTCGCGGCTCTTGGCGACGATGATGTTGATGCCCCGGTTCTTGGCCAGATGGAAGGCGTTGACGGCGTTCACCTGGTCGGAACCGAGGTGATGGGCCAGCACGCCCGCCACGATCTGGCGGTTGAGCGGCTGGGTGTCGATGTCGGCCAGTTCCCCGGCGTAGCTGATGACGATTTCCTTGATCGGACCGTCCACGCTCTGCACGGCCAGGCTGCCCAGCTTGCGGCCAAGGTCGAAGAAGGGTCCCAGCTTCGCCATCACTTCGGGCGGCACATATGGCATGTTGACCGCGTTCTTGAACGGTTCGCCGCGCAGGACGTGCAGGATCTGCTCGGACACGTCCACCGCCACGTTTTCCTGCGCTTCCACCGTGGACGCGCCGAGGTGGGGCGTCACGATGATTTTCGGATGACGCAGGAACGGATGGTCCGGAGGCGGCGGTTCCTGCTCGAACACGTCGAAGGCGGCGCCGGCGACGATGCCGGCGTCGATGGCTTCCACCACCGCCGCCTCGTCGACGATGCCTCCCCGGGCGCAGTTGATGATGCGCACGCCCCTCTTCATCATCGCGAACTGCTCGCGGCCGATCATGCCGCGGGTTTCCGGCGTCAGCGGCGTGTGGACCGTGATGAAATCCGCCGTCCGGATGATTTCTTCAAAGGAGGCGGGACGCACGCCCAGCTTCTCGGCCCGCTCTTCCGTCAGGAACGGGTCGTAGCCGAGCACGATCATGCCGAACGCCTTTGCGCGGATGGCCACCTCGCTGCCGATGCGGCCCATGCCGATGACGCCGAGCACCTTGTTGCGCAGCTCGACGCCCAGGAACGACTTGCGGTCCCATTCTCCGCGAATCGTCTTGGCGTAGGCCTGCGGAATGTGGCGGGCCAGGGCCATCATCATGGCGAAGGCGTGCTCGCAGGTGGTGATGGTGTTGCCGTCGGGAGCGTTGATGACGACGACGCCGCGGCGCGTGGCCGCTTCCAGGTCGATGTTGTCGACGCCGACGCCGGCGCGGCCGATCACCTTGAGGCGCGGTGCCGCTTCCAGAATCCGCGCCGTCACCTTCGTCTGGCTGCGGACGAGCAGCGCGTCGTAGTTCCCGATGACGGCGGCAAGCTCGTCTTCACTCAGCCCCGTTTTTTTGTCGATCTCCACGTCCGGCGCTTCGGCCAGCAAGGCGATGCCCTGGTCGCTGATGGGATCCGAGATGAGCACTTTGAACATTTGGCATCCTCCCGCACCGGCTTACGCCGTCGGAGCGCTCGTGGCGCCCTGGTAACGCCGCGCGCACTCTTCGTACAGCCGTTTGGCGAATTCGGCGTCTTTCCAGCCTTCGATGACCGTTTTCTTGTTTTCGAGATCCTTGTACCTTTCGAAGAAATGCGCGATCTCCTTCAGGATGTGCGGCGACACGTCGTCCAGGGAATTCACGTGGTTCCAGCGCGGGTCGTTTACCGGCACGCCCAGGAGCTTCTCGTCCTGGCCCTTCTCGTCGGACATGATCAGCGCGCCGATCACCCGCGTCTCGATCACGCAGCCCGGGAACGTCGGGAATGTGGTCAGCACCAAAATATCAAGCGGATCGCCGTCTTCCGCCAGCGTTCCCTCCAGATACCCGTATTCCGTCGGGTAGTGCATGGGAGAGTAGAGCACGCGGTCGAGGACGAACCGCTTTTTCTCCTTGTCGTACTCGTATTTGTTTTGGCTTCCCGCGGGAATTTCGATCAAAGCTTCGACCACCAGGTTCGCCATGCAACAAGCCTCCTCGCTTCAGGTTCCAATAACTTTTCCTATTTTATAGCAAGGAGGCGTTCCATTGCAATGACAAACCGGTGACAGGAGCGGCCGTGTCCGGCCCGGGCCCGTCAGCCGCCGGAGCTGAAAAACGGCAGCTGCGGCAGAATCTCCTTCGCGCTGTAAAGCTGCGGCCCGAGCTGCAGATAGTCGCCGGAGCGGACCGCTTCCGTGCCGATCAGGAGATCCGCGGCCTCCGCGAAAGAAGACAGGTTCAGCCTGGACGCCTGCCCGGAACGGATCAGATTGTCCGTCTTGGCGGCGAGATCCTGCGGGAGGAATTCGTCCACGGCTTCCCGTCCGGACAGATAGTCCGCGGCCACGCTGAATTTGACCAGCAGCGGCAGGCGGTTCCATTCGTCGAATCCCAGAGGGTCCGGCGGAGTGTAATCCCCGGGGATGTTGGGGTCAAGGCTGGCGGCCCACTGCACCATGGCCGCGTAATAGCCGCGCTGTCCCTGCTGGGCGTTGCGTACGGCCTGCCGGAACGCATCGTCGGCTTCCACCCGCGCCAGCAGTTCGTCGACGCTCCCCTCGTTCGCCCCCGAAGCGAGACGCGAGAGGCTGTCGGCGAAGTTCCGCAGGCTTCTGAGGTAATGGCTCCGGGCTTCGATCAGAAGCGGGGAAACCGGGGGAACGGCGGCCATGTACGCTTCGTCGTATTTGCGGCCGGCCGTGCGGGAAAGCTCCCTCAGGAGGGCGGCCCGGTCGCCGGTTGCCCCGGTGAGCAGCTTGTGCCGGACGGAAAGCCACTCGCCCGCAAATTCACGATAGGGCAAAAATACGGTATGATAAAAGGAAACGAGGTCCTGCTGGCGGTAGGCTTCGCCCGCCGTTTCCGCCGCCGCGGCGGTCATCCGGGCCTGCCGTTCGGCTTCGTACACCCTTTCCGTCCGCTCGGCGCCGATTTTCATTCCGTAAAAGAAGGCGCCGACGGCCACCACCAGCGTGAACAGAAAGCCGAGCGAAAACGTCAGATCGGATTTTTTCAGCCCTTTGTCCATCGGTTACTCCTTTGTTCTTCCGGATTCGCAAAACTGATACGGAACGGACCGTGCGCATCATGAACAAATTCAACGGACGCAGGTGGCGGTTCAGGCCGGTTTCCGTCGACCGGGTGAGCGATCGGGTCCTGCTCGCCAACCTGTACGCAACGCAGTTCCTCACCGTTATTATCGGTATTGTATGGATTATTTTACAGGGACGCAACGTGTTTTCCCTGCTGGCGGTGCCCGAAACCGCCGAGTTCGCCCTGTGGGGGACCGGATTCGCCGCCCTGGTCCTCGCCGCCGACCTGCTTCTGGCGCGCTTTATCCGGGAAGACGCCGTGGATGACGGAGGCGTCAACGAGCGGCTGTTCCGCAGGCGGGCCGTGTGGCACATCGCGCTGATCGCGGCGCTCGTGGCTTTTTGCGAGGAACTGTTGTTCCGCGGAGCCGTCCAGTACGCTTTTGGCCCTTACTGGACAAGCGTGCTGTTTGCGGCCGTCCATGTCCGGTACCTCAGGCACTGGCTGCCCACGGGCCTGGTGTTTCTTGTCAGCTACGGTCTGGGATGGATCATGGAGGAGACCGGAACGATCTGGGCCCCCATGGTCGCCCACTTTCTCATCGATTTCACGATGGGACTCATCATCCGATTTCGGGGGGAAGGCAAGGCATGAGCGAAGACCGCGGGGAAGAGACGGCATCGGCGGTATGGGCCCGCTACAAGGAAGCGAAGCGATTCGCCGCCGGTAAGACCGGCCAGGAGCGGCAGCAGGAAGTGACCCTGGACGAAGCCATCGCCCGCGCGCTGGCCGCGGCCGGGCTTCCCGAAACCGGTCTGCCGCCCCGGTCGCTGCTGCATCCTTCGCAATACGGCCGGCTGATCCGCTGGTTTTACCGGCTGCTTGTGGCGCTGTTTGCGGCCCTCGTCGCCGGCCTGATCTGGTGGGGGTACCGGAATTTCGGAACGGGAGGATGACCAGGAAAGCGAGCCTTTCCCGGGATTTGCGCCCCGGCGGGCGTTTGCCGCGTTTACCGGGTTGCGGCGCCGTCCGCCGCGATTTCGCGCGGATCGACGAAGCGGTAGCCCTCCCCGCGAATGGCGGCGAGCAGCCCGTCCAAGGCCTCCGCCGTCCACGGAAGTTCGTGCATCAGGATGTTGCTGCCCGGCCGAAGCTGTTTCATCACATTGTCAATGACCGCCTGCGGGCGGTCTTCTTCTTTGACCTTGCCAAGGTCCCAGTCGAGGGAACCGTTCGACCAGGTCATGTACAGAAGGCCGAATTCGCCGGCGATCCTGCGGACGTCTTCTCCTCCGGAGGCGTGGGGCGGACGGAAGAAACGGGGCGCCTCGCCCGTGAGCTTCCGCACGATGTCCTGGACCCGGCCGATCTGGTCCCGGACGGTCTCGGGCTTTTCCTTTCCCAGCGGGATGTGATCCCAGGAATGGTTGCCGACCGCATGGCCCCGGTCATGGATTTCTTTCAGCAAATCCGGGTTCTTGTCGACGCGGTAGCCGTTGACGAAGAAGATCGCCTTCGCGCCGTGCCGGTCAAGGGTGTCCAGCATGGGCAAAAGGGTATCCGCGCTTTTCGGCCCGTCGTCGAACGTGAGCAGCACGACCCGTTTGTCCGCCTGGTCCGGATCGATGGGCACGATGTCGTAGACGGCATTCATCCGGTAGAGCGGGACGGGCTCCGGCGGCTCCGGGGATGCCGGCGCGGGAGACGCTTCCGGCGCGGGTTCCGGTCCCGGGGGAGTCTCCGTTTCCGTCGGGCTCCCCGTTTCAGCGGGCGTTTCCGTTGCCGCGGAGGCGTCCGTTTCCGGGGCGGGATCACCGGGGACGGGGGACGCGGATTCCCGGTTTCCGGAGCAGCCGGCGGTGACGAGGACCAGGGAAAGAAGCACGACAAGGATGGCTGGAGCTGGAAATTTCACGGACAGGCGCTCCTTTCGCCGCGCGTCGCGTTTTGCGGATTTGTCTCGAATTTTATCACATCCTGGAGATTTCAACACGGGGACTTTTTTCCTTTATTTGTGGGAGCATGCGGCAATCTTTCCGGGCCAAACTAGACAGATGACGGCACCCTGAGAAAGGGGATGCGCGCTTGACGGAGGTGAATCAGGGTGAGATGGACGGCTTTTCTGCTCGGCGGGCTGGCGGGTGCCGCCCTGGCGATGGGCATGCGGCAAAACGGCCGGTTCGCGGCCGTGACCGATTCGCTGGGCAAGGCCTTGTTCGGACGGTCCGCGGTCCGGAAACAGGTGGACAAAATCATGGAAGAAATTGTCGAATGACGGACGGCTGTCGTCCGCCGCAAGGGCGTCCGGACCCCGCGCAAGGGGAACGGACGCCTTTTTTCCGTCCGCTTCCGGCGCGTCTCACGGGGGCTCGTACAATTTTACTAGTGCATTTCGAGACCGGAAATGATAACATGATACATAAAAGCGCGAGGGCCGGTTCCGCGGGCGCACCTTGCGTGTTGCGCTTCATACGCTGTATCACCCGACGCGCCGGAGGAGGATCCCAGTCATGAGGATGGAACGGCTCGGCAACGACAAAATCCGAATCTTCCTTACCTTCGACGATCTGTCGGAGCGCGGGATCCAGAAAGAGGACCTTTGGCGGGAAATCCCCAAGGTTCACGAACTCTTCAGCGAAATGATGGACCAGGCATACAACGAGCTCGGTTTCGACGCCACCGGCCCGCTGGCGGTCGAGGTATTCGCCATGCCCGCGCAGGGGATGGTCGTCGTGGTCACCCGCGGCAAAATCGGCGCCGACGACGGTTCCGCGGCGGACGACGAACTGGACGAAGAAATGTTCGAAATCGAAGTTTCCCTGGAACGAACCGACGCGGTTACCTACCGGTTTCTCGACATCGAGGACGCCATCGGGGCGGCGCGCCGCCTGATCCGCATGACCAGGAAAGGGCGTCTGTACCGTTACCGCGACGCCTGGATCCTGCGTTTTGAACCGGCGGATCTGCCGCCGGACATCTGCCACAATGCCGTCGCGGTTCTGGCGGAGTACGGCGAGGCCGTAACGATGACGAAAGCGGTCCTGGACGAATACGGGCAGACGGTTATTCCGGAAGGCGCCGTCGGCGTGCTCGCCAGGCACTTCTCCTGACAGACCGGCGGGGAAGGGGAGCGGACGTTGGAGCTTTTGGCCATGCTGGCCGCGGCCGTGGCGCCGGGCATCGCCCTGCTTGCCTATTTTTATTTGAGCGACCGGTATGACGCCGAGCCCTTGCCGCTGGTGGCCAAAATGTTCCTGATCGGCGGCCTGCTGGTGATTCCCGTGATGATCGTGCAGAGAGCCGCCGCCCTGTGGCTTGGCGAATCGGATCTGGCGTTTTCCTTCGGCACTTCCGCGGGCGTCGAGGAATTTTTCAAATGGTTCGTGCTCTACCATATCATCTTTCTTCACTCCCATTTCGACGAGCCCTACGACGGCATCGTCTACGCCACGGCGGTCTCCCTCGGCTTCGCCACGGTGGAAAATCTCCTGTTCGCCCTGCTGGTGCAGCCGGCGGGCATCGGCGTGCTCATGTGGCGCGCGCTGCTGCCCGTGTCGGGACACGCCCTGTTCGGCGTGTTCATGGGATTTTTCCTCGGCAAGGCCAAATTCGCGAAAGGCCGGTCCGTCCGGCTCCACACCGCGCTGGCCTTTCTGGTCCCCCTTCTTGCGCATGGCATTTACGATTATCTGACCCTGGCCGTATTTTCCTCCTCGATGGTGTGGCTCGTCGTGCCGTTCATGTTTCTCCTGTGGGTCGGCGGCATCCGTTTCGTGCACCGGGCCCACGCCGTATCGCCGTTTCGCCTGCTGAAACGCGAGGAAGAGGTTAATTCCTGAGGGGGCGGGACATACTGCGGATAAAGGATACGAGCGCGAGGGGGACATCCATGGCCGGCCGACGGGTGAAGGTGACCATTCGCTGCAGGCGATGCGGCGAGAGATTCGTTCTTCGCGGCCGCAAAGAGAAGGATCGCATCGAAACCGGATTCCGAATGTGCCTCTGCGACAACACCGACGACTTCGACATCCAGGTGGAAGACGCATAAAGCCGGCTCCTTTCTCCCAAACTAACGGCAAAAAAGGCCAACGGGCGAAAGGAGCCGGCGTGTCATGTACGGACGTTTGAGCCGGGTGTTTTTCCCGGTTTTCGCATTTCTGTTTGCCGGAGCGATCGTTTGGGGTTACCAGGAACACCAGGAAAAGAACGCGGTTCTGATCAAGGCGGAAAACACGTACCAACGGGCCTTTCACGATCTGACGCAGCGGATGAACCGCCTTCACGAGGAGCTCGGGCGGACCCTGGCCGTTTCCGAAAAGTCGGACGGGATGCACCGCAAGGGCCTGATCAACGTCTGGCGTCTCACCAGCGAGGCGCAAAGCGACATCAGCCAGCTCCCGCTGGCCATGATGCCGCTGAACAAGGCCGAGCAGTTCCTGGCGCGGCTGTCCGAATTCGCCTACCATACCGCCGTGCGGGATCTGAAAAAACAGCCGCTGTCGGAAGAGGAGATCAAGATGCTCAAATCCCTGTACAAAGCGTCCGAAGAAATCGGCGGCGAGCTGGACCGGCTGCAGAACGACGTCATCCGGCAGAGGCTGCGTTGGATGGACGTGGAAGTGGCCCTGGCCACGGAAAAGGAACCCTACGACAGCGCCATCATCGACGGCTTCCGCACCCTGGACCGGAAAGCCGGAACCTATCCGGATGACGGCTGGAGCCCGTCCGTGCTTTCCGCCGAGCGGAGACGCTCGGAGAACGACCTGGACGGCATGCCCGTCAACGCGGAGGAAGCGGAGGCGAAGGCGCGGGAATTTCTGCGGAAAGCCGGACTCGGGCGGCTTGCCGCCGGCGGGATGCGGGTCGAGGAATACGGAATCGGGACGGAACTGCCCGGATTCGCCGTTTCCGCGGAAGACGATAACGGCGCGGAGATCCGGATGGACTTCACGAGGAAAGGCGGGCGGCTGCTCCGGTACGTCCGGCTGCGGGAACCGGGCGAGCCGCGAATCGGACTTGGGGAAGCGCGGGAAAAGGCGGCGAATTTCCTCGATCGGACGGGTCTTGAGGGGATGGAGCCGATTTCGGCGGACAGATACGGACGGACGGCGTCCTTCGTGTTCGCGGCCGTTCGGAACGGCGTGCGGATTTATCCCGACAAGGCCACCGTGCGCGTGGCGCTGGACGACGGCGAGGTGATCGGCCTCATGGCGGCGGACCACGTGTTCGCGCCAGAGGAAGCAAAGACGGTGGCGGCCCGCCCGGCGAAGATCGGCGCGGAAGAAGCCAGGCGGGGCCTGAACGGCGGCTTCCGGCTGGAGGAACACCACATGGGCGTCATCGAAAACGACGTGCACGAGCTGGTCCTCTGCCACGTTTTCACCGGGAAGATCAACGATTCCACGTACCGCATCTTCATGAACGCGGAAACGGGCGCCGAAGAATCGGTGGAAAGGCTCCCGGACAAGCAGGAAGGGACGGCCGGCGGATGACGCCGGTTTTTTTGCTGCCGATTCTATTTTTTCCGTCGGTTGCAATGCCAAATTGAGGAAGGACATGATATAATGAAGCCAACCGGGAATCATTGGGACGGGCCGCGGGCACATCCGGGCACGGACGGCCTTGGCGTGCGCCGGTACCGGGAAGCGTTCCTCGCCTGGTCCGGCGGGATCGAGCGGCGACTCGTCCGGTGGATCGCCGTCCTGGCCGTTCTGCTTGCGCTGTTCCAGGCCCTGCTCCGGATACCGGAGATTCGGATCTGGCTTGTGGCGGAAGAGGCGCGGGAGGGAGTGCCGGCCGAGGACATCCCCTGAAAGCGCCGAAAGCGCCCGGAAATCGCGGTCCGCGCGGGTTTTCGGTTTTTGCATCCGCCCAGGCGGTATGGTATAATTTCCTCATTCTTTGCGCGGGCCGTCCATGGCCTGCGCAGCCGATCGGGAGGACATTGCCCCTTTGATGGACGCTCCTGGGTCGTACCGAATCAACATCGCCATCGACGGACCCGCCGGAGCGGGCAAAAGCACGGTCGCCCGGCTCGTGGCAGACGCTCTCCAATACGTGTATGTGGACACGGGAGCCATGTATCGCGCCGTAACCCTGATGGCGCTGGAAGCCGGCCTGTCGCCCGAGGATGGGGAGGCGATCGGGCGGCTGGCCCAGCGCCTTCATATCGAGCTGATTCCGGGACCCGACGGGCAACGGGTGCTGGTCGACGGCCGCGACGTGACCGACCGGCTGAGGACGCACGAAGTGAGCCGCACCGTCGCCCGAGTCGCCGGTATCGGGTCCGTCCGCAAAAGGATGGCCGAGCTGCAGCGGGCCATGGCCGAAGGCAAGGGAGTGGTCATGGACGGCAGGGACATCGGCACCCACGTGCTTCCGGACGCGGAACTGAAAGTGTTTCTGACCGCGTCGCCCCGGGAACGGGCGCTCAGGCGGTACCGTCAGCTCGGTGAAGGCGCCGGGGTGTCCCTGGAGCAACTGGAACGCGAGATGGCGGAAAGGGACCGCCTCGATGAGGGACGGGAGATTGCTCCTCTTCTCCGCGCGCCGGACGCCCGGTTTCTCGACACGACGGGCATGGGCATCGACGAGGTCGTCGCCCGGATCGTCGAATGGAGCCGGGAAGCGGCAAGAACCTTTTCGGAGAAGGAGAAGTAAATTATGGTATACCGCATTTGCCGGATCATCGCGCGGGCGCTGCTCAGGGCGCTGTACCGCATGGAACCGCGGGGCGCGTCCAATGTGCCCGCCGAGGGACCCGTGGTGCTGTGCAGCAACCACAAAAACGTGCAGGATCCCGTTTCGCTGGCCGCCTGGCTGAACCGCAAAGTGTATTACATGGCCAAGGAAGAACTGTTCAGGGTTCCGGTCCTGCGCGGAATCATCCGGTATTTCGGCGCGTTTCCTGTAAAGCGCGGAGGGGTCACCAAGGAGACGCTTCGCACCGCGCTGGACATCCTCCGCTGCGGCAACATCCTGGGCGTTTTCCCCGAGGGAACGCGCAACCGCACGCTGGGCGAGGGCAAGCGCGGCGCGGTGACCATCGCGCTGCGGGCGGGGGCCGCGGTGGTGCCGGTCGCCCTGATCGGCCATTACCGCCCTTTTTCCAAGATGATTGTCGTCTACGGGGAACCGCTGGACCTTGCCCCCTACGGCGGTGACGCGGAGCTGGCCACCAAGGCGATCATGGATTGCATCCGCGAGATGCTCGAGACCGGCAGACCGTCTTCGGGCCGGCCCCAAGCCATGGTCAGGGAAGCGTAAAAGGTTTAAACGCCGCGCCGGCCGCGGGTTTAAATAATGTCAATGCAGGGGTAGAACTGAGGAGGTATTTTACATGACGGACGAGATCAAGACTCAGGAAGCGCCGGCCGCAGAAACGGTCAGCCAGGACGAGATGGAACAGGTCGTGTCTTTGAAAAAGGGGGATACGGTCAAGGGCACCATCGTCAAGATCGAAGACAACCAGGCTTTCGTGAGCCTTGGTTACAAATATGACGGCGTCATCCCGCTTCGGGAGTTGTCCGCGGTGTACGTCGAGAACGCGGCGGACGCGGTGCAGGTCGGACAGGAGGTGGAGGCGAAGGTCCTCAGCATCGATGACGAAAAGGAACGCCTCGTCCTGTCGAAGCGCCTGGCGGACAGCGCAAGGGCGTGGGACGATTTGCAGGGGAAATTCGAGCGGGGCGAAGTGTTCGAGGTCACCGTCGCCGACGTGGTCAAAGGGGGCCTCGTGGTCGACGTCGGGGTTCGCGGCTTCATTCCCGCCTCGATGGTGGAGCGCCGTTATGTCGAAGATTTCTCCGGCTACAAGGGGAAGAAGCTTCGCGTGAAAATCCGCGAGCTCGACCGTTCCGCCAACAAGGTGATCCTTTCGCAGAAGGACGTGCTGGACCAGGAATACGAGGAACTGAAGGAACGCGTCATGTCCTCGCTGGAGCCCGGCCAGGTGATCGAAGGCACCGTGCAGCGGCTTACGCCGTTCGGAGCCTTCGTGGACATCGGCGGCGTCGACGGCCTGGTGCACGTCTCCGAAATGGCCTGGCATCACGTCGTCCATCCGGCGGACGTGGTGTCCGAAGGGCAGAAAGTGAAGGTCAAGGTGCTGAAAGTCGATCCGTCCATCGGCAAGATCAGCCTGAGCATCAAGGCGACGCTGCCGGGACCGTGGGAAACGGCGGCCGACAAGTTCCACGCGGGGGACATCGTGACCGGCACGGTGAAGCGGCTGGTCAGCTTCGGCGCGTTCGTGGAACTTGCCCCCGGCGTGGAAGGCCTGGTGCATATCTCGCAAATCGCGCACCGTCATATCGGCACGCCCCATGAAGTGCTGAAGGAAGGCCAGGAAGTCAAGGTCAAGATCCTGGACTTCAACCCCGCCGAGAAACGCGCTTCCCTGTCCATCAAGGAAGCCGAGGAAGCGCCGCCGAGGTCCGAGCGCGGCCAGCGGCAGAAGGAGGAGTTGCCGCAGCCGGAAGGCATGAGCTTCACCCTCGGCGAGAAATTCGGCGACCAGCTCAGCAAGCTGAAGTGATACCGACCCGCGTCCGGGACGCGAAATGGCCAGGAAGGCAGCCGTTCGGCTGCCTTTTTCGTTTGGCCGCTTCCTGCGCATACTACCGTCAGATGCCGGGCGGGAGGTGCGCATGGCGTGAGAGACGGATGCGAAACGGGAGGTTTGCTTCCATGAGCGCAGGATACGCGGCGGTTCTCCTGTGGCTTGCCGCGCTCGTCCTGTGGTGGAGCGGCTGGCGAAGGGAGCTGGCCGGCGACCTGTCGCCCCGGGCGGCGGCGTTGTTTTTCGCCCTGTGGCCCGCCGGATGGCTGGCCGGCTTTCTGTTTCCTCCGGGAAGCCGGACGGCCATGGCGGCCGTTGCGCTTCCGGCGGCGGCTTTTCTCGCCTGCCGCGCCGCAGGGCCCCGAAGCCGGCTTGCCGTCTTGGGGACGTCGGCGCTGGGCGCCGCCCTGTTGCTCGTGGCGACGCATCCGGCGGTCTGGCTGGGACCGCTGGCCGCCGGACCCGAACGCAGCGTTCCCGTGCTGCTGGGCGCCGTCACCGCCCTGATGCTCCGGACGGCGCGGGAGCAATTGGCGGTTCTTTCGCTGGTGCTGCCGGCCGCCGCCCTGGTTGGCCTGCGCCTCGGGTCGCCGCCGGGGTGGCCCATGCCGGAATACCTGGCGGACATGTGGTGGCTGGCCTTCGCCGTCTGCCGGGCGGCGTCGCTGGCCTTGCGGGAACTTGCGCCGCCGCTGCCCGCGCGGCGGGACGGAAGGGCGGGGGATCGGGCGTGAGCGGATGGGAAGGCTTCCGTCTTGCGGCGGACCGGGACGTGCTTGCCGTCGTGCTGGGCACGGCCGTCGGGCTGATCGCCCGGGTGCTGCTTCTGCGGAGCGATTATCGGCAATACCCGGCTTATCCGCACGGCCGGCTCATCCATTTGTCGCTGGGGCTCATCGCGGGCGCCCTGGGCGCGCTGGCGGTGCCGGCGCTCATGGCCGAGGAATATACGGCCATCACCTTTCTGTCCCTGGCCGCGCAGCAATTCCGCGAAGTCCGCAGCATGGAACGCAATGCGCTGAGGGCCGTTGACGGGCAGGAGCTCGTCCCCCGGGGGGACTCCTATATCGAGGGCATCGCCGTCGCGTTCGAAGGACGCAATTATGTGGTGATGCTGGCATCCTTTTTCGTCAGCTTGCTCTGCGTCTGGCTCGGGTTGTGGGCAGGACTGGCGGCGGGCGCCGCCGTCTTGCCGGCCACCCGGCTGCTCATGCGCGGCCGAAGGGTGGGGGACATCGCCGACATTTCCTTCGCGCCGGTGCGCGTGGACGAAGCGGGGGTCTATGTCGGCGACATATACATGATGAATGTCGGATTGCCGGAGGACCGTGAACTGATCATGCGGTCCGGCATCGGGATCGTGCTTGCGCCGAAGAACGACGACGCCCGGGTAACGCTGGCCCATGGCGGCCAGCGGCAGGCCATCCTGTACGATCTGTCAACACGCCTTGGCGTCATGCGGGATGAAGGGGAGCCCGCCCTTGTGCCCTTGGCCAAACTGGAACTAGCGACGGGCCGGGTGGGCGTCCTTGCGCTGGCCAGGGAACAGGACAGGGACAAGGCGCTGGACGCGGTCCGGAATGTGCCCCTGCTGGAAGCGGCCGTCCGCCACCCCGTCCGGGCCAACCGGAAAGGAAAGGAGCGAAGCGACTGAAGCGATGGGCAAAATCATCGCCGTTGTGACCGCGCGCAGGGAAGAAGTGACGGGCGGAGGAGCGCCGGTGTTTGCCGCCGGCAGTCCCGAAGCCGCGGAACGGTTGGCCCTGGAACTGGAAAAAGTCCTGGATTGCGCCGCGAGCCGCATCGGGGACCACCATTTCGTGCTGGTCGAGCGCACGCCGCCCGTCCGCTGATTTCGCCGGCCCGCGCCGAAACGGCAAAACCGTCATGCCGCCATTCGCCTTTCCACGGCATTTTTGCTATGATGGTTAGCGGTACGGGAGACGCAAGGAGTGGAAGGAATGGCCAAACCCGTGGTCGCCATCGTGGGCCGGCCCAACGTGGGAAAGTCGACGATTTTCAACCGGATCGTGGGAGAGCGCGTATCCATCGTCGAGGATACGCCCGGCGTCACCCGGGACCGGATCTACGGCACCGGCGAATGGAAAGGCCGCCTCTTCAGCCTGATCGACACGGGCGGCATCATGCGCGGCGAAGAGGACGAGATCGTCCGCCTTGTGCGCATGCAGGCCGAGCTGGCCATCGAAGAGGCCGACGTCATCGTGTTCATGGCCGACGCCAAAACCGGGCTCACCCAACCGGACCGGGACGTGGCCGAGATGCTGTACCGCGCCGGAAAACCCGTGGTCGTCGCCGTCAACAAGGTGGACCATCCGAAACAGCTGGCGGAAATCTACGAATTTTACAGTTTGGGCTTCGGCGAACCGGTCGCCGTTTCCGGCGCCCACGGCACGGGCATCGGCGACCTGCTGGACGCGGTGGTGTCCCTGCTGCCGGAAGGTAAAGACGATACATATGACGAAGATGTTATTAAAGTCGCCGTCATCGGCCGGCCCAACGTCGGCAAATCGTCCCTGGTCAACGCCATCCTGGGCGAGGAACGGGTGATCGTGAGCGAGGTGGCGGGCACCACCCGCGACGCCATCGACACCCCCTTCGAACGGGACGGGCAGCGGTATGTGCTGATCGACACCGCCGGCGTGCGCAAAAGAGGAAGAATCTACGAGTCCGTCGAAAAATACAGCGTCATGCGGGCGATGAAGGCCATCGAACGGGCGGATGTGGCCCTGGTCGTGCTGGACGGCACGGCGGGCATCGCCGAACAGGACAAGCACATCGCCGGTTACGCCCACGAAATGGGCAAGGCTTCGGTTTTTGTCGTGAATAAATGGGACGCGGTGGAAAAAGACGACAAGACGATGCACCGGTTCACCCGGGAAATCCGCGAAAAGTTCCAGTTCATGCGCTATGCGCCGGTGGTGTTTCTGTCGGCCAAGACCGGGGCGCGCGTGGGCAAGCTGCTGCCGGTGGTGCGGGCGGCGGCCGAAAGCCATGCCATGCGGGTGCCCACGCATCTCATCAACGAAGTCATCGTCGACGCCGTCGCCGTGACGCCGGCGCCGTCGGACCGCGGACGCCGGCTGCGCATCGGCTACGCCACGCAGGTGGGGGTCAAGCCTCCGACGTTCGCGCTGTTTGTCAACGATCCCGAGCTGCTCCATTTTTCCTATGAACGCTATCTGGAAAACCGGCTGCGCGCGGCCTTTTCCTTCGAGGGCACGCCAATCCGGCTGCTGGCGCGCCGCAAGTCCGACGACGAATAGAGGAATGGGAGAGTCGTTCCTTGCCGTACGTTTTCGCCGTCCTGTCCGTCATCGCTTCCTATCTGATCGGCTCCGTCTCTTTCAGCATCGTGATCGGCCGCTTGCTCAAGGGCATCGACATCCGCAAGCACGGCAGCGGCAATGCGGGGGCGACCAACACCCTGCGCGTGCTCGGCGTAGGACCGGGTGTTGCCGTGTTTCTGCTGGACACCCTGAAAGGCACCGCCGCCGTCGCCCTTGGCTGGTGGGCGGCTTCCGGCCTTGACGGCGCCCATGCGGCCTGGGTGCCGGTGCTGTCCGGTCTGGCGGCGGTCGCCGGGCACAACTGGCCCGCATATTTTCTGTTCAGGGGCGGCAAAGGGATCGCCACCACCATCGGCGTCATGGCGCCGCTGGCCTTCTGGCCGATGGTCATCTCCGGCGTCGCCGCCATCGCGGTCATCGCCGTCACCCGCTATGTGTCCCTCGGATCGCTGGTGATGGCTGCCGCGCTGCCGGCGCTCGCCGCCGCGTTCCGCGCGGACCCCGCCGTCATCGCGGGAGCCGTCGTCATCGCCGTGCTGGCGTTCGTCCGACACCGCCGCAACATCGTCCGGTTGGCCAAGGGCACAGAGAATCGCCTTGGCGGCCGGAAAAAGGGTGAGTCCCATGACGCGTGAGAAAGTCGCGGTCCTGGCGGCCGGCAGCTGGGGAACGGCTCTGGCCCGGGTGCTGTCAGACAACGGACACGAGGTGACCCTTTGGGCGCGCAGCCGCGAACACGCGGAAGAGATGGAACGGTTGCGGCGCAACGAACATTACCTGCCCGGCATCGAATTGCCGCGGACGATCCGGATCACGTCCGATCTGGCCGCCGCGCTGGAAGGAGCCCGGGCGGTGGTGTTCGCCGCTCCCAGCGCCGCCATGCGGGAAGTGGCCCGGGCCGCGTTTGCGAGTCTTGCGCCCGACGCGCTGGTGATCCACGCCGCCAAGGGGTTTGCCCCCGACGATCTGAAACGGATGTCCACCGTTCTGGCGGAGGAGCTCGGCCGGCCGGAAGAACGCATCGTCGCCCTGTCCGGGCCGAGCCACGCGGAGGAGGTCGCCCGCCGGCTGCCGACCACGGTGGTGGTCGCGTCGATCGACCGGGAGTCCGCGGAACGGGCCCAGGATCTCCTCATGAACAACGAATATTTTCGTGTCTATACCAACCCCGACCTGATCGGAGTGGAGACCGCCGGCGCCGTCAAGAACATCATCGCCATCGGCGCCGGCCTGTCCGACGGGCTCGGCTTCGGCGACAACGCCCGGGCGGCCCTCGTGACGCGCGGACTGGCGGAAATCGGGAGGCTCGGCAAAGCCATGGGGGCCAATCCCCTGACCTTCGCGGGACTGGCCGGCGTCGGGGATCTCGTGGTCACCTGTTCGAGCCGCCACAGCCGAAACTGGCGGGCGGGTTACATGCTGGCGGAAGGCGTGCCGCTGGACGAAGTGCTCAAGCGGATGGGAATGGTGGTGGAGGGCGTGAACACCACGAAGGCGGCTTACCGGCTGGCCCGTCTCTACGGCGTCAGCATGCCGATCACCGAGCAGCTCCACGACGTCCTGTTCGCGGGAAAATCTCCCCGGGAAGCGGTCCAGGCGCTCATGGGCCGGGTGAGAACCCATGAGATCGAAGAAATCATGAGACACCGGGATAAAGTGCCGCACACGCGCACGGGCGGCTGACCCGGCCTGCCCACACCCGGCTCTTCCCTTCCTCATAGGATATGGCACAAGCAGCCGAGGAGGGGAACCATGGACAAGAATCTGTCGAAGCAAGTGCTCGGCGCCGTCGCGAAAAAAACCGGAAGGCAAATCTCCGAAAGCGCGCTCCGCAGGATCGCCGACGGCGTCACGCCCGCCGCGTTGCAGGACGAGAACAAGCTGCGCCAGCTCATCAAGCAGGTGTCGGCCGTATCCGGCGTCCCGGTGTCGGAGTCGACGATCCGGGAAATCGTCGGCGCGGTCAAAAAAAGCGGCCTGAATCCCGGCCAGCTGGAATCGATGATGAAAATGATGCTGAAAAAATGACATGTCCTCCCGGGGCCGTTCCTTTTCGGGGACGGTCCTTTTTTTGTGCTATAATTTGGGGGACGAGGAGGATGAAGCGGATGGACGCGATGACGAAAATGTGGATTTCCCTGGCGGCCATCGGGATGCTGGCGCTGTCCGCGGGAATGGTCACCTTCGCCAGGCTGAAGACGAAGGGCATTGTGCGCCGTCTCCTGATCCTGGCCGCGTTTATCGTGTTTTTGTTCGGAACGCTGTTCGGCCTGGTGTCGATCGCATGAGAAAATTCGGGCGCGCGACAAAAGCGGCGTCGGCCGTCGCCATGGCGCTCGTGCTGCTTGCGGCCGGAGGCTGCCTGTACCCGCGCGACCGGACGCCGGACGGCGGCATGGCGCCCCGGGAAGCGGCTCTTGCCGTGCAGGAGGCGGTAAACCGCTATTTCGAGACCCATGGAACGCTGCCCCTTTTCAACGCGGATGCCAACGTGCCGAAATACGAAAAGTTCCGCGTCGATTTCGCCCGGCTGAAAAGCGCGGGCTTTCTCCCCGCTCCGCCGCCTGCGGCGTTCGAGGGAGGCGGGCCGTACCTGTTTCTCATCGTCGACGAGGAACGCGACCCGAAGGTCCGGCTGCTCGATCTGCGCGTGTGGGACCGGATCGACGGGGTGCAGCGGCGGATCCGGGAATTCCTCGGCCGGGGAAATCCGCTGCCGGCCGGGGAGGAAATCTATCCCGGCCTTTGGTTAATCGATTTCGCCCGGCTCGGCATGCGCGATCCCGGCGTTCCCAGCGTGTTTTCCGGACACATCCTGCCGCTTATGGTCGACGCTGACGGCCGGGTGTACGCCGATTACGCCGTCGATGTGGCGGAAGCGGTCAGGACAAGCGGCGCGGATCCCGGTCCGGAAACGGATTTGCGCGATCTCCTGGTGGAACGTTCGCCGCTTGTGCCGGTGAAATCTCCCGTTTACCGCTGGAAGGACGGTCTGCCGGCGGCGGAAGCGCCGCGGTGACCCGGGTCCTTCTTTCTTTTTTCCTCTTTTCGCTATCCCCTTCAGGCACGCCTTCCACGGAAATCTTGCACCGTCTGCCGTTCGGAAGGAATAATCCCGACTCTCGCTCATAGAATGATACCGGTCCATGGTGTACGAGTCCGTCTTGCGGGCGGATCGCGCAGGTTTCGCCATTTATGTTGGGAGGGAATTTCCGTGGAAAAAGTGGACATTTTCAAGGATATCGCCGAACGCACCGGCGGCGATATATACCTTGGGGTCGTCGGCGCCGTCCGGACGGGCAAGTCGACCTTCATCAAGCGTTTCATGGAAACCGTCGTGATTCCGAACATCGCCTACGAAGCGGACCGCGTCCGGGCCATCGACGAATTGCCGCAGAGCGGGGCGGGCCGGACGATCATGACGACAGAGCCGAAATTCGTGCCCAACCAGGCGGTTCAGGTGAAGGTGGCGGACGGGCTGGAAGTGAACGTCCGGCTGGTGGACTGCGTCGGGTACGCCGTGGAAGGGGCGAAGGGATACGAGGACGAAACGGGGCCGCGCATGGTGACGACCCCGTGGTTCGATGAGCCGGTTCCGTTCCAGGAAGCGGCGGAGATCGGAACCCGGCGGGTGATCCAAGAACATTCCACCCTGGGCGTGGTGGTGACCACCGACGGCACCATCGCGGACCTTCCGCGCAGCGCCTACGTGGAAGCCGAGGAACGCGTGGTGAACGAGCTGAAGGAAGTCGGCAAGCCCTTTGTCCTCGTCATCAATTCCGTCCGGCCGAGGAGCGAGGAAACGCAGGCCCTGCGCCAGGAACTGGCGGAGAAATACGACATACCCGTCCTGGCCCTGAGCGCGGCCACGATGGGCGAGGATGAGGTGCTGGGCGTCCTTCGCGAGGCCCTGTTCGAATTCCCCGTCCATGAAGTCAACGTCAACCTGCCCAGCTGGGTCATGGCGCTGGACGAAAAGCACTGGCTCAGATCCAGCTTTGAAAACGCCGTCCGCGACACGGTGAAGGACATCCGCCGGTTGCGCGACGTGGATCGGGTCGTCCAGCAGTTCTCGCATTACGATTTCATTTCCCGCGCCGGCCTGAGTGGCATGAACATGGGCCAGGGCGTGGCGGAAATCGACCTGTACGCGCCGGATGAGCTGTATGACCGGGTGCTCACGGAAATCGTCGGCACGGAAATCCGCGGCAAGGACCATCTGCTTCAGCTCATGCAGGAATTCGTGCATGCCAAGCGGGAATACGACCGGTTCGCCGACGCGCTGGAAATGGTGAAAACCACCGGGTACGGCATCGCGGCGCCGACGCTGGAGGAGATGCAGCTGGACGAACCGGAGATCATCCGGCACGGGTCGCGGTTCGGCGTGCGCCTCAAGGCGACGGCTCCGTCCATTCACATGATCCGCGTCGACGTGGAATCGGAGTTCGCGCCCATCATCGGCACCGAGAAGCAGAGCGAGGAACTCGTGCGCTACCTGATGCAGGATTTCGAGAAAGACCCGATCAAGATCTGGGAATCGGACATCTTCGGCCGCTCGCTGCATTCCATCGTGCGGGAAGGCATCCAGGGCAAGATCGCCATGATGCCCGACAACGCCCGCTACAAGCTGCAGGAAACCCTGGCGCGCATCGTCAACGAGGGGTCCGGGGGCCTCATCGCCATCATCCTGTAAGGCGGAATTGCATCCTCCGCGCCACGGTGTGTATAATTTTCCGTGAAACGGAAAAAAAGATAACATGCTGGAAATTGGCGGGAGGTGAACAGGGCTTGAACAAATCCGAACTGATCGCCCGGGTGGCCGAGAAGACCGACATGTCCAAAAAAGACGTGACGCGCGCGGTGGATGCCGTGTTCGACATCATTTCGGAAGCGCTGCAGAACGGCGAAAAAGTGCAGCTCGTCGGCTTCGGCAATTTCGAGGTCCGCGAGCGGTCCGCCCGCCGGGGGCGCAACCCGCAGACCGGCGCGGAAATCGAAATCCCCGCCGGCAAAGTGCCCGCGTTCCGGCCGGGCAAGGCGCTCAAGGACGCGATCAAATAAGGGCGGAGCCCGTTGCCCGCCCAGGGTGCTTGCGCATCGTTTCCGGGCTGTGATATAATCACTTTCGTATCTTGCCGAGATCGTCCGGCGCGGCTTGGACGGTACGGCGGAAACGCCGGATGGCACGTCGAGACGTGGCGCAGCCTGGTAGCGCACACCCTTGGGGTGGGTGGGGTCGCTGGTTCAAATCCAGTCGTCTCGACCATTGCATCGACCTCCAAACCTCCAATCCCGCATGCGGATGGAGGTTTTTGCGTATTGGCCGGCGTTTCTCCCTCCGGACGGACGCGCGGGAGAAGGAGCGAAGCCCATGGACAAGGAGCATGTGCTGGCCGATTTTATCGTGATCAAGGCCCTAGACAACGGCGTCCAGGTATACGGCCTGACACGCGGCCAGGATACGAAATTCCACCACAGCGAAAAACTGGACCGCGGCGAAGCGCTCATCGCGCAGTTCACCGAGCACACGTCCGCCATCAAGATCCGCGGCCGGGCCCTGGTGCTGACCAGGCACGGTTCGTTCGAAACCGGGGACTGACCGGCGCCCCGGAGCGAGGGAAGCACGAGGCGGACGGGAACGCAAAGAACGGGACGGCGGCCGCGGAGCCGGCGAGAGCGAACCGGCGAGCGGCATGAAGCGCGGGGACAGGCGGAGGCATAGCCCGCCTTTTTGTTTTGTACAATGGGGATGGGGCGCTCCGCGGCGAAACGGCGCGGGCCGCAAGCGAACCGTCGGACATGGGGGGTGGTCTGGGGTGAGCCTCGTCCTGCGCAACTTTGCTCTGGCCGCGCTTTGTTTTTTTGCCGCTCTGGCCCTGGCCCGTCTGGCGGAACCGCCTTTTCGCCATGCGGAGGGCGAAAGGCCGCTGGCCGTATTCACGCCCCTTCGCGTGGAGCGTTTGACCGCGGACAATCTGGCGGACGCGATGGCGGCGATGCCGCTCCGGAACCGGATCTTGCGGGTCGGCTGGGATCATGCCATCCTGACGGTGGATCTGGCGGCGCGGCCGGGTTCCGGCCAGCCCGCCGCCGTGTGGGAAGACGTCGGCACGCTGGCCCGCTTTTCCTTCGCCCAGGTTCCCAACGTGAAACGGCTGCTCGTCCGCGTGTACGGAGCGGGGAACCGGACGGATGGCGCGCTGCTCATCGCCGCCGATTCGCGCCGGGAAGACTGGACGCCGCAGCGGCTCGACGAGCTCGGTTCCCTTCGGGACCTCACGGACGGGGACTGGCGGTCGCAATTCAGGCTGCTCGTCACGCCGGCGGGCCGTCGCTGGCTGGACAGCGTGGCGGAATGAACGGAAAAACGCCGCTTTCGTGCCGCGGGGGGAACGGATATGTTATAATACCAACGTATCCCGATAAGCGTTCGTGAACCCTGCGGTTGCCGAAACCCCGGAGGCTGGAGCATGTCAATCACCCGGATCGTCCAGATGGCCAGAAAATACACCGATTACGACATGATCGCGCTGCACACGGAGCTGCCCGAATTTCCGGACGGCCGGGTGCGGCTTTTGTACGTTATGCTGACCCATCAGCCCGATCCGCCCCTGGCGGCGGAAAGGGACGTTCTGGTGCTGTGCACCTCCCTGGTGCAGATGGGGCTGGACACCCATGATCTGGTGGATCACGACGAGGACGGCAAACCCGCGGACGCCGGCGCCATGCTGGCCCGGCAGCTCAGGGTATTGGCCGGGGACTATTTCAGCAGCCGTTTCTATCACCTGATGGCCCAGGCGGGACAGATCGGGATGGTGCGGCGGCTCGGGGAAACGATCTGCGAGCTGAACCGGCTGAAAATGATCCTCTACACGAAAATGAAACAGCTCGGGCTCAGCGCGGAAGAATACGTTCAGCTGGGATCGGAAATCCGCGCGGGCCTGTTCGTGACCTTCTCCTCCCTCATGGGCGGCTGGGCGGGGCGCATCTGGCCGGAAATGGTCCGCCTGTTCAGCCGGTGCGAGCTGCTCCTGGCGGAGCTCAGGCGCCTCCGGCGCGCGGAGCGGCTGGGCGGCGGCTGGGGATTCTGGCACGTGCTGCAGACGGGCAGCGAGGAAGACCGGCGCCGGCTCAGCCTGCAGCCGGAGGACGGCGTCATCCGCCAGTGCCTGGACAAATACGCGGCGGCCGACACGCTGGCGGGGCTGCTCCGCCAATCCGCCGAACTCCTGCTTGGCCTTCTGGAACGCCTTCCTTCGGACAAGCTGGCCGGCGAGCTCAGGCCTCTCTTCGAGCCGTTCCTGGCGGAAGCCGGCGTTTCGCAGGCTTCCCTGGCGAGGGAATTGGGGTGAAGGGGATGGACGCGGAAACGAAGGAGCGGCATGTCCACGCCGTTTTTGAAAGCATCGCGCCAAAATACGATCTGATGAACGATCTGATCAGCTTCCGGCGGCACAAGGCGTGGCGGCGCCGGACGATGCGCCTGATGGACGTGCGTCCCGGCGAGACCTCCCTTGACCTGTGCTGCGGCACCTGCGACTGGACCATCGCCCTGGCCCGGGCCAGCGGCGCCCGAACGGTCGGGCTGGACTTCAGCCGCAACATGCTGGAGGTGGGCCGGACGAAGATCGAACGCGCCGGGCTTTCCCATCTCGTCGAGCTCGTGCACGGCAACGCCATGGATCTGCCGTTTCCCGACAACACCTTCGACCACGTCACCATCGGCTTTGGCCTGCGCAACGTGCCGGACATCGACCGGGTGCTGCGCGAGATGGCCCGCGTCGCCAAGCCCGGCGGCAAGGTGGTCTGCCTGGAGCTGTCCAAGCCGGACTGGGAGCCGTTTCGCACCGTCTATCGCTTTTACTTTGAGCGAATCATGCCGCTGATCGGCAAATGGGTGGCGAACCGCTACCAGCAATATCGCTGGCTTCCGGAATCGCTGGCTTCCTTCCCGGACATGGAAGAGCTGGCCGGGCGGTTCCGGGCCGCGGGCCTTGCGGACGTGCGTGTCCATCCGCTTACCGGAGGGGTCGCCGCGATTCACATCGGCATCAAGGAGGCGGCCGGACCGTGATCCGCAAAATCCGGGTGTTCCTTGACATGATCAAGTTCGAGCACACCATTTTCGCGCTGCCCTTCGCCTATGTCGGCGCCATCCTCGGGGCGGTGACGGAAGAGGCGCGGCTGCCCACGTGGGCCGAATGCGGCTGGATCCTGCTGGCGATGGTGGGCGCGCGCAGCGCGGCCATGGGGCTCAACCGCCTGATCGACAAGGCGATCGACGCCCGCAATCCCCGCACGGCTTCGCGGGCGCTGCCCGCGGGGAAGCTCAAGTCGGCGGAAGTGGTCGTGTTTGTCATCATTTCCTTGCTTCTGTTGTTCTGGGCCGCGTTCCAGCTGGATCCGCTGGCGGTGAAACTCCTTCCGGTCGCGGTGTTCATGCTGGTTTTTTATTCCTACACGAAACGGTTCACCTGGCTGTGCCATCTGATCCTCGGGCTGACCATCGGCCTTGCGCCGCTGGGCGGCTGGGTGGCGGTCAGCGGCGCGGTGTCGCTGCCGGCGATGGTGCTTTACCTTTCCGTCGCGCTGTGGACGGCGGGCTTTGACGTGATCTACGCCTGCCAGGACGTGGATTTCGACCGCCGCGAAGGACTCTATTCCATCCCGGCCCGGTTCGGCATCGCCCGCGGTTTGATGCTGGCCCGCCTGTTCCACCTGCTGACGGCTTCCGGCTTCGTGGTGCTCATGGCGCTCACCGAACTGAGCTGGTGGTACCTGGCGGGAACGGCGCTGGCCTGCGGCATTCTGGTGCACGAGCACCGGCTCGTCCGCCCGCACGACCTGAGCCGGCTGGACGCCGCGTTTTTTACGATGAACGGCATCCTCAGCATGGTGGTCTTTTTCTTCACGTTCATCGATCTGGTGGTGGCGCGCGCATGGCAGGCCTGACGGAAGGCGGAAGAAGGGAAGGGACGGGGAACCGCCGCTGGGTGGTCGGCATGACCGGCGCCAGCGGAGCCGTTTACGGCGTGGAGCTCGTCCGGGCCCTTCTGGAGCGTGAATACGAAGTGCACCTGGTCATTTCCGACGCCGGCTGGCGGGTGCTGAGGGACGAGCTCGGCTGGGACGCCGCCAGGCGCAGCGATGCGCTGGCGGCCGCTTTCGGGTCTCCGCCGGAGCGCGGAGTCCTCGTGCACTACCCGCCGAACGACGTCGGCGCGGCCATTGCCAGCGGATCGTTCCGCTGCCGGGGAATGGCCGTCGTGCCCTGTTCCATGGGGACGCTGGCGGCCATCGCCACGGGCGCGGCGGACAACCTGCTGACCCGCGCCGCGGCCGTCGCCATGAAGGAAGGGCGGCCCCTCATTCTCGTGCCGCGGGAGACGCCCCTGAGCGCCATCCACCTGGAAAACATGCTGAAGCTGGCGCGCCTCGGCGTCCGCATGATCCCGGCCATGCCGGCGTTCTATACGAAACCGCGGGACCTGACGGATGTCGTCCGCTTCATGGTGGGGAAAGTGCTCGATCAGATGGGCATCGATCACGAACTGTACCCGAGATGGGGAGAAGCGCATGAGTAAGTATCGGCAGGAATCCGAGCGGGGTCCCGAACCCGGGCGTCCGATCCGCGTCGGAATCTATCCGTACACCAATTGCTGGCCCGTGTTTTTCCATTTCGACCCCGCGTCGCTCCGCACTCCCGTCGAGCCGGTGCGGGACATGCCGGCGGCGCTCAACCGGCGTCTCGCGGCGGGCGAGATCGATGTGGCCGCGATTTCTTCTTTCGCCTACGGGCAATACGCGGACCGGTTCCGTTTGCTGCCCGATCTTTCGGTCAGCGCCCTGGGGCGGGTGAAATCCATCCTGCTGTTTCTGAAATCCCCGCTGGAACGGGTCCTCAGGGGCAAAATCGCGGTCACGACGACCTCGGCCACATCGGTGGCGCTGCTTCGGATCATCATGGAAAAATTTTGGGGCGGAAGTCCTTCCTACGAATATACGGAACCTGCTCTGGAAAGCATGCTGGAGCGGGCGGACGCGGCCCTGCTCATCGGCGACCACGCCATCCGCGCCTCCTGGGAGCCGCATGGCTGCCGGGTGCTGGATCTCGGGGAAGTGTGGCATCTGTGGACCGGCCACTGGATGACCTTCGCCGTGTGGGCGGTGCGCCGGGAGACGGCGGAAGCCTTCCCGGAGGCCGTGGCGGAGATTCACGGCGCGCTTCTGGCCGGAAAGGAGCGCGCCCTGCGCGACCCCGCTCCCCTCGTGGAGCGCGCGGCGGCGGAGATCGGCGGAACGGCCGCCTACTGGAACGGCTATTTCGCCAATCTGTGCTACGATTTCGGACAAGCCCAGAGAGCCGGTCTTCGCCTGTATTTCCGCTTCGCGCGGGAACTCGGCCTCCTGCCGCCGGAATTCGATCCGGAAGCCGCGGCGGGCGGAGAGGCGGTTTTCAAGCCTGGCGAGTCACGGGTGAACTCATGAACCTGCTGGAGATTTACGCATCGCTCAAACCCGAACTGGACCGCATCGAAGAAGAACTGGAACGGAGCATCCGCTCCGACCTGCCGCTGCTCAGCGAGACGTCGCTGCATCTTTTGCAGGCGGGCGGCAAGCGGATCCGGCCGGTATTCGTGCTGCTGGCGGGAAGGTTCGGGAAGCAAGATCCGGAAAACATCATCCGTGTGGCCGTCGCCCTGGAGCTCATCCACATGGCATCGCTGGTCCACGACGACGTGATCGACGACGCCGACATCCGCCGCGGACGTTTGACGGTCCGGTCGCGCTGGGACAACCGCATCGCCATGTATACGGGCGACTACATATACGCCAAGGCGCTGACCGTCATCGGCGGTTTGGAACTGCCACGCATCCACCAGGTGCTGTCGGGCGCGATGGTGCAGATGTGCAT
>LZRV01000032.1 GCA_002159065.1 Paenibacillaceae bacterium ZCTH02-B3 | reverse complement strand
GATCAAGGGCGGGCCTGGCCTTGTGTGGAGACGCAGGCCTCACAGACCCCGGCGCCAACAACGGCCAAAAAAGAAGCGGCGCCTGCGTCCCCCCGCAAGCCCGCTGCAAACCATCCCTGGAGAAAACCATTCTCCAGCAAGCAGTTACAGCGTAGCACAGCATCCGGCTAGTCTGCAAGAGGACGGCGGCTGTTTAATCAGCTATCATCTCCCTGACATTTTCATAGAACAGTTAACCTGACATATTCACAGACGCTTGACACGGACAAAACCTGTCGAAAGGAGCTTCAGTCGGTGGGGATGAGCGAAACCATCAAAACGGATGTCATCGTTGTCGGAGCAGGGAACGCCGCGATGTGCGCGGCTCTTGCCGCGAGGGAAAACGGAGCGGATGTTGTCGTGCTGGAGCGCGCGCCGAAGCATGAACGGGGCGGCAACAGCGCGTTCACGGCCGGCGCCATCCGTTTTGCATACAACGGCATCGACGATCTGCTCAAGGTCATGCCCGATTTGACCCCGGAAGAAATCGAGAACACCGATTTCGGCACGTACACGGAAGAACAATTCTATGAAGACATGCTGCGGGTGACCCAATACCGCACCGATCCGGAACTGGCCAACGTGCTCGTGAGCAAAAGCCTGGAAACGGTGATCTGGCTCAAGAACAAGAAAGTTCGCTTCAAGCCGCTGTACGGCCGGCAGGCGTTTAAAATCGACAACAAATTCAAATTCTGGGGCGGCCTGACCGTGGAAGTGGTTGGCGGAGGACCAGGGCTGGTCAACGCCGAACACGAGGCCGCCGAACGCGAAGGCGTGCGGGTGATCTACAACGCCGAAGCCAAACAGCTCATCCACGACGACGATGGCGTCCACGGCGTCCGGGCCCGGATCGACGGGAAAACGACCGAAATTTACGGCAAGGCCGTCGTTTTGGCTTGCGGCGGGTTCCAGGCCAACACGGAAATGCGCACCGCCTATCTCGGACCGAGCTGGGACTTGGCCAAAGTGCGCGGCACCCGCTACAACACCGGCGCGGGAATCAAGATGGCGCTGGAGATCGGGGCGAGCCCGGCCGGCAACTGGTCCGGATGCCACGCCGTCGGATGGGACCTGAACGCCCCGGAATTCGGCGATCTCAAAGTCGGCGACGGTTACCAGAAACACAGCTATCCCTTCGGCATCATGGTGAATGCGAGGGGAGAGCGTTTTGTCGACGAAGGCGCCGATTTCCGCAACTACACGTACGCCAAGTACGGCCGCGTCATCCTCAACCAGCCCGGCCACTTCGCGTGGCAGATCTTCGACGCGAAGGTCGCCCATCTGCTGCGCGACGAATATCGCATCAAGGAAGTCACGAAGGTCAGGGCCAACACCCTGGAGGAATTGGCCCACAAGCTGGAAGGCGTCGATCCGCAAGGATTCCTGAAGACGATTGAAGAGTACAACAAGGCGGTTCGCACGGATATTCCCTTCAATCCGAACATCAAGGACGGAAGGTGCACGGAAGGCCTGGCCATCAACAAAAGCAACTGGGCCAACACCATCGACCAGCCCCCCTTCGAAGCCTATGCGGTCACCTGCGGCATCACGTTCACCTTCGGCGGCTTGCGCATCAATACGGAAGCCGAGGTGCAGGACACGTCGTTCAAGAGCATTCCCGGGCTTTACGCGGCCGGGGAATTGGTCGGCGGACTGTTTTACTTCAACTATCCGGGAGGCACGGGGCTCATGGCCGGCGCCGTTTTCGGAAAAATCGCCGGGGAGAACGCGGCGCGCTTCGCGCTTGGCCGAAAATAACCATTCGGAACCGGGGAGGAACGGGTACGGTTGAATATCCTGGTGTTGTTGAAGCAAACGTTCGATACCGAAGAAAGAATCAGGATCGAGAACGGCAAAATCTCGGAGGAAGACGTCAAATTCATCATCAACCCCTACGATGAATACGCTGTGGAAGAAGCGATCCGGATCAAGGAAGAACACGGCGGCGAGGTGACGGTCGTCTCCGTCGGACCCATGCGGACCGAGAGCGCCTTGCGCACGGCGCTGGCCATGGGAGCGGACAGGGCCATCCTCGTGCATGACGAATCCCTGTCCGGCATCGAGTACGGCGACGAGCACACGTTGTCCAAAATTCTCGCCCGCGTTGCCCGGCGAACGGGGTTTGACCTGATCCTGGCCGGCTATATGTCCGTCGATTCCGGCGCGGCCCAGGTCGCCCCCCGGGTGGCCGAGGAACTCGACATTCCGCACATCTCGGCCATTACCGGCCTGCGCATCGAAGGGAATGCCGTCGTCGCGGAAAAAGACATGGAGGGCAACAAGGCGGTCATCGAAGCCTCGCTGCCCGTTCTGCTCACGGCCCAGCAGGGGTTGAACGAACCGAGATTTCCGACGCTGCCCAATATCATGAGAGCCAAAAAGAAACCGCTGGAAATCTGGACGGTCGCCGATCTGGAACTGGATTTCGGCTCCATTCAACCCAAAACGGCGGTTGCGGAACAATACCTGCCTCCCCCGAAACCGGCCGGCAGGATTCTTGAAGGCTCTCTGGATTCCCAGGTTCGGGAATTGGCGCAGCTTCTGAAAGACCTGATTTCGTAAGGCAAGGAGAGGAACCGATGGGCAGACAGATCCTGGTCATGGCCGAAACCCGCGAGGGCGGGTTCCGAAACGTCACGTTCGAAGCTCTCGCGGTTGCCCGGCGGCTGGCCGGCGACGGAAAGGTCAGCGCGGTGCTCATCGACAACCACGCGGATTCCGCGCTCACGGAACAACTCGCCCGGTACGGCGCCGATCGCGTGTATGTGGTGAAGCATCCCGGGCTGGATCATTTTTCGGTGGACGGCTACACGCAAGCCTTCAACCAGATTCTGCGGCAGCTTGCGCCCGACGGGATCATCATTCCCCATACGGCCGTCGGCAAGGACCTCGCGCCGCGCATTGCCGCCCGCAACGGATACGGGCTTGTCTCCGACGTCGTCAAAGTGGAGCTTGCCGGCGATGACGTCGTGTTCACCCGCCCGATCTACGCGGGGAAGGCTTTCCAAAAAAAGAAGATCACCGCCGCGCCGCTTGTGTTCACCATACGGCCGAACAACTTCGGACCCGTCGAGCCGGATCCGAATCGCACGGCGGAAATTACGGAATTTCCCGTCTCCGTTTCCGACATTCGCACCCGCATCCGGGAAATCGCGCAAAGCGCAACGAAAGGCATTGATCTCACGGAAGCCAAAATTATCGTATCCGGCGGGCGCGGCGTGCGCAACGAACAAGGCTTCAGGGTGCTCTACGAATTGGCCGAAGTGCTGGGCGGCGCGGTCGGCGCTTCGCGGGGAGCCTGCGACGCCGGTTACGCTCCCTATCCGATGCAAATCGGCCAGACGGGCAAAGTGGTGACGCCGGACCTGTATATCGCGTGCGGCATTTCCGGCGCCATCCAGCATCTTGCCGGAATGTCCAATTCCAGGACCATCGTGGCCATCAACACCGACCCGGAAGCGCCGATCTTCAAGGTGGCCGATTACGGAATCGTCGGGGATTTGTTCGAAGTGGTTCCGATGCTCACCGAAGAGTTCCGGAAGATCCTCGGTTGACGTCGGGAAAGGAGCCGACATGCTGTTCGCACTTCACACCATCGCTTTTGTCGCGGTAACGGTCTATGCGCTCTATTTGTTCGTCCATGTGGTGTACACCCGGTACGTGTTTGTGAGGCTCGGCAAGCCGGGGGAACCAAAGACCGATCTCAGGCGGCGCCTCCGGGATGTCCTGGTCTATGTGGCGGGCCAGCGGAAATTGTTCAAGGACAGGAAAAGCGGCGTCATGCACGCTTTTCTTTTCTACGGGTTCTTCATTCTCCAGGCGGGATTGATCGAACTCATCCTGAAGGGATTCATCCGCGGATACCGGTACCCGCTCGGCCCGCTGGAGAACACGTTCAGCCTCATGCAGCAATGGACCGTGTTCCTGATGCTGCTGGCCGTCTTCTATGCCTTCTACCGGCGCTATGTGGAGAAACTCAGGCGGTTGCAGTGGAAGCGCGACGTCAAGGCGGCCGTGGTGTACGCGGCGCTGATTGTCATTACGGCTTCCGTTTTCCCGATTCTCGGCTTTGAAACGATCATGCTGGGGGAAAATCCCGATTTTGCGCATGCCCCCTTCTCCGGAGCCGTCGCCGCGGCGTTTTCCGGCATCGGGACACAGGCGGCAACCGCGCTGTTCTATCTGTTCTGGTGGATCCACATGCTGGCCGTCCTTTCTTTCATGGTCTTCGTGCCGCAATCGAAACAGGCGCACGAAATCTTCGCCCTGTTCAACGTCTTTTTGCGGAAACCCGGACCGAAAGGCCGGTTGCCATCCATCGATTTTGAGGACGAGAACGCCGAACAATTCGGCGTCGGCAGGATTGAAGATTTTTCCCGGCCGCAGCTGCTCAATCTGTATTCCTGCGTGGAATGCGGCCGCTGTACCGACATGTGCCCGGCCGCGGGAACGGGCAAGAAGCTTTCGCCCATGCATCTGATGACCAATCTGAGGGACCACTTGACGGAGAAAGGGGCGGTCGTCACTTCGCGCACGCCCTGGATGCCCGCGTTTGCCTTCGCAGGCACGAGAGCGAACCGCCTGGCTTTGGCCTCGCGGGCCAACGCGCGGAAAGCGTCCGGCGACACGGTCGCCGTCCCGGAATCGCTTGAGCTGCCGAAGCTCATCGGCGACGTGGTCAGCGAACAGGAAATTTGGGCATGCACCACCTGCCGCAACTGCGAGGACGCTTGTCCGGTGCTCAACGAACATGTCGGCATCATCGTCGATCTGCGCCGCCATCTGGTGCTGACCGAAGGCAGCATGCCGGCCGAGATGGCCCGGACTTTCCAGAATATCGAACGCCAGGGCAATCCCTGGGGCATCAGCCGCAACGACCGCGCCAAATGGCGGGAAGGCATCGAAGACATCGCGCCCCTGGTCCATGAAACCGAAGAATTCGAATACCTGTTTTTTGTGGGATCCATGGGCTCGTACGACAACCGCAACATCAAAGTGGCCAGGGCGGTCGCCAGGCTGCTGCACAAGGCGGGCGTGAAATTCGCCGTGCTCGGCAACGAGGAACAAAGCTCCGGGGACACCGCGCGCCGGGCCGGCAACGAGTATCTGTTCCAGCAGCTGGCCGCGGAAAATATTGAAACCTTCAAAACCTACAACGTGAAAAAAATCGTGACGGCATGTCCGCACACGTACAACACGTTCAAAAACGAATACCCGGAATTCGGACTGGAAGCGGAAGTGTTCCACCATACCGAACTGCTGTACCAATTGATCCGGGAGGGACGGCTCAAGCCCGTCCGCGAGCTGCGGGAACGCGTCACCTACCACGATTCCTGTTACCTGGGCAGATACAACGACATTTACGATGCGCCCCGGGAAATCCTGAAAGCCATCCCCGGCGTGGAACTGGCGGAAATGTCGAGGAATCGGGAAAAATCCCTTTGCTGCGGCGCCGGAGGCGGGAGAATGTGGCTGGAAGAGAAAGAAGGCACCCGCATCAATCTCGCGCGCACCGAGATGGCCCTGGAAACGAAACCCTCGACGATCTGCAGCGCCTGTCCCTATTGCCTGACGATGCTGTCGGACGGCGTCAAGGCAAAGGAAATGGAGGACAGGGTGCAGACCCGCGATATCGCCGAAATCCTGCTGGAAGCGGTCGAGTGATACCGGTTTTCCTGTATAAAAAAATAAAGGACAAGACAAAGATCAAGGGGACTCCTTCGCGGAGTTCCCTTCGTCTTCATCGGGCCCTGCCTCCGTCTCCAGGGATGCCGCTTCGACCGCCCCGGATGTCACACCGGCTCCTGCGGATTCCCGCGCGCCTTCGCCGGAGGCCGGGTCGGCCGCGTCAAGCGCCGTCCCGTGTTTCTCCGGCGTCGTCCCTGCGTCTTCCGGCGCGGCCCCGGTGTTTCCCGACACCGTCCCTGCATCCTCCGGCGCGGCCTCGGCCAGACCGTCCGAAACCAGCCGGTCGAGCACCCGCTCCAGCAGCCCGCCAATTTCTTCGGCCACCAGTTCGTACAGGTCCAGCGGACCCCCGAACGGATCGGCGATGTCCAGTTCGCCGGTCAGCGCGGCGATCTCGGCCGCGTCGCCGGACGTTTCGGCCATGAGCGCGTATTCCTTCAGCGTATACGTCTTGCCGGCCGTTTCCGGGAAAAGGGTCAGCAGCATCTGCTTGTGGCGCATGGTCATCGTCAGAATGAGATCGGCCCAGGAAGCGGCGTCTCCGGTCAGCGACGAGGCGGCGGCCCCGGGCGGAATCGGCACGTTGCGCCTGCGCAGCACCTCGACCGTGTTTTCCGAAAACGGCTGGCCGTCCAGGGCGGCCACGCCCGCCGAGCGGACTTCCAGGAGCATCCGCCGCCGCCCCGCCAGATCCCGAAGCATCATTTCCGCCATCGGACTGCGGCAGGTATTGCCCGTGCAAACCAGCAAAACGCGCCGGATCATGCCGTCATCCCCTTTCATGGTCAAAACAGGAACAAAAGTCCGAAGCCCAGCAGGATCGCGCCGCCAAACGCCTCCCCGTATTCTCCGGCCAGCTGCGACAGGCGCCGTCCGGCAAGCAGCCCGGCCATGTTCATCCCGCCGCCGGCCAGCCCGAACATGGTGACGGCCAGCGGGATGTTTTCCGGCCAGAACATGCCCAGCGAAAGCCCGACGGAAAACGAATCGATGCTGACGCCCAGCGCGAACAGCATCATGCCCCAGAACGTGCGGTGATCGATGCTCCGGGATTCGCCGCCCCGGAGCGAATGGTAGATCATGTGCGCGCCGAGGAGCAGAAGCAGCACGCCCGCCGCCGCATGCGCCAGGTCGTCCAGGATCAGGCGGAAATTCCGGCCCGCGACCATGCCGCACAGCGGCATCAGAAAATGAAAAAGCGTCACGCAAAGCCCGAGGCGCCACATTTCCGCGGTCCGGACGCCCCTGAGCCCTATGCCCACGCCCAGCGAAAACGCGTCCATCCCCAAAGCGACGGCCAGAAGCGCCAGCGCGGCCAAATGGCCGACCGCGCCGGATGCGTCGATCATGCCCCTTCCTCCCCGTCCCGGCCTTGTACAGGCCAAGGCGTCTAAAGGAGCATATGCGGACAGGGGGGCGGAACATGATCAACGCTTTCTCAAACGGTCAGCAGGTCGCCCCGGGCCGCCTTGCGCATCCGGTTCATCAGGGCGACCCCGATGCCCCGCTCCGGAAACCCTTCGGCCACGATGGCGTCCAGTTCCCGCGCGTCGCATTCCCGCAGCGCGGCGAACAGTTTCCGCGCCGCTTCGGCGGGGACATCCCGGGGGCCGAGGGAAATGACCGCGTCGGCTTCGTAGGAAGCCGCGTGTTCGTCGCACGAGAGCACGCCGACCTTTCGCCCTTCGGCCCGTTTCCGGTTGACGATGTCCTGCACGGTTTGCCGCATCCGGGCGGGATCGCCCGTCACGAGCGTCATTTCGCCCCGCGGCGCGTAGTGGACGTACTTCACCCCGGGCGACCGGGGCTTCGATGCCTCCGCATCGGAAGGATTCGCGCCCGCCTCTGCCACCTCGACGCCTTCGCCCGCGCACTCCTTCAGCATCTCCGCGTCGATGCCGCCGGGCCGGAGGATGTGGACGACGCCGTCCTTCACGCCCACCACGGTGGATTCCAGGCCGATGCCCGTCGGGCCGCCGTCCAGCACGCCGTCAATCCGCCCGTGCATGTCCTCCAGCACGTGCATGGCCGTGGTCGGACTCGGCCTGCCCGACCGGTTGGCGCTGGGCGCGGCCACCGGACAGCCGGCTTTGGCGATCAGCCTTCGCGCCAGCGGATGATCGGGCACCCGCACCGCGACGGTGTCCAGGCCGGCTGTCACTTCGGGCGCCACCGCGCCGGGGCGAACCGGCAGCACCAGCGTGAGCGGCCCCGGCCAGAAACTCTCCATCAGCCGCATTTCCAGCGGGCTGACTTCCCTCGCGAGGGCCAGCGCGTCTTCCAGGCGCCCGACATGCACGATAAGCGGATTGTCCGCCGGTCTCTCCTTGGCGGCGAAGATCCGCCTGACCGCCTCCGGGCGCCGGGCGTCGGCGCCGAGGCCGTAGACCGTTTCGGTGGGAAAGGCGACGACGCCGCCGGAGACGATCGCTTCGGCTGCTTCCGCCACGGCCGCGTCGCCGGAACCCGGCGGCCAGTATTTCGTTTTGGGGATTACCGTCATTCCGATCACGCCTTGAATGCTGTCTATGATTATCTATTATATTGAAAGCCGTCGCCGGCCGAAAGCGAGAACCGGGCCGGCGGACGTCACCGGGCAAACAGGTTTTTCAGAAAACCCGCAAGCCGCTGGATGAGTTCCCATACGAGAAATTTCACTTTGGGTTTCGCGGGATCTTGTCCGGCGTCGCCGCTCCGCTGCGCCGGGCCGCGTTCCGGCTCCTCCGCGGAAACGGTCTTTCCGTTCGCGGAACCGGCTTTGCCCATCGCGGAAACCGCATTGCCATTCGCGGAACCCGCTTCGCCATTCGCGGCACCGGCCTTGCCGTTCGCCAACCCGTCGGGAACAGGCCTGGCCGCGCGGTTCGCCGCCCCCGTCTTGCCCGCCTGGCCGGGGGCACGGGCTTCCGCCCCCGACTCCGCCTCTTCCGCTTTCTGCCCGTCGTCCCCTTTGGAGCCGGTTTCGTCGTCCTTCGCGACCGCGCCCGCCAGGCAAAGGGGAGGAAACAGCACGCACCACCAATTTTCCCCCTCGCCGTCGCCGAGAACGATGAGCAGCGCTTCGTATTCGCCCGCCGGATACTCCCGGCCGGCAAAAGTCCTGGCCGGAAACGGCACGCGCCCGAACGCCGCCCGGGCGCCGTAAGGCGCGTCCTGACGCGCCAGTTCCGCTTCCGCCGCCCGCTCGATTTCCTCAAGATGGGCTGCGAGCCGTTCCCGCATCTCTTCGGCGGTTTCCGGCGACGGCCGCCAGGATCCGATGAGCGCCATCACCCGGTCCCTCACGCGCTCCTTGATCGCCTGGTCATCCGGGCGGTCCGAATGCGCCAGGATCCGGATGCGGATCGCTTCCGGGGGAATGGGGGAATCCGGCGCCGGTCCGCCGGCATGCGCCGCGTCCGGAGAACCGTCCGCAGCGCGAGGCGAAAAGCCGTCACCGCAAGTCTTCCGCACGCCATCCGTCGGGGAAAAAGCCCAAAACACCAAACAGCCCATGATTGCGAGCAAAAAAGCACCAAGACGACGCATCGCGTTCGCTCCCCGGAGCGCCCGCCGGGCCCGCGGGCGCTCCCCGATGCGTTCCGGAACGTCTTGGTACCAGTATGTCCGTTTTGCGAATCTCCAAACCTAGCAACCTATTATTTTTCGCAGCAAGATTGCCTCAGGCGGTTGACCGGGTTCCCGGCGGTCTGCCAAAGGCGAGCACGTGCCGGTCGATGCCGGCATAGTCGCGCACGAACCGGATCTCCGCCCAGTCCGAGGCCGTCCCGAGCAGGGCGGCCACCGCTTCCGCCTGGCCGGCGCCCGTTTCCAGGGCGACCAGGCGGGGCAAGACCGGCAGCGCGGCCAGCTGCGCGGCCAGCCGGCGGTACGCTTCCAGGCCGTCCGCGCCGCCGTCCAGCGCCAGGCGCGGCTCGAATTCGGCGACCTCGCGCTGCAACTTGGGCAGCTCCCCCGCCGGAACATAGGGCGGATTGGACACGATCGCGTCCGGCACGTCCTCCCGCGTCCCCGTGAGGAACGGCTCCAGCAAATCGCCCCGCGCAAACCGGATGCGTTCCGCCACCCCGTGGCGGGCGGCGTTGTGCCGGGCCACCGCCAAAGCCTCCTCCGACAGGTCGGTGGCGACAACGCGCCACATCGGCCGTTCGGCGGCGAGCGTCACCGCCAGCGCGCCGCTGCCGGTGCCCACGTCCGCCACCGCGAGCGGCTCGTCCGCCGGCAGCGCCGCCAGCACCGCCTCGGCCAGGAGCTCCGTCTCCGGCCGCGGGATGAGCACCGCCGGCGTCACCCGGAAGGCGCGCCCGCAAAAATGCTGCTCGCCCGTGATATACTGCGCCGGCTCGCCGCGCTCCTTGCGCCGCAGGACCGCCTCCCACGCCTCCCGCATCGCCTCGGGAAACGGCTCGCGAAAATCCCGCAGGAGCTCCGCCTTCGTCAGGCCGAGCACATGCAAAAGGAGCCGCTCCGCATTCGCCTCCGGCTCCCCCACTCCGGCGTCCGCCAGCCGCCGCGCGGCCCGCCGCCATTCCTGTTCCAGCGTCGCAAATCCTGGCGCCTTCTCCTCCGGCACCGCCACCCGCTCCTTTTCGCCGCCGCACCGCCCGTGACGCTTTTCGTCCGCACGGTTCTTTCGTTCCAACCGCCGACTCCGGGCTGCGTCGCCGATCTTCCCCCGCGGTCCGACGCTTCACGCCGGGGTTTCCTTTTTCAGCATCTCCGTCTGCTCCGCCAGGATGAGCGCGTTGATGATCTCGTCGATCTCGCCGGCCAGCACCGCGTCCAGCCGGTGCAGCGTCAGCCCGATCCGGTGGTCGGTCACGCGGCTCTGCGGAAAGTTGTACGTGCGAATCCGCTCGCTGCGGTCCCCCGTGCCGATTTTTTCCCGGCGCTCCCCGGCCAGCCGCTCTTCCTCTTCCCGGCGTTTTTTCTCCAGAATCCGCGCCCGGAGCACCTGCATGGCCTTCGCCTTGTTGTCGTTCTGCGATTTGCCGTCCTGGCAGGTGACGACGATCCCCGTCGGGATGTGGGTGATGCGCACCGCGGATTTCGTGGTGTTGACGGACTGCCCGCCGGGACCGCTGGCGCAAAACGTATCCACGCGGATGTCCTTGTCCAGGATCTCCACTTCCACTTCCTCGGCTTCCGGCATGACCAGCACGGTGGACGTCGACGTGTGGATCCGCCCGCCCGATTCCGTCACCGGCACGCGCTGCACCCGGTGGGCGCCGCTTTCGTATTTGAGCTTCCGGTACACGTCGGGGCCGATGATCCGGAACACGATTTCCTTGTAACCGCCCAGGTCGCTCACGTGGCTGTCCAGCACTTCCGTGCGCCACCCCTGGCGCTCCGCGTAGCGGACGTACATCCGGTACAGGTCGGCGGCGAACAGGTTGGCTTCCTCGCCCCCCGCCGCGCCGCGGATTTCCATGATCACGTTCTTGCCGTCGTTGGGGTCCTTGGGCAGGAGCAAAACGCGAATCCGCTCTTCCAGCTTTTCCTTTTTGTCCGTAAGTTCGGCGACTTCCGCCTTGGCCATCTCCCGCAGCTCGTCGTCGATCTTGTCTTCCAGGAGCGCCTTCGCGTCCTCCAGCTGGGTAACGACGGTCCTGTATTCCCGATAGGCCTGGTAGATATCCTCCAGTTCAGCCTGTTCCTTGGCGTACGAGCGGAGGCGTGCCGGGTCGCTGACCACGTCGGGATCGGAAAGCAGTTCGCCCAGTTTTTCGTACCGTTCCGCCAGCACTTTCAGACGATCCAGCATGCCCGTTCACCCTCCCTCTCGGCCGATGTTGTCGGAATTTATTAATACAATAAGGAAAAAATCAGGACCGGTCAAACGTTGAAGCGGAAATGCATCACGTCCCCGTCCTGCACCACGTAATCCTTTCCTTCCAGCCGGAGCAGCCCCCTGTCCCGCACCGCCGCCATCGAGCCGGCCGCCAGCAGGTCTTCGCAGGAAACCACTTCCGCCCGAATGAAGCCCCGCTCGAAATCGGAATGGATGACGCCGGCCGCCTGCGGCGCTTTCGTGCCCGCGCGGATGGTCCAGGCCCGCACTTCCTTCTCCCCGGCGGTGAAAAACGTCTGCAGCCCGAGCAGCTTGTACGCCGCCTTGATCAACCGGTCGAGGCCGGATTCCTTCAGGCCCAGCTCCTGAAGGAACAGCGCCTTTTCTTCGTCGTCCAGCTCCGCGATCTCCGCTTCGAGGCGGGCGCAGATGGGCACGACCTCCGCCCCTTCGGCGGCGGCGTACTCGCGCACCTGTTGCACGAACGGGTTGCGGTCCGGATCCGCGGCTTCGTCTTCGCCGACGTTGGCCACGTACAGCACCGGTTTCATGGTGAGCAGGTGCAGGTCGCGCACGATCAGCCTTTCCTCGTCGGTCAGCGGCACGGCGCGCGCCGGCTTCTCCGCGGTCAGGGCGGCGTGGAGGCGCTCCAGCACGTCCATTTCCTGCACGTATTTTTTCTCGCCGCTTTTCAAGTTTTTCCGGGTGCGCTCCATGCGGCGTTCCAGCGTCTCCAGGTCCGCCAGGATGAGCTCCAGGTTGATGGTGGCGATGTCGCCCAGCGGGTCCACCTTGCCCGCCACGTGGGTGATATTCGTGTCCTGAAAACAGCGCACCACGTGGGCGATGGCGTCGACTTCGCGGATGTGCGCGAGAAACTTGTTGCCGAGGCCCTCGCCCTTGCTCGCGCCCCGCACCAGCCCGGCGATGTCCACGAATTCGAAGGCCGTCGGCACGATGCGCTGGGGCTTCACGATCTCGGCCAGCTTCCGGAGGCGTTCATCCGGCACCTCGACGACGCCGACGTTGGGATCAATGGTGCAAAACGGGTAGTTGGCCGCCTCGGCCCCCGCCCGCGTGATGGCGTTGAACAACGTGGATTTGCCGACGTTGGGCAGTCCCACGATTCCGCATGACAACGGCATTGGATTCCTCTCCCGCCTCTGTAATTCCCACGTCATTATAGCGGACGGCGGAGCGGATCGTCCACTGGGGCGCCCTGGCCGCAGGCCGGGGCCGGCATTCGCGGGCGTCCGCCGCCGCCGGCGGTTCAGGGCTGATGAATCCCGGCGGACTCACGGGTTCCCGAGAAGGGGCGCCGCCTTCGCTTCCTCCGGCACTTCGACAGGCGCGGACGCGTTGTGCTCGCGGTAAGCGCCGGTGAACGTCTGGGTCAGGACGTAGGACCCTTCCGGATCGCCCATGGTCAGCGCGGCTTCCATTTCCACGCGGAACGCCGCGGGCCACAGCCGATCGGGATCCAGCACGAGCTCCGCCGTGAGATGCCGGACCTCAAGGCTCTCCCGGGTTTTCTTCTCCTGCTGCGACCAGGCGAAGGTGCTTTCCAGCAGACGGGTCGCGAACCGGTGCGCTTCCTCGCCGCCGCCTTCGTACCGGACCGTGATGCCGTCTTCGTTTCGGTTCGCCGTCGCCGGACCGAGCGCCGCCACCTGCCGGACCGCCTCCGGCAGATCGACCTGAAAATCGGACAGCGTCTCCAGCATCTCCGCCGCCTCTTCCTTCGGCACCCTTGCCCATTCATCCAGCCCGTATTCGTAAACGTAGGCGCCTTCGGGCACCAGGATGGTCCGGTACTCGGCCAGCCATTCCCCTTCAAAGGCGACGCGCACGGTCTGATCCACCCGCCGCGGCCGGACTTCCACCCGGCCTTCGCTTGCCGTCTCGGCTTCCTCCGCCGCCTCGCCTTCCGCCCCGGAGACGGGATCCAGCCTCTGGGTGAGGTTCAGCGAAAAAGCATACCGCTCCAGCGTTCCCGCCGCCTGCTCCGCATCCCTCAGCAGCATCCTCGCCCCGGAATCGGGCGCGGCGGTCGGCAGATGCGTTGCCGGCGGCGAAGCGGTTTCGCGTCCGTCCCCCCGGGATCCGGTACATGCCGCGGCGGCCAGGCACAGGCACGCGATCACGCACGGGATCAAACTTCGTCGCGTCATTCCCATTCCCCTATTCGCACAAGAATTGGCGCTTTTTTATCCTTTCCCCGGCGCCCCCTTTTCACGCGCCGGCTCACGGGCTTCCGGATTTCCTCTGCCCGTGGCCAGGGGAATCTCCCGCAGGAAAAACACAAGCACCGCCGCAAGCAGCACCAAAGCCGCCCCTGTCAAAAACACCGTGGTCAGGGAAGCGTCCAGGGCGTCGCGCACCATGTCCACCAGCCGGTCGAATATCTCGCGCTGATCCGCCGGCAGAGACTGCCGATACGCTTCAAGTTCGGGCTGGTTGAGCAGCGTTTCCGTATCGAGCGGGAAAGCCGCCCCCGTCTGTCCGGCCGCACCGTCGGCCATCCCCGCACCCGCCCCCGCTCCCGCGGAAGCGTCTCCGCCAAACGATGCGCTCAGATGGCGCCGCATTTCATTGTTCATGATCGTTCCCAGCACCGTAATGCCGACCGTTCCGCCCAGGCTTCGGAACAGCTGGCTGGAGGCCGTCACCACGCCGAGCTGGTCGAGGCTCACCGCGTTTTGCACCGTTACGGCGAACACCGGCATGCCCATGCCCAGCCCGAATCCGAACACCGCCATGCCGAGCGCCGCCTGCCAAACGCTGTCCATGAACGCCATGATCAGCATGCCGGCGATCATGACGGGCATGCCGATAACGGCATATCGTTTGTATTTGCCGGTCTTGGTGATCTGCCGGCCGATCCAGCCGCTGAGCAGGACCATGCACACCGACATCGGCATCGTCACATACCCCGCGTAGGTCGGCGAGACGCCCTGCACCCCCTGCACGAACAGCGGCATATAGATGAGCGCGCCCATCATGCCCGCGCTCATCACGAAGCCGATCACGTTGGAGATGGTCACGATGTCGTTGCGGAACAGCGACAGCGGCATGACGGGGCTGGATGCCCGCGCCTCGACCATCACGAACGCGATGCCGAGCACGGCGGCGGCCGCCAGGAGCCACAAGACCCGCGGGGATCCCCATCCCGCTTCGCCGCCGGCGAAGGAAAGGCCCAGCAGAAGCGCCGTCAGAAACAGCGTCAGAACCAGCGATCCGGCGTAGTCGACGGGCTCCGGAGGACGCCGCTCCGTTTTGGGAAAAAGCGCAAGGATCATCGCAAACGCCACAAACCCGAGCGGCAGGAACACCCAAAACAGCCATTTCCAGTCCCAATGGTCGACCATCCAGCCGCCCAGCGGCGGACCGACGATGCTGGAAAACCCGAACGCGGCCGACATCAGCCCCATCCACCGGCCCCGTTCCCGCGCCGGGAACAGGTCGCCGACCGCGGTAAACGCCGTCGCCATGACGATGCCGGCGCCGATGCCCTGCACGCCCCGGTAGGCGATAAACTCGAAGATGTTCCCCGAGAACCCGCACAAAAACGCCCCGGCCATGAACACCGCGATGCCGATCAGCATGAACGGCTTCCGGCCGTAAATGTCGGACAGTTTGCCCACGAGGGCGGTGGCGATGGTCGACGTCAAAAGATAAATGGTGATGCACCAGCTGTAATATTCCATCCCGTTGAGGACCGAGATGATGCGCGGCATGGCGGGCCCTACAATCGTCTGGTTGATGGCCGAAAAAAACATGGCCGCCACGATGGCGAGCATGACCGGCAATTTGCGCGCTGAAGGCAAATCTCCCACGGTCTCGTCCACTCCCCGTTTTCTGTCTTTATTCATTTCCTTCCGATACGCCCGCGAACTTCTCCAGCAGGCGCAAAAAGACAGATATCTCCGTCTCTTCCAGGCGGGACAGGTAGCCGATCAGCACTTGGTTCCTGGCGCGAAACGCCCGCTCCAGCGCCTCTTTCCCGGCCGGCGTGATGCCCGCCAGCATGGACCGGCGGTCGTCGGGATCGGGAAAGCGCCTGACATACCCCGCTTTCTCCAGCCGGTCGACCATTACCGTAATGGCGCTGGGCTTGACGCCGAACCGGTCGGCCAGTTGCGTCAGCCGGCATTTGTCCTGCTGTTTGATGAAATAAAGCATATACATCTGCGGCACCGTCATGGGCAGCTCGGCCGCCTTGAGCGTAGCCGCGTCAAGGGAGCGCTTGATGTGATGCAGCGCGATCTGGATTCTGCGCGCCTGTTCCTCCCGCGAAGCGTCCATGGGCCCACCTCAATGCTTTCGATTTTCGGCGCTTCATGACCGTCCGGTAAAAATTTAAACAATTGAAATATTAAACGATAAAAATACGCGGTGTCAACGGACCTTCCCGTCGACCGCCGCTGCGCGAAGGCATGAAAGATGGCGCGAAAAACTCCCGCGGCGATCCCTTCGAAGGCGCGCGCAACGGGAGTTTGTCTTTCGTCTGTCGCCTGTCATGACAGGCGCATTTTTTTGCCGGTTTTGCCCGGCTTCACGCCCTTCTCGTCCGGAAGCGGACCACGTTCCAGGAATAGGGGTCGAGCACCGCCTCGGCCCTGCCCCCGTCCACCCGGGCGCCCGCCCCGCGCCGCGGCGCGATTTCGTCCGGCCGCTCCGCCGTGTTGAAGGCGTCCAGGCGCTCGTGCTTCACCACGTGGTGTTCCAGGAACGAAAGCTGCGGGAAATCACGCAAATCGAGGGCGAGGACGACCGGCTCCTCTCCCCGGTTGACGGCAAACACCGAAAGTTCCTCCATTTCCGGGTTCCAGACCGCGGCCGGATCCACCACCGGCACGTCGGTGTACGTTTTCGTGTCATACCGGGGGCTGTCGACCAAACCGCGCAGCACGACGCCGCGCCCGTACCGGGACACGTGCAGGAACGGATAAAAGGTGGGATTGCGCCACGCTTTTCCGCCCTTTTCCGTCAAAATCAGGGGAATCGTGTTGACCAGGAGCGACTGGCACGCGATCCGGATGCGGTCCGCGCGGCGCAGGAGCGTCAGCATGGCCGAACCGAAAACGAGCACGTCCTCCATCCGGAACCGCACCCAGTCGTAGGGACTTCCGGTTTGCCACGGCGTATACGGCACGTCCGGTTCCCGCCAAACGTTCCATTCGTCGAACGACAGGTACATGACCTTGTTGCTCCGCAAGAGGCCTTTCACGTAATCACACGCGGCGATGGCTTCCTCGATGTGGCGCTCCATTTCGAGAGGCATCGCGAGATACGTGGGCGTGTCGTTTTCGCGCTTGCCGATGTAATGGTGGATCGACAGATAGTCGGCCCACTCGTATACATGCTCCAGCACGATCCGGTCCCATTCCGGAAAGGTGGAGATCTGGCGGGAGGAGCTGCCCACGGCGACCACTTCGATGTCCGGGTCGAGCCATTTCATCACTTTCGCCGTCTCCAGGGCCAGCTGGCCGTATTGCTCCGCCGTCTTGCGGGCGACCTGCCACTCGCCGTCCAGCTCGTTGCCGAGGCACCACGTGCGGACGCGATACGGCTCGGGCACGCCGTGCGATTTTCTCATGTCGCTCCAGTACGTGCCGCCCGCAAAGTTGCAGTACTCGAGCAAATCCCGCGCAGCGTCGATGCCCCGGGTCCCCAGGTTCACCGTAAGGATCGGCTCCGCCCCGACGAGACGGATCCACTTCATGAATTCATTCAGCCCGAACTGATTCGTCTCGATCTGCTTCCAGGCCGGATCCGGCCGCACCGGGCGAAGCTCCTTCGGTCCGACCCCGTCCTCCCAGCGGTAGCTCGACGTGAAGTTCCCGCCGGGATAGCGGATCACCGAAAGATTCAGTTCCCTGACAAGTTCCAGCACGTCCCGCCGGAACCCGTCGGCGTCCGCGGTCGGGTGGCCGGGTTCGTAGATGCCGTTGTAGATGACGCTTCCCATATGCTCGACGAAGGAGCCGAACATGCGGTCGCTGACGGGTCCGACGGTGAAGTCTCTGCTGAGAATGATCGTTGCCTGTTTCACGTTGCCGCCACCCCAAGTTTTTTGATCGTTATCCTTTCAGACCGGATGTCGCGATGCCCTGCACGAAATACCGCTGCGCCAGCACATAGGCCGCCACGAGCGGAGCAAGGGACAGCGCCGCGGCCGCCAGCGTCGCGCCGTATTCGATGGACCTTTGGCCGACGAACATCGCCAGCCCGGCGGAAAGCGTCCGCATCCCGGTCGAACTGGTCAGCATGAGCGGATAGATGAGATCGTTCCAGTTGTTCATCAGGAGAAAAATGCCGAGCGAGACCATGGCGGACCGGCAGAGCGGGAGCATGATGTGCCAGTAGATCCGGAATTCGTTCACGCCGTCCACCCGTCCCGATTCTTCCAAATCCTTCGGAAGCGTGACAAAAAACGACCGCATCATGAAAATGCCGAAGGCGCTGGTCGCGCGCGGCAGGATGAGCCCCCAATACGTGTCGAGCATGCCCAGCTTGTAAACCTCCACGAACAGCGGGACCATGAGCACCTGAAACGGCACCATCATGGTGACGAGCACGAGCGCGAACAAAGGCCGGTTTCCCCGGAAACGGATGCGGGCGAAAGCGTACCCCGCCATGGAATCGAAAAAGACGGACAATACGGCGACTCCCCCGGCGAAAATGACCGTGTTCCGGAAAAAGTCGAGAAGCGGGATCCGGGTCCACACCGAGACGTACTGCATCACGGTGGGCGCGTCCGGGAAAAACGACGGGGGATACCGGATCAGCTCCTGTTCGGTTTTGAACGTGGACACGATGATCCACAAAAAGGGATGCAATACCGCGATCACCAGGAGCAGCGTGATTCCGTATCCGACCGCCTTGCTCCGGAAGGACGTGATTCCCATGATCGTTCCCCTCAGCGCACATCCGATGTTTCCCTGCGGAGAAAATAGCGGTACAGCGACAAAACGGCAATCAGCACAAGGACAAACAGCGCCACGGAAATCGCCGAAGAATAGCCGAGATCGTACGGCGCGGATCGGAATCCGGTGTTGTAAATGTAGAGGACCAACGATTCCGTCCTGCGCAGGGGCCCTCCCTGCGTCGTGACGAAAATCTGGTCAAACACCTGAAGCGCGGCGATCAGCGCCGTGATGACGCAAAAACCGAGCGCCGGAACGATCAGCGGCACGGTGATCGACCAGAACTGCCGCAGCCTCCCCGCCCCGTCCAGCTGCGCCGCTTCGTAGTACGTCTCCGGAATGGCGTGGATGGCGGCGATCAGAATGACCATCGTATAGCCGAAGCTGCGCCAGACGGTGATCAGGATGAGCGTCGGCATCGCCATGTCCGGATCCCGCAGAAATCCGAGGCGCGGCAAGCCGAGCTCCGTCAGGTAATGGACGTACAGGCCGGTCTGAGGGTCGAGCAGAAACGACCACATGATGCCGATGGCCGTCAGCGAACAGACCGAAGGCAAAAACAGCGCGGAACGGGCAAACTTGCGAAAACGGGTGTTTTGCGAAACAAGAAGGGCCGCCAGAAGGGAGACCCCTATCTGAAGCGGCACCTCCAGTGCGGCAAAATACAGCGTGTTGACCAACGCGTTCCAAAATCTCGCATCCCCGAACAAGCGCTGATAATGCCCGAGGCCGTTAAATTCCGCGCCGCTCAAGAAAATGTCCATGCGCATAAGGCTGATGCCCACCGTCGCCGCGAGCGGCACGAGGGTGAACACGAACAGAAAGATCATGGACGGGGCGATGAACCAATAGGCCGCCCGTTCGGGTTTGCTCCAGGAAGCGCGCACCGTCTGCCACAGATGTTCCATCTAATGTTTTCCTCACTTCGCGGATGCCAGAATTTCATCAATATCGTCGGATGCCCGCTTCAGCAGCTCCTGCACGTTCTGTCCGTTCTGAAGGGCTTCGATGGCGATGAACAGCACTTCGTTCGTGATCCGGTCGGCGCCGAGCACCCCGGGCAGGAACGGAGCGGCGGCGTCGCCCATGTCGGCCATGGCGGAGACGAGCGGGTCGTTTTTGATTTCGGGATCCTCGACGACCGTTTTCAGGAAGGGCGGGAACCCGTTGCTGAGCGACCATGTTTTGGCGACTTCCGGCGAGTTCCAGTACTTGATGAAGTCGTACACCGCCTGCTTCTCGTCGTCCGGCGTGCCCTTCGGAATCGCGAACCCGATGCCTCCCAGTTCCGTGTATTGCCTGACGGAACCTTTCGGCGGAAGGGCGATGCCGAAGTCGATCCCGTTGCTCCTCAGGCCCGGCGCCAGCCAGGGGCCGTTGATGTACATCGCGAGCTGGCCGCTTTGCATCAGCCGGTCCAAATCCGCGCCGGTGGCGCCGATCGGGGTGACCTTCTTGTTGACCGCCAAATCCTGCATCCACTCGAAGGTGGCGACGTTTTCCGGCGAGTTCAGCACGGACTTGTTGTTTTTCAGATCGACCACATCGCCGCCGTTGCCGATGATGAAGGAAGTGAAATAGACCGGGGCGCCGCTGACCGGCATGCCGAATCCGTACCGGTTCTTGGCCGGATCCGTCAGCCTGGCGGCATACTCGGCCAGTTCGTCCAGCGTGGCCGGCGGCTTCTCCGGATCCAGCCCCGCTTCCCGGAACAACGCCTTGTTCCAGTACAGATAGAGCCCGTTCATCTGCATCGGGAGCATGTAAAGCTTGCCGTCGCTTGCTCCCAGATCCAGCGACCCGTTGACAAATTCGCCGCGATCGGTGCCCGTGGCGTCGAAGAAATCGTCAAGGACCTGGAAGGAACCGTTTTTGATGTACGGCGCCGCCCAGCCGGCGATGAACGCCACGAAACTCGGCGCCGTGTCCGTCGCGATGGAGGGGGGCAGCTTCTGGTTCAACTGATCCCACGGCATGATGTCCATTTTGACTTCGATTTGCCCTTCGCGGGCTTTGTTGTAATGGTTGACAATCTGCATCAAGAGCTCCCCGTCCGGCCCGGTGAATCCGTTCCAGAACGTGATTTCCACCTTTTTCCCAGGTGACTGCGAAGCGCCGCCGGATGCGCCGCCTCCCGCCGAAGGCGACTGGCCGCCGGACTAGCCGCCGGAGGTCCCGCCGCTCCCGCTTCCTCCTCCGCAGGCGGCCAAAAGCAGCAGGAAAACGGCGAGCATCGCCGCGAACGAGACGCGGGTCCACTTGACAAGTTGCATATTCAATCTCCCCTTAAACATGTTCTGTCTCCTCGCAAACAGGTTGCCGCAAGCTGCACGACTTTGGTTCCGCTTTCATGAATCCGCTTGCAAATCCGCTTTGTCCCGCCTCCGCCGTTTCGGAAAATCACCCCTTCGCAAGATGACAGAATTTAATCGATTTAATTATGATTTAAATCGATTTAATTCATTTCGTGAAAAAGTCAACGATCCGTTCCTCCGCAGGATTCCCGCACGACCAATTCCGCCGGCACCACCGTCTGCCTGGGTTCCACCGGCCGGCCGGTCAGCGTGCGGATGAGCTTCTCCGCCGCGATCGCGCCAATCTCGCGCATCGGCTGGTGGATGGTCGTGAGCGCCGGATTCGTCATCGTCGCCATTTCGATATTGTCGCAGCCGACCACCGCCACGTCATCGGGAATGCGGCGGCCGAACGATTGCAGCGCCTTCATGGCCCCGATCGCCATCCGGTCGTTTCCGGCGAACACCGCGTCGTACTTAAGGCCGGCCTTCTGCATCCGGACGACCGCGTCGTGGCCGGATTCCATGGTGAAATCCGCTTCGATGACAAGATCGGGGTCGTACGGCATGCCGTGGTCCGACAAGGCTTTTTTGTAGCCTTCCAGCCGTTCGATGCTCACCTGAAAATCGAGCGGCCCCGTGATGTGCGCGATCCTTCTTCTGCCCCTGCGGATGAGGTGTTCCGTCGCCATGTAAGCCCCGCCGAAGTCGTCGCGCTCCACCGTGAGCACGTCGCCGCGATGCCATTTCCCCAGATAGACCACCGGGAATCCCGATTCCACGATGCGCCCGATGTTATCGTCCCTGATGGAGGAAGGCCACAGGATGATGCCGTCCGCCCGGCGGTTGCGCAAAATTTTGTCGTAGGACGCGGCTTCGTCGGATTCCGTCGGCGAAGTGGACACCAGCAGATGGAAACTGTGGCGCACGACCACTTCGGTGATCCCCTCGAGCAGCTGGACAAAATACGGATGCGAAAACGCGTTGTGTGGCGTGTTGGGAAAGATGAGCGCGATCGTCTCCGCCTTCCTGGCGCGAAGGCTGCGGCCGATTTCATTCGGCACGTACTTCAGCCGACGCGCGATCTCCTCAACCTGCCGCCGGGTTTTGACGTTCACCCGGGGATCACCGGCCAGGGCGAGGGAAACGGTGGCAGTCGATACACCCGCAATTTTGGCGATGTCTTTCATTGTCACGTTTTTGTGCATGGCATGGTTCTCCATTCGAAACCGGGCATATCTCCGCATCAGCTTTTTTAAATCGATTTAAATCCATTGTAAACGATTTCTTCCGATTCGTCAACGGGATGAACGGTTCCCAGGAAAATCCCCGGGAGGTTCTCCCGCCCGGGGATTCGCAATGAGAGTCCTAATTTTGCTTCGCCGGCTGGTTTACCGGGAGCGCATTCGGCCAATAGTAATTGGGGTTCCAGGGCGTCGTCCACGGCCCGTGCGTGGGAATGTTCGTCCAGTTGCCGGGTTGTCCGAACCTCCACTGTTCGTGCATTTGCCGGTGCGTCAGCGGATTGCCCGGCCTGTGGTATTCCGACTGGGGCCCCTGGATGTTGCCCCTCGTCACGGCGTTGTTCAGACGGTCGATCCAGTCGTGGGGATGGTTCTGCGAGTGGCGGCGGACGGCAAATTCCGGGTATTGGGCCACGTTCCGCTGGTGATGCACGCCGCCGGGCCGGGTCGCCTGCACGCTTTGGGCAATCTGCGGGTTGAATCTCACTCTCCAATATTGGTAAGTCGTCGGATGCAGCGCCGTGGTAACCACACCGGCTCCCGCGCCCATGACGCCGTCACTCCAGGAATCGGCGACGGCATCAGTGAAATCCCGGCCCTCCAGGAGTTCCCGCGTGACGCCGCCGGTCATGCCGGATGCGAAACCGGCGGCAGCCGACCCGAGGCCGTACGGACTCATCAGTCCGCGACCAAGAAGGCGGATGGGTTGACCTCCGGCGGCCGAACGGCGAACCGACGCCCACATGCCGCGCGGAATGGTCCCAAGCCGCAAGGAACCGGCAAAAAACGCTCCGCCGACGGCCCCCGCGGCCATGCCCGAGATGCCTTCCCGGTATGCGCCTTCCAGCGCCATTTCCCACATATCCCCGCGTCCGCGGATGCCGCCGTGGTAGATTCCGCCCGCGAACCCGGAGAACACCCCGGATGCGAGGCCGGACACGGCTCCTCCAACCACCCCGCTGGCGATGCTGACGCCGACTCCGGCCGACGAGGCGGTGGCCGCGGAGGCCGTCGCCGTCGCCGCTCCCGCTGCCGGGAGCAGCGCGGCGCCGACCGCCGAAGACACCGCGCCGAACGTTACGGCTCCGATGAAGCCGGGGCCGAACCCGATCGCCGCCCCGGCCGCCACGTCCCAGACGTCGTAGTCGTCTCCGCTCAGCATCACGCTTCCCGCGCCAATGACCGCGCCGATGGCCCCTACGATCAACCCCGCCACGATCAGCGGCGGGAGATCGCCGTCCGGGTCCAGGGCGTTGACCGGATCGTGCGCGGCATAGACATACGGATTCGGGCTGTGCGTGTGCAGCAACGGATCGCGGGACAGGAACAGGCCGGTCTGCGGGTCGTAGAGACGATGGATGGTCAGATACAATCCCGCTTCCGGCAAATAGGGCATGGCGTTGAACACGGGTTGGACGCCGATGGCGCTTCCCGACCGTGCTCCGCCCGCCGGATCCCGCACCTCCGGGGTGCCGAAGGCGCCGTAACGGTACGTCTCCGCCGGCTGCCCGCCGCGGTCCGTGGCGAGAACGAGTCGATGCATGGCGTCGTAGTGCAGGCCGAAGGTGCCCCGCGCGGTGGTGACGATCGACGGAACCAGGAGCCCGGGATGATGCGCGAACTGGCGGACGGTGTTGCCGGAGCCATCCTCCTCATGCAGGCAGCGTTCGGAAAAATGGTACCGGTTCGCCGTTTCGGCAGGGGTCTTCACTTGCGCCAACCGTCCGAACGGATCGTAGGCGAATTCCATGACAGCCGCTCCGTCCGACGGCCGCAGAATTCTGGCGATCCTCCCCAGCGCGTCGTAGACGAACAGGCGGTACGGATCGGCGATGCGCGCGCCGCCCGCGTCATACTGGTACGCCTGGCCGTCCACGGCGATGATCTGATGCGCCGGCCCCTCGGTGTAGACGGACACCGTTGCCGTATCGCCTTCGATGACCGTTTCGGTTTTTCGCACATCCGCTCCCGTGAGTTCCCACGCCTGTACGCGGCTTGCCCCCGCGGATGCGGCCTCCGCCGCCGATATGGCCGCGTTCTGCTCCACCTGGGAAGGCTGGTCGGGAAGCGGCGCCAGCGGAAACTCCGACCGCTCTTCCACCAGCCGCCCGCGGGAGTCGTAATTGTAACAGAAATTCGATGCGTGCAAGCCCATGTATTGCGCGACCCTGCGGCGATTGAGCGTGTCGTGCCGATACCGGGCCGAGATCAGCGCTTCGCCCGAAGGATCGCGGTGGTCGACGCGCATAAGCCGCCCTTCCCCGTCGTGGAGCCACAAGCCGGACGCGCCGCTTGCGAACCGCTCTTCCGCGATCCGTTGCCCGCCGGCGAAGCGGACTTCATGCAGGAGTCCCGGGGAAGCGGAACCGGCGTCCACCGGCAGGCCGCCCGCCGACAGCAGATGGATCGCGGTGACCCGGCCCAGCGCGTCCCAGGTGTGCCGCTCCTTTCTGCCGTCGGGGAATTCCAGGTTCATCCGCATGGCCCCGTCGTCGTATTCCGCCTTGAACGTCCGCCCGTTGAAACTGTCCAGCGTGAGCCGGTCCAGGCTGTCGTAGCGGCGGATCGCCACCGCCCCCGCCGATTCGGCCCGGACGATCCGGTTCGCCCCGTCGTAGACGAACCGGTGCGGCGCCACCGGCAGCCGCCCGCTTCCGGCCGTCGCCGTGAACCCGATCAGCCGCCGCGCGGCGTCGTATTCGTATTCCACCGCGGAACCGTCCGGGCTTTCTTCCCGTGCCAGGAGACCCGCCGCGTTGTAGCTTCTGCGGAATACGGACCCGTCGGACAGGATCGTTTCCGTGATCCGGCCCAGGGGATCCCGCCGGACGGAAGTCGTCGCCCCCGCGGGATCGGTAAAGGACACCTGGCGCCCCAGCAGGTCCGATGCATGCCGGTAACGCAAGCCGAGCCCGCCCGGATCGATCACCGTTTCGAGAAGCTCGCCCAGAAGACCATAGGCGCGCTGACGGATCACGCCTCCCGCGTCCGTTTCCCGCACGGGCAGGTCCCGGGCATCGTACTCCCGGGTATGCGTCGCGCCGGAAGAATACCGGATCCGCACCAGCCTTCCCCGTTCGTCGTGCTCGAATCGCGTCTCGCGGCTCGTCGTCCCCGCCGGTCCCGCTTCCGTTTCCCTGATCGCGGCGGGAAGTCCGTCCGGTCCGTAGGCAATCTCCCTGGCGTTGCCCAGCGGGTCGACGGCGGCCACCAGTTGGCCCAGGCCGTTATGGCGGTACTTCCACTCGTGCCCGGAGGGGCTTACCTTGCGGACGCACCGGCCGTCGGCGTCGTACCATTTGATCATCGTCTGTTCCGCGGCCGACGCCGGATCATCGTCAAAGACGAGCTCCGTGTAATGCGTGAGCCTCCCCCGCTCGTCGTATTTGTAACGGGCGGAATGGAGCGGGCGCGGCGGACTCCCGTCGCCGGGATCGCCTTCCAGCCGCTGCGCCGTGAGCAGATCGAACGGTCCCCATTCGTTGACGCCCCGGCTGCCGTTCGGGAACACCACTTCGGCCACGCGTCCGAAGGGATCGTATTCCAGAATGCAAGGATTCAAGCCGGGTTCGTACACCCTGGTCAAGCGGCCGGTCGTATCGTAGATCCAGCGCGTCGTCGCCGCGTGGGGAGTGCCGGCCGCCACCGTTTCCCGCAGGAGAAGCCCCCGCTCGTCCCAGCACCGTTCCGTGACGGTGCCTTCCGGGTCCGTGATGCGGACGGGTCTTCCCTCATGATCCGGTTCGATCTTCCACTCCCTGGGACGGGCGGTGTTGTTCCCGATGACGATCCGGCGGAGCCGTCCCGCCGCGTCGATGTCATAGACGTCCTCGATCCAATCTCCCGCAATGACACCGTCGCTGTACTCCCCGCGAGGCCGTTCCACGCGGCGGACGCGGCCGGCGGCGTCATAGTGCCAGCGTACGACGTCCGCCTTTCCGCCCACCGCGGGAAGAACGAGCTCGCGGAGGCAGCCCCTTGCGTCGTAACGATACGAGCGGACGCTGCCGCCCGGCAGTTTCTCCTGCGACAGGTAGCCGAACGCGTCGTAATCATAGGCCGTTGTCCGGTTCTCGCCGCCGGCGTCCTCCACCGCCTCGCGCAGCATCCCCGCTTTCGGAGTCCCGGCGGGTTCATACCGGTATTCCCGGCGCACGCCCTCCGGACTGACCATCGCCGTGACCTGCCCCCGCGCGTTCGTCTCAAAAAGCGTCGCCGCCTTCTGCACCGTGCCGTCCGGCAATGTGGCGTCGGGCCAGTCGATCCGCTGCGGATTCCCCCTGGCGTCATAACGCAGCCGCACTTCGCTGCCGTTTTCATGGCGGATGCGCACGGGAACCTGCAAGTTCGGATCGTGGTCGATCTGCAGAACAATCCTGCTCGACACGGGATGAAAGGGGCTCGCCCTCAGTTCCACCCGCAGGAGATTTCCCCTGTTTCGCGGATCGGGGTTCTTGTCGTCCCACACCCACAGCGTCGAGCTCCCGTCGGGACGGATCAGTTCCTTCAGATTTCCTTCGTCGTCAAACCTCCTTTTGATAACCGCCACCCGATACGATCCGTCCCGTTTGAGCCGAAACCGCTCGTCCAGGAGATCCCCGCGGTAATTGAACGTGTAGGTCCTGAGCGACCCGTCCGGATGCATGACCATCGTCCGCCTCGCCGCGATGTCCACGAATTCCGGCGACTCCGGGACCCACTGAATCTGCTCGTACCGGAACTGGTAGCACACGTCTCCGATCCACTGCTCAATCACCCGGTTGAATTGCCAGTCACCCGGATCGTCGCAATATTTGTTGATCAGAACCACATTTCCGTCGTGGTCGATCTTGCGGAGGATGTTGTGCCGCATGACCCGGTACGGAGCTCCCGAATCGTACTCGTAATAAGAACGAACGCCGTCCGGATAGTCGTCCGTCGCCGGTTCACACACGCAGACGAGATGCCCGTATTCGTCGTAGCCGAAACTCACCCTTCTGCCGGCATGATCCTGCACGGCGGCGAGCAGATTGCAATCATTGTAGAAAAACTCCAAGCCCCTGCCGTCGTCATCCGCCACTTTGGCCAGCCGGTTCGAGGCGTCATAGTGGAGCGAGACCTTGTTGCCGTTGTTGTCTTCAACCAGCACGAGCGGAATCCGTTCCGCGTCGGTCCAGCCGGAAGGTCTGGCGAAGAGCAGCCGGCCCCCGCCCCTCGTCAGGATCACGTAGCGTTCGTCCGGGCCGGGAAGCCGCTCCAGCCGCTCAAAAACCCCCCGGGGCGGTTCCCAGGAGCCGCTTCCGTCCCACCTGAAAACGTCCTCGTGCAGCTGTCCGTTCCAGCGGGCCATATCGCCGCTGTTGAGCGGACGGAGATAGACGTTCCAGTTATGATCCCAGTTGTAGCCGAGCGGCCCATAATAAGGAAAGCCGGACAGATAGCTTCGCACGAACCGGATCGGAATGAACGGCGTCGGCACGTCGAGATCGACGGAGCTTAGCTGCAGCCGGCCGGACATCAATTGCACCGGGTCCCCGTTTTGCGCGTCCGACTGCGACCGTTCCCCGGTATGATCCGACCGTTCTTCTCCCTGCGGCGGATCGCCTCTCAGCCCGCGCTCGACTTCTCCTTGCGCTTGTTCACCGGACATGCCGCGGGATTCCAGGCCATCCCGGACTTCCCCTTCGCCGGCCGGATTCCGGGGATCATGCAACGCCTCCGCGGGCGTGCGGGGATCTCCGGGTTCGCCGTACGGTCCGTGTTGAATTTCAACCTCGGAAGGCGGTTCCTCCGTGCGGGGAGCGCCCTGCAGTTCGGGCGAGTCTTCTTCCAGGGGGCCTTCCGTCGCCTCCGCATCCGGTGTCGCCTGTCCGGCGCTTTCGGCAAAGTATTCACACCCCGCCTGTGCGGCCGCCCGGTTGATCTCCGCAACCTCCCCGGGCCATCGCTCGATGATTCCGACGTCCTGACCGGCTTCTTTCAACTCGTGCAGAAAAGACGTCAGTTCACAAACGTTCGCAAACACGTATCCTTGTCCCGGCCTCAGGGTGAGATTTGACGTGCGCAGCGTTCTGCCGGTCAGGTTTCGATATCTGTACCCAGGAATAGGCATCCCCTCCCTTCCCCGGATTTCCGGCTGCAAGCTTCATTGGGGCCCATTTTTCAGAAACTTCAGTTTCCCCAGGGTTTTCAGGCGAACGCCGAGCATGGCCATTTTCAGGCGCGCGGCATCCTTCAGCTCAATGCCGGCAGCTTTGGCCAATTCTTCGTTGCGCATGCGGATCACATCGCCCACCGTCATGGTCTTCACGTCCATGTTCAAATGTTTGGCCAGGGCGTGGGCCGTTTGCTCATCCAGATACTGTGCGGCGGGTTGCCGGATCGCCGTCCGTCCGACGCGCGTTCTGGCCACGTAGGACGACAGCTGCCGGATGAACAGATCCGTTTCGATGAAGCTTTTGCCTTGGCTCAGGGATGTACTGGTGAAGGTGCGGATCATGCGCTCCCGGATGAAATCGATCATGGCGTTGGCCTGACGGATGGGCATGCCCTCCGGCCGTTGCGCAAGCTGCGCGGTTTGGGCCTGCATCGCCATGCCGCCTTGCTGGCCGTTCCGTTTTCCGCAGCCGCAGTCCCCGCTTGCCGAAGGTCCGCCGGAGACACTGCCGGAAATCGGGACGGCTGTCCGGCCGGTCGCAGGTCCGGCCAAATAGCCCGCATGAGACGGAGTATTGAAGACACCCTGATGAAACCGGCGCAATTCCATGGGCGGGACCGGAACTTCCTGAACGTTGTCGAGCTCCGGAACGTTTGTGACAACGTTCGGGTTGAATACCGGGGGATCCACCCTCAGACCGCCCCAGGGAGCGGGGATTTCAAAAACGCCGATCACCTTGTCGGCGGGCACGTAGGACGGATAGGGACCACCTTCGCAGCAGCACAGTCCGCGCGTCGTCACCACGAGCTGCAGCTGGGTGCCCACTTTTTGGATCCGTTCCTCGGAACGCAACTGAACCTGTACCTGGCGCCTGGCGTAGCCGGACCATTTGTCAATTTCGTCCGGACAACCGATGCAGAGGCCCGAATCCTCGAAGCAGATATGTCCTTCCGCTTCGGCATGGATGGTCAGCGTCTTTCTTCCGGGGGCGATCCTGACCGATGAAGATCCGTGTCGGGAACTGTTGACCAGGTCGGTGAAGCCTTCAATGATAAAGCCCTCGGGAGCCGTGTAAATGACATCATCCTCATCGCGCGTACGATAGCATTTGTAAGTCACGTCCGAGCATGCCCGATCCCAGCCAAAGAGGCAGGATGTTTCCGTCCTCGTCCCCGCGGGCTCGTCCTGTCTTGTCGGAATGCGCGCGGAAGCCGATGCCAGGTCGGTAACATCCGTTTTCCGTTCGTATTCCAGAATGTCCGTCTCGACGATGTGGCTGGTATCCAGACGCACGGAAACGCAAAAATCTTCCTGGTCTTTCGGCTGTCCGACCACCAGGATGAACTCCTGGATTCCCTCGACCTTGCGCGGTCCGCGCACGAATCCGGAAGGCTCTTCAATGATGTGGGGGCGGGGCTGAATGAAGAAGACGGCGCGGTTGGTTCCGAGATGGTAGCTGTCCAGCAGATGGTACATTTGGGAGAGTTGCGTGGAGAACGAATAGGACTCCCTTTTTTCCGTAGAATTGTCGGTCGTGCGGGTCATCTGGGACTGGTCGGTATTCAGGATCTTCGTCCCCCATTGTCCGTTCGGGGCCTGGTAGTTGAATCCGCCGCCGCCTCCCGTGCCCATATAGGATCCCTGGCCCTGCGAACCGAATCCGCCGCCGCCCATATCAATGTCCAGCACCTCCAGCGATTGCACCGTGCCGGCGGATTTGGTCAGATTGGTCGTCTCCAGGGACCGGGAGAGGCGTTCCTTGGTGTCGGTGGCCATTTCGTACATTTCGCGTTTTTTCGGCTCGAAATCCATGAAATACGGGTACTTGTCCAGCGGAATGTTCGGATTGGGACCCTTGGGTCCCACGACCACCTGCAAAATGGCGCCGTGACAGGGGTAGTAGGAATTGAGGAGGTCCGTGAGCCCGTCGATCGCCGTCACATTCAGCCCGTCCCAGTCGATCTCGCCCTGGATTTCGTCGTTCATGGGCTGATAGCCCGTGATCGTGACGGTCACTTTCAGGAAGGTTACCTTGGTGTCGGGAAACTGCTGATACTCTTCATCGGGCACGTAATTGAACACGGCGATGGAATTGTGCCATTTGGGCGGCAGCCGGTCGTCGCACACCACCCTGTCCACCATGTCTTCGGTCACACAGACCTTCTGCCAGGGAATGTCCACGGGCAGACCCAGCCGGAAAGGCGTGTTGCAAGACATCGAATCCCTCCCGAATTATAGAAAGATTTTCTCCTGCTGTATGAAGAATGATGGCGTTTTCAAGTATAGAAGTACCTTTTTTCTGGGAAAATAAGTATTTTTCTCGTTTGTGGTTGATGGAGGTGGGTCTGCGGAGGTAAATCCAATTGGCCATAACGTCCTGGATAAGATCACCGGCTTGCGGCCGGATCAGATCACCAGAGTCGGGATCGCGCGCACTTTTCAGAATATTTGGGCGGGGGTGGGGAGAAGATGGGGTTTACAAGGGAAAGAATTCCAACGTGTCAGGCAAACCGGCGAACCATGAACGTCTTCTCGACGATTAAAGAGGCAATTTCCAATTCATTGGCCTGCTTATCAAGTGACGGGCGGGACTTCAGCGCTTCAAGTTCCTGATGCTGGAAGCTGTCCTTGAAAACAAGCGCCGCCTATCGGATGGACACAATTTTTCCGCAATTTTTTCCTGCAGCAACACCTCTGCGATCTGTTCCGCAAACGGTTCACCGGTATCTCGCGTTTCCCCTCTCCAATTCACGAACGGCTGTTGGCACAAGTGTTCAACGTATTGCATTGCCGCTTTTGTTTTTTCAATCACGAGTTGTTTTGTATGGCTTATCTCTGACACACCTTTGCCGAACTACTGACATGAATCTTGTGAATTAACGCAGCAAGGACGATCCAAACTCTCAGCCCGGTTCCACGTGTTTCCGACAGCTCATCGTTTCAATTCCTACATATGCGAACGCTAATTCGCTGACAATATGTCGTCAAATGCTTTTGCTATGCTGTTTTTAATCAAAAGATTTGGCCGCGCATCATCCGGGGAGCTCCATGCTGGAGCCTGTACGCCGAAGAATGACGTGGCCACATGTAAAACAGGGACTTGAATTTTAAATAAGAGGTTTCAATCCACGCTTGCTTGACAACAGTCAAACAAGCGACATTAAAGCTTTTTTTCACAAATGAATATTAGCAACGCAATTGTCATTTGCCAATGTATCCGAAGTCTTATTTTCGCAACCCAAAATTTCGACAATTTACCTGAAAAGGTATTGACAGCTGGAAAAAACTCGTTAAAATATGGGAATAGAATGACAGTTTTTTGAATTTTAAATAAGAGGAATTATTAAATGAAGAAGAATTACATTGCCCGTATCAACGATCATGGCGAGGAACAACCTTTGAAAGCACATTTATTGGGAGTTGCGGAATTTTCCCGGTCATTCGCCGAAGCATTTTGCGCAGGAGAATTGGGGTACGCCGCCGGCCTTTTGCACGACCTCGGCAAATATAAGGAAAAAGTTCAACTGCGCATCAGAGGGCATCCCATCAAAGCATCCCACTCCACGGCCGGAGCCCTCACGATCGGCAAGGATGCGGTATGGCGACGAATGTTCGGCACCGCCGCCATTCACCGTCATTTGGCGCAGCTCGTCCAGTTTGTCATCGCCTGCCATCATGGTGGGCTCCGCAACTACGGATCGAAAGATGAAGACGGCAGTCTGTGCCGCAGGCTAACGGAAGCCCTGCACGATCCCGAGGAGCAGGAATCGTTGTGGGAGGCGGCCTGGCAAGAAATCGAACTTCCCGAACTGCCCATCCCCGTCAACAGTCCTCTTATCAAAAACCTTACGAAACAACCAAGCAAAGAGGTCTATTGCTGGAAGATCGCTTTCTTGGGCCGCATGCTGTATTCCTGCCTGGTGGACGCCGATACGGTGGACACAAGGAATTTTTGCCACCGAGAGATGGCCATTGACACGACCCCGTACCCCACCATTGGCGAACTGTCTGAACGATTGGATCGTTATCTGACTGTCCGTTTCAAAAATGTTTCGGAAACCGTCGTCAACCATTACCGCAAAGCCATCCTTGACACGTGCCGCAGGAGGGCCATCGAACTGACGCCCCGCATCTTTTCGCTCACCGTTCCAACGGGCGGAGGCAAAACCCTTTCTTCCCTTGCCTTTGCCTTGCGGCACGCGGTCAAGTACGACCTCAGCCGAATCATTTACGTCATCCCTCTTACCTCGATCATCGAGCAAACAGCCAGACAATTCCGAAAGGCCCTTGGCAGGCAAGCGGTATTGGAACATCATACCAACTTTGATTTCAAGGAGGTGGAAGAACATCTCGGCGAAGCCGAAAGCCGCCGCTACAAGCTGAGTATGGAAAATTGGGACGCGCCCGTGATCGTGACCACTTCCGTTCAATTTTTCGAATCGCTCTTCGCCAACAAACGCAGCAAATGCCGGAAACTGCACAACATCGCGCGTTCCGTCATCATCCTCGACGAAGCCCAAAGCCTCCCGCGCGGCTTTCTGGAACCGTGCCTGCGCGCCCTTGAAGAACTTGTGGAAGGCTACGGGTGTTCCGTCGTACTCTGCACCGCCACGCAACCTGCCTGGTCCGCTCTGGGAAGGGAAACCACCGAGATCATGGACAAGCCCGACCCTGCCGAACTTTATGAAGCTTTTCGACGTGTACAAGTGGAAATATTGGGCGATCCGGGGAATGTGACAACGGATGCAACCATTGCGGAACGAATCCTGTCCGAACACCAGGCGCTGTGCATCGTCAACACGCGTCAGCACGCCAGACGCCTTCTGGAACGTTTCGATCCCCGGACCGAAGGTCTCTTTCACCTGAGCGGCCGCATGACGCCCCGGCATCGCATGGCGGTATTGAAAGAGATCCGCAAGGCCCTTTGTTCGGGAAAACCATGCCGGGTCATTTCCACACAACTGATCGAAGCCGGCGTCGACGTCGACTTTCCGGTCGTTTTCCGGGCCATGGCGGGCATCGACTCCATTGCGCAAGCCGCCGGACGGTGCAACCGGGAAGGCAAACTTGCTGCTGGACGGGTGGTCGTGTTCCATCCGGAAACCCACGGCATGCCGACGAAAGGCTGGATCAAGGAAACCGCGATTGAAGCCTGGAACAGCATCCTGCATTCAGGAGCGGACGATCCGCTCTCGCCCATCTGCATCCGCGATTACTTCGAGCGCGCCCATGGCACCCGGGATCCGGAAGCAAGCGCCAAATTGCGGGACGAAGAAGGAATTGTGGGGCTTTTGACCCGCGTTCCGCCGGACATTCCTTACGAGGAGGTGGCAAGACGCTTCAAACTGATCGATTCCGACATGGAAGCTGTCGTCGTACCCTGGTGTCCGCCCGGACAGCGTTCGAATCCCGAAGACCCGCTCGATCCGGATGCCCAACGGTTGATCGAGAGTCTGCCGCACGTTCCCCATCCGGCCGTTGTCCTTCGCCAGTTGCAATCCTTCACGGTGCAAATCTACAAGCACGAAAGGATCGGGCTGGAAAAGGCGGGCCTTCTGCGTTACGTCCAGGGCGTATGGGTCTTGAATGACTTGTCGTATTACGATCCTGCAGCCGGGCTCCTGACACCCGACGACGACACGACTCCCACCGTCTACATCTTCTAATTGAAAGGAGGAAACCCGACATGGGCTACGGCATCAAGCTGCGCGTGTGGGGTGAATACGCGCTCTTCTCCAGACCCGAAATGAAGGTGGAGCGCGTCAGCTACGACGTGATCACCCCATCCGCCGCGCGCGGCATCCTGGAGGCCATCTTCTGGAAGCCTGCCATCCGGTATGTCGTCGACCGCATCCATGTGATGAAGCCAATCCGGTTTGAAAACATCCGTCGCAATGAAGTGGAATCGAAAGCGTCGAAAAACCGGGTTATCTATGCCTCCCACGAACGTCAGCAGCGGGCATCCCTGTTGCTGAAAGATGTGGAGTACATCATCGAGGCGCATTTTGAAATGACGGATAAGCGCGGACCGGACGACACGCCGGAAAAACACTACAACATGCTGCTGCGGCGGGCGCGCAAAGGGCAGTGTTTTCACAGACCCTATCTGGGTTGCAGGGAATTTCCGGCGCATTTTGAACTGCTCGAAGCGGATGAGGTTCCCCCTAGTCCCGCGCACAAGGGCGAAACCGACCTGGGCTACATGCTTCTCGATATGTCCTACAAGCTGAACGACAAAGGGAAGCTCGAAATCATTCCCCATTTCTTCCGCGCCAAGATGATCAACGGCGTCATCCACATTCCGGCGCGGCCCGCGGGGTGACATTCATGATCCTGCAAGCGCTGTATCGCTATTACGAGAAGCTGGAAGAACGCGGCGAAAGCCTGCCCGGCGAAGCGTATTCGGAAGCCGAAGTTTCCTTTGAGGTTCAACTGGACCGGCAAGGGCGCGTCCTGGCCGTTCTTCCTTACACCAACGACAAGGGAAAGGCCGTCAAGAAAAAGTATGTCGTTCCCAAACAGCATAAACGCTCCAGTGGAATCTCTCCATATTTTCTTTGCGACAAGGCGGATTATCTGTTCGGCGAAGCCGTTGGTTTGCGGGAAGCATGCAGATCCGGCATGCGAGAGCTGTGGCTGAAGGTGTTGGATTTCGTCGAATTGGACACCGAGGAAACGAAAGCCTTGCGTGCATTTGCGGCCATGGACAGCGGCCAATTGAAATCCGACCTGGAACGGGCAGTGCCGCCCGATGTCATCAAGGCGCTCAAGGCAGGCGGACTGTGCGTGCTCAAATATGCGCCGACCGGACAACTGTACCATCAAATGGCGGTGCTTAAGTCGGCCTGGGAACAAAAATATGCTTCCGACGGTGAAACGGGACAGGAATCCGTCCACATGACATGTCTTATTACCGGAGAGCAGATTCCTGAAAGCCGGATTGCCAGACTTCACCCCAATATCAAGAATGTCGCGGGCGCGCAATCTTCCGGCGCGGCTCTTGTTTCCTTCAACAAAGACGCCTTTTGCTCCTATGGATTGGAGCAATCCTACAACGCTCCGACATCACAGAAAGCGGCGGATGCCTACGGGCTGGTTTTGAACCGATTCCTTGCAGATCCGGCGCACAAAGTGAGATTAAACGATACCACCGTCGTGTTCTGGACGGAATCGAATGAACCGCGGGAACAGGAATTCCTTGCAAGCCTGTTGCAGGAAGCACCTGCCGACAACCGGGAGCCGGACCGGGAGGACAACGTGACCGCGCGCATCCGAAGCGCGATTGTCCGGATTCGCGAAGGACGCACATTCCGCGAAACATTTGCGGATCTGAATCCCGACACCCGTTTCTATGTCCTTGGCCTTTCCCCCAACGCCGCCCGGCTGGCGGTAAGGTTCTGGTACACGGGGAGTCTGGGAGAAATCGGCGAACGGGTTTGGCAGCACTATGCGGACCTTTTGGTCCAAGGCTTGGACCATTCTCCCTCCATCCGGGCACTGCTTCGCGAATTGGCCCTTCAGGGCGATTTGGCCAATCTTCCGCCGCAGCTGGAAGGACAAATGCTCCGCTCCATATTGTTCGGACAACCCTATCCGCGATCGGTTTTCGCCCAGCTCATGAATCGCATCCGGGCGGATGACGCCGGCAGGAAACTAAACCCAAGAAGGGCGGCGCTGATCAAAGGATATTTCATCAGGCAGGCACGACGTCATCAAAATCAGGAGATGGAGGCGAATCTGACCATGTCGCTGCACGAAGATTCCACCAGCACGGCCTACCATCTGGGCAGGCTGTTTGCCTGTTTGGAAAAAACGCAGAAAGACGCGCACGAAAATCAACTGAACGCGACCATCACGGACCGTTATTGGGGGGCCGCTTCGGCCACACCGGCTCTGGTGTTTCCCCGGCTTCTTCATCTGGCCCGGCACCACATATCCAAAGACGAAAATTGGGGCCGCCGCAATGATGAACTGATTCAGCGGGTCATGAGCAAACTGCCGACCAGTTTTCCGGCGCGGTTGACATTGGAAGAGCAGGGCATGTTTGCTCTCGGTTACTACCACCAGCGACAAGAGTTTTATACGTCGAAATCCGACAAACAAAACCAAAATTGATGAAAAGTCCAGCGGTAAGATGTCAAGTCCCTGATTCGTGAAAATTGGAAATTTTTTTGGCCTTAAAGCGCTCGAGTCAGGTAAATTGGCAACACCAAACCAAACCCAGTCGAAAATCAGGATGAATTCCAGATTTTAACTGGGAATTTGTTGAAGGATTTGGCAAAGGAGGCGTTACCCCTTCGCGTGATTCACCTTCCTTCGAGGCGTGTAGAGTTGGTCGTTGCGTAGCAGCGCATCGACCAGACGCACA
>LZRV01000031.1 GCA_002159065.1 Paenibacillaceae bacterium ZCTH02-B3 | reverse complement strand
TGTTGACGCTGGTTTCCCGTTCCGCCTTGACGCGAAAACGCTGGCGATCCCTTTGCTCAAGGATGATCTGATCCAACATCTCCAGCGCTGTCTTCATCGCGCTGGCGAACGCTTCCTGCATCTCCCGCAACATCCACTGCTCAAGCTCTTTCATTGAGGGAATGATTGTGGTAAAGTGCTGCACAGGAGCTTCCTCCTCTTGGTGCGTGTTTCAGCAAATTCACATTACCAAGGGAGAAGCTCTTTTTCTATGTTCGCTTTTTCCAGACTTTACCCCCACGCAAATTTTACTCTAACCGGACAAATGCGGAAAACCGGAATCAAAAAAGCAAGACGCTCACGAAGGCAAGACGCAGACGGCCGGACGCCGGCAAAGCATGCCCACGCGCGCCAGGGCTGAACCGGGCGACTGAATCGTGCGGAAGCGGCAGGGTTATGGGTTGAGCTCGGAACGGATGCCCGCCACGAGGTATACGACGCTTTCCCCGATATTGGTGGCATGATCGGCGATCCGCTCGATGTAGCGGCCCACAAAGGCGAGCAGCATCGCCTGGCCCGTCAGCCCGGGATCGGCGGCAGCCAGCGTGAACAGTTCCCGCAAAATTTGCGAATAAAGCGCGTCGACCCGGTCGTCGTCCCGGGCCATCTTGTGGGCCAGATCCACGTTTTCCTCCGCATACGCCCGGATCGATTCACGGATCATCGTCCGGACGATGCGGGCCATCTCCGGCAAATCTGCCAACGGCTTTATTAACGTCTGCCCCTGCAGCCGCAGTACGGTCCTGGCGATGTCCACGGACAGATCTCCCATCCGCTCCAGATCGGCCGCCATCCGAAAGGCGGCGAGGATTCGGCGCAAATCCTTGGCTACCGGCTGTTGGGTCGCGATGATCCGGACGCCGGTGTCCGCGATTTGTTCCTCCATCCGGTTCAGTTCGGGGTCCGCTTCAATAATGCGCCGCGCGGTGCCCGCGTCCAATGTTTCCAGCGCCTCCATGGCACCGCCCAGCGCGTTTTCCACGTGCTCGGCCATCGCCACAAGCAGCCCGGTGAGCCGTTCAAGGCCTTCGTCCAGCTCCCTGCGTCTGACCATTTCCCCCATCCTTTCCGGCGCCGGCCTTTCCGTCAGCCGAAACGCCCGCTGATATAATCTTCCGTGCGCGGATCCCGGGGATTGGAAAACAGCCGCGTCGTCTCCGCGCATTCGATGAGTTCCCCGTTCAGAAAAAACGCCGTCCGTTCCGACACCCGCGCCGCCTGGTGCATGTTGTGCGTCACCATCACGATGGTGTACCGGTTTTTCAGCTCCCGGACCAATTCCTCGATTTTCAGGGTAGAGATCGGGTCCAGCGCGGACGTCGCTTCGTCCATGAGCAGGATCTCCGGCTCCACCGCCAGCGCCCGGGCGATGCACAACCGCTGCTGCTGGCCGCCGGACAGGCACAGGGCCGAACGCTTCAGGTGATCCTTCACCTCATCCCACAACGCCGCCGCCCGCAGGCTCCGCTCGACGATCTCGTCCAGCCTTCGGCGGTCCCGTACACCGTGCAGCCGCGGGCCATAGGCGACGTTGTCGTAGATTGACTTGGGGAACGGGTTGGGCTGTTGGAACACCATGCCCACCCGCTTGCGCAGCGTTTCCACGTCGACCTCGCGGGAATGGATGTCGCGTCCGGCGATCCGCACCGTTCCCTCGACGCGGATGCCCGGAATCAGGTCGTTCATCCGGTTGAGGGCGCGCAGCAGCGTCGATTTCCCGCAGCCCGAGGGACCGATGAACGCCGTCACCGCCTTTTCCGGAATGTCCAGGGTGATGCCCCGGAGCGCGTGAATCTCCCCGTAAAACACGTGCAGATCGCGGATCTCGATGACCGCGGTTGTGGTGTTGTTGGCGTTCTTGTGTGCCATGCCTGTTCTCCTTTCAAATCCGCCCGCGGAATTTGTTTCGAAGCGCCACGGCCGCGAAATTCATGAGCAAAAGCAGGATCAGAAGAAGCATGATGCCCGCCGCGGCGAGCTCGTGAAACTCCGGCTGGGCCCGGGAGATCCAGTTGTAGATCTGGATCGGCATCACCGTGAACGGATCCGTCAGCTTCCCGGGCAGGAACGTCACGTAGGTCAGCGCCCCGATCATGATCAGCGGCGCGGTCTCCCCGACGGCACGGGACATGGCCAGGATGACGCCGGTAAGAATCCCGGGAAAAGCCGAAGGCAGCACCGCCCGAGACACCGTCTGCCACTTGGTGGCTCCCAGCGCGTAGGAAGCGTCCCGCCTGGAACGGGGCACGGCGCGGATCGCTTCCTGCGCCGCCACAATGATAACCGGCAGCACCAGCAGCGTCATCGTCAGCGCGCCGGCGATCAGGCTGCGGCCAAGGGCAAACCACCGCACAAACACCGCCAGTCCGAGGATGCCGTAGACGATGGAAGGCACGCCCGCCAGGGTGCGGATGTTAAGCTGGACGAGACGCGACAGGCGGCCGCGGCCCGCGTATTCTTCCAGGTAAACGGCGGCTCCCACGCCGAGAATGAAGGCCAGAGGCGCCACCAGCAGCATCATGTACACCGTGCCGACCACGGCGGACCGCATGCCCGCCTGGGACGCCCGGCGCGACGGATGGTTCGTGACCAGCTCCGGTGTGAACCGGGCCCAACCGTCCATGACGATGTCGACGATGAGCGCCGCCAGCACCAGCACGCCGGCCATGGTGGAAGCCAGAAACACGAGATGCAGCGCCCAGTCGATCCGCCTTCGCCGCAACACCCGCCGGTGCTCGCCGTCCCGGAGCGTCTCCGGCACGCCGCCGGCGCCGGCGAGACCGGAGCTTTTTCCGTACACCGCCGGCGACTCCGAAAGCCTTTGCTCCATGTCAATACTCCTCCCGGAACCGTTTCGCCAGATATTGCGCCAAAATGTTCATGAGGAAGGTGATGGCGAACAGCGCCGTTCCCACCGCGAAAATGGAGCCGTATTCGACGGACCCGTGCGGCGTGTCCCCCAGGCTGACCTGCACGATGTAGGCGGTCATCGTCTGGACGCTTTCCAGGGGATTGGCCGTCAGCTTCGGCGTGGCTCCGGCGGCGATGGTCACGATCATCGTCTCGCCGATGGCCCGGGAAAAGGCGAGCACAAATGAAGCGACGATGCCGGAAAGCGCGGCGGGCACGACCACCTTCAGCGCCGCCTCGAACCGCGTCGCACCAAGGGCATAGGCACCGTCGCGCAAAGAACTCGGCACCGCCGCCATGGCGTCCTCGCTCAGCGAACAGACCATGGGAAGGATCATGATGCCGACCACGATGCCCGCGCTGAGCGCGTTGAAGATGCCCGTTTCGGGAAAAACGGCGCGGATGATGGGCGTCACGAAGGTCAGGGCAAAATACCCGTACACGATGGTGGGAACGCCGGACAGCACCTCCAGCAACGGCTTCAGCACGGCACGCAGGCGGCGCGGCGCGTATTCGCTGAGGTAAATGGCCGCTCCCAGCCCGAGCGGGATGGCCACCAGACAGGCGATCACCGTAATGAGCAGGGTGCCGCACAGCAGCGGCCAGATGCCGAAGCTGCGAGGCTCAAACAGGGGGGCCCACCGGGTGGACGCGAAAAACTCGCCGAGCGGCACCATTTGGAAAAAACTCGCCGTTTCCGTGACAAGAATGAGCACGATCCCCAGCGTCGTCAAAACGGAAACGCCCGCGCAGGCCGAAAGGATCGCGGGAACGATCCTTTCGGCCCGGCGGCGACGTTCATTGCGGAAATCGATCGATGGCAAAGGTCGACGCTCCTTCCCGGCATTTCGGTTGTTCTTGCTCTGTGTCCGCAAAGGCGGACGCCCCGGCGACGGCCGTCCGGCCGTTCCCCGCGCCGGGGTTGCTTTGTGCAGCGGCGGCTTGCTTGCGGGTCACAGCTTGCCCTGTTCCGCGGCGTATTCTTCATCCGGCAGCGGAATGTACCCGACTTCCGCGGCCAGCTCCTTGACGTTGTCTATATAGAACCGCACGAAATCCTTCACTTCCGGCCGTTCGTAGGCGGCCTTGCTCACGTAGATGAACACCGGCCGGGACAGGGGAGAATACTGACCGTTCTTGATCGTGTCGAAGGACGGGGCGACCGGACCCGCGCCGGCGTCGATGGGCACCACCTTCAGCCGATCCTTGTTTTCCTCGTAGTACGCGTATCCGAAAAATCCGATCGCATTTCTGTCGCCCGCGACGCCCGTCACCAGCGTGTTGTCGTCCTCGCTGAACGTGGCGTCCTGGCGCACGCCTTTTTTCCCGAGGATTTCTTCGTTGAAGTAATCGAACGTGCCGGAATCCGCCCCCGGCGAATATACTTTGATCGGTTCGGCGGGGAACGAGCCGCGCACTTCGTTCCAGGTCTTCGCCGGGTTTTCCGCGTTGAAGATGCGGGCCAGTTCTTCCACCGTAAGATGGTCAACGAAATCGTTGTCCCGGTTCACCACCACCGACAACCCGTCAAAGGCGATTTTCAGGTCGAAAAATTCGATCCCTTTCTCCTGGCAGGCGGCTTTTTCTTCGTCCTTGATGGGGCGGGACGCGTTGGAAATGTCCGTCTCGCCGTTGCAGAACCGTTTGAACCCGCCGCCGGTGCCGGAGACGCCGACGGTCACCCTGACCCCGGGCTGCTCCTTGCCGTACTCTTCCGCCACCGCCTCCGTGATCGGATAGACGGTGGAAGAGCCGTCGATCTCGATGTTGCCGGACAGGGCGGACGAGCTTGCCGGCGGCAGGGAAGCCGATGCGGTCCCTCCGTCTGACGGCGACGGGCTTGCAGGCGCAGCGCCGCCTCCTCCGCCGTTTCCGCCGCCCGTACCGCAAGCCGCCGCCAACGCAAGCAGCACCGCGGCAAGCGCCGCCAATCCGCCGCGTCCAAACCGCGCAATCCGTTTCTCCACTCCGAGACCCTCCCAATTTTTCATAGTCTTGCGGTTTGATCGTAGCAGCGCTGTGTTAAGCGGCATCGCATGTTTTGTAAAATGGAAGTAAAATTTCACCCATCCGCCGCGAAGAGTTACGAGATCGGGCCGGATTGAAAAAGGCGGGTTGTCCCTGGGGGACAACCCGCTCTGTATCAGCCTGAAATGTTTTCAGGAAGCCCACTCACAGCTCGTCGACGCGCACCCAGGCGCCGCGTTCGATGGACAGATCGACCGCTTCCAGCACCTGCTGGCACTTGACCCCGTCATAAAACGTCGGCGCGAACGGCGCGTCCGCCGCGATGTGCTGCGCAAACTCGTACACGATGTGGACGAAACCGTGCTCATAGCCGATGATATGGCCCGTCGGCCACCAATTGCCCGCGTATTTGTGCACGGATTCCGTGGCCAGGATGCGGCGGAATCCGGCCAGTTCGGGTTCGTCGTCGCGGAAGTACACCTCGAGCTCGTTGAGCCGCTCCAAATCCCAGCGGATGGATCCGCGGCTGCCATGGATCTCGAAGGTGTTGGCGTTTTTGCGGCCGGTGGCGAAGCGGGTGGCGATGAACACGCCCATCGCGCCGTTCTTGAAGTCGGCGAGAAATCCCGTCGCGTCGTCCACCGTCACCTCGCCTTTCTCCGTCGCCGAAGCGCGGCCGGTCAGCCCCTCGCTTTGCGCGAGCAACGGCCGCTCTTTGATGAACGTGCGGTTGTGGCCGACGACGCGGTCGAACTCGCCGATCAGGAAGCGGGCGAGATCGATGCAATGGGCGTTGATGTCTCCGTGCGCGCCGGAGCCGGCGATTTCCTTGCGCAGCCGCCACGCCAGGGGCGCGCCCGGGTCCACCAGCCAGTCTTGCAGGTACGTCGCCCGGTAATGGTAAATGTCGCCGATTTTGCCTTCGTCGATGATTTTCTTGGCCAGCTGCACGGCGGGAAGAAACCGGTAGTTGAAGCAAACCCCGTGCTTCACGCCGGCTTTCTCCGCCGCTTCCAGCATTTCGCGGGCGTCCGCGAGGTTCAGGGCCAGCGGCTTTTCGCACAAGACGTGCTTGCCGTTGGCGATCGCGGCCAGCGCGATCTCTTTGTGCGCATCGCTCGGCGCATTGATGTCGACCATGTCGATGTCGTCGCGGGCCACGAGGCGCCGCCAGTCGGTTTCCCAGCTTTCCCAGCCGAACCGGGCCGCCGCCTCCCGCACGCCCTGTTCGTTGCGTCCGCAGATCGCCCTCATGACGTAATCGGCGTCCATGTCGAAAAACATGCCGACATCCTTGTAGGCATGGCTGTGGGCCTTGCCCATGAATTTGTAGCCCACCATGCCGACCCGGATCTTTTTCCTGTCGCTTACGCCCACCACATTTCCCCCGCCTTCTCGCGCAGAATGAGACCGTTCAGGAACTCCACCGCCTTGCGGAATCCTTCGTTCACGGACATCAGGCTGTCCTCGTGCTCGATGCTGATCGTGCCGTCATAGCCGATCATGCGCAGCGTGCTGACGAAGTCCTTCCAGAACTCTTCGTCGTGTCCGTAGCCGACGGTGCGGAAAATCCAGGAGCGGTTCAGTTCGTCGCTGTAGTGTTTCGCGTCCAGCACGCCGTTCAGCGCGACGTTGCGCCGGTCCAGTTTCGTGTCCTTCGCGTGCACGTGGAACACGGCCGGGCCGAGCGCCTTGATGCATTCGATCGGATCCATGCCCTGCCAGAACAGGTGCGACGGGTCGAAGTTGACGCCGATGTTGTCGCCCGCTTCCTGCCGCAGACGCAGGGCCGTTTCCGTGTTGTACACGAGAAACCCCGGATGCGACTCGATGGCCACCTTCACCCCGTATTCGCGGCAAAACGCGGACTGCTCCTTCCAGTACGGGATGGCCACCTCGTTCCACTGCCAGTCCAGCACTTCCAGGTAATCGGGCGGCCATGCGCACGTCACCCAGGAGGGATAGCGGGAATTCGGCGATTCGCCCGGGCAGCCGGAGAAGGTGATCACCGTGTCGACGCCCAGCTTCTTCGCCAGTTTCACGGTGGCGACGAAATCCTCATGGTAGCTTGCCGCCGCGGCCTTGTCCGGATGCAGGGGATTGCCGTGGCAGCTCAGGGCGCTGATCGTCAGCCCGCGGGACTCCACGGCGTTGCGGATGCGCGCGATGGCGGCGTCGTCGTTCACGACTTCTCTGGCGTTCACGTGGCGGGTGCCGGGATAGCCGCCCGTTCCGATTTCCACCGCCTGCACGCCCGCCGATTTGACATAGTCCAGCGCTTCTTCCAGTGACCGCTCGCCGAACAGCACCAGAAAGATTCCCAGCTTCAAGCCATTCACCCTTTCCGCGAGATATGTAAGTGTTTTCACAGTTTCCAATAATTATAACGTTGGCCGTTTGTCGAAGTCGAGCGGATTTCCTGCGAATTTCCCTACCTTTTTCTTCGATCGTCCGGCGGCGGAGCAACGGGATGCAACGACCGGCGCCGGCGGCGCCGGGATTTTCGGATTTGGCCCTTCTTGAACACTTGCCGCTGCTTGACTTACAATCAACTATAACAGTGCCGCGGAAAAAAGGTAGACGCGCTGAAGCCGATTTCTTATGCGATCTTGGCATCAATGCCGAAGGAGCCCGCCATGATGAACGTTTTCGAAGAACGGATCGAATACGAAAATCCGCTGCTGTCCCTCAAAATCTGGCGGCAGGAAAGGGGCCGCCGAGACTGGATCGACTGGCATTACCATCCCGAATGCGAAATTCTGCTGATCGAATCGGGCGCCCTTCAGGCGGAAACGGGCGGCGAAACGCATGTGCTCCGTCCGGGGGATTTGCTGCTGGTGGGCAGTTCCCAGTTGCACCGCGACCGCGCGGTGGAAACGCCGGTACGGTACATGGTGCTGCAGTTCAACCTGCAGTCGTTTTTCGACCAGAACACCATCCAGTTTCTCCAATATTTCAACGAAACCAAAACACCCCTCAGCGCGCTGAATTACATTTTCCGCGAAAACGCTTCCGTCAGGGAGAATGCGGCGGCCTGCGTGCGGGAAATTTACGGGGAAATGGAGCGGAAAGAAACGGGATACGAAATGGCCGTGAATCTCCAGATCCAGCGGTTCCTCCTGCTGCTGTTGCGAAGCGACAGCCGCGGGCTGCTGGCGGACCAGTACCGGGTGGAACGGCTTCGCCTCAAACCGGTGCTGGATTACATCGACCTCGGCATCGAGGGCCGCATCAGCGTGGAGGAAGCCTGCCGCATGGCCAACATGAGCTACTATTATTTTGTCAAATTTTTCCGCAGAGTCATGGGGCTGTCCTTCACCGAATACGTGAACTACCGGAGAATCCGCCGCGCGGAGCAGCTGCTGCTGACCCGCGACCTTAGCGTGGGCGAGATCGGCGAGCGGGTGGGCATGCCGAACATGGCGCATTTTTACAAGATGTTCCGGCGGTTCAACAACTGTTCCCCCAAGGAATTTCAGCGCAAAATGCTCGGTCCGGGGCGGTAGCCCCAGGGGACATCTGCGTGAGGGAATCGGGCGGGAGAATCGGAAACGGACGCTTCGCCGGCGGGAGGGGCGCTGCGCGGCGATCGCCGCGCGGCAGGAGGCGGATCGCCGTCAGCCGCCGGCGCCGGACGGCTTGCGGTCCACCGTCAGCTTGTACCCGATGCCGCGAACGGACTCGATCCGCACGGGATGCCGTCCCATCTCCAGCTTCTTGCGCAGCGAGCTGACGTGCACGTCCACGGTGCGCTGGCCGCCCGCATATTCGAACCCCCAGACGGCGTCCATCAGGTCGTCGCGGGTCGCCACCACGCCGGGCCGCTCGGCAAGGTAGAGCAGCACCTCGAACTCCTTGGGCCGCAGCGGAATCCATTCGCCGTCCAGCTCTACTTCGTACTTGCCCGGATAGATTTTCAGGCCGCCCAGTTCGATCACGCGGGCCTCCTCTCCGGCCGGCGCTTCGCGGGGACCTTCGCCGCGGGCACGGCGCAGCACCGCCGCCGTCCGCGCCAAAAGCTCCGCCACCCCGAACGGCTTGGTGACGTAGTCGTCGGCGCCGAGCCTTAAGCCCTGCACCACTTCTTCCTCGGCCCCCCGCGCCGTCAGGATGATGACCGGCGTGGACACGCCGTTTTGCCGCAGTCGCCGGAGCACCTCGAAGCCGTCCATGCCGGGCAGCATGAGATCGAGAAAAATGACGGCGTATCCTCCCTGCATGGCCTGGCGCAATCCTTCCGCTCCGGTGCCGGCCACGTCCGGATCATAACCTTCCTGGGCAAGGTTATAGGTCAACAGGCGGGCGATGGTCGGTTCATCCTCGATGATGAGCACCTTATCCGCCATTGGCGCGTTGTGCACCCCCGGTCGGGCGATCGCCGGCTGATCGGCTGCCGGTCGGACCATCCCCGTCCATCTTACCATAGAAGAGGCCGAGATATGTTAACGCAATGTAAACGGGACGAAAATCCTTTCACCATCGCAACACCGGCAGCACCGCTCCCCGTCACGGCTGCAGCACCGGCAGTTCGACGATGAAACGGCTGCCCGCGCCGACTTCGCTTTCCACGGCGATGGAGCCGCGGTGCAGCTCCACCAGGTGCTTCACGATGGACAGGCCGAGCCCCGTGCCGCCGGAATTCCGGGAACGCGCTTTGTCCACCCGGTAAAAGCGCTCGAAAATGCGCGGCAGATCCTGTTTCGGAATGCCGATGCCGGTGTCGGACACGACGATGCGGACGCGCTCTTCCCCGCCTCCCGTCCCCGCGGGCAGGCCCGAAGCGGCAACCCGCACCCTGCCGCCCTCCGGGGTATAGTTCACGCCGTTTTGCAACAGATTGAGGACAATCTGGCCCAGGCGGTCCTCGTCCGCTTCAATGAACAGCCCGTCTTCGGCTTCCATTTCAAGCCGGATGTTCTTGCGGGCGGCCTCCGCCGAGATGATCTCCAGCTGCCTGGCCAGGAACGGTTTCAATTCCACCGGGGAGAAACGCAGCGGCACCTGCCGCGATTCGATCCGGGAAAGGTCCAGCAGGTCTTCCACCAGCCGGTTCAGACGCACGCTTTCGTCATGGATGATGGTGAGGAACGAGCGGACCGTCCCCTCATCCTTGACCGTTCCGGACAGCAGCGTTTCGGCAAAACCCTTGACGGCGGCGGCCGGGGTCTTGAGTTCGTGGGACGCATTGGCGACGAAATCGCTGCGCATCTTTTCGAGCCGCCGCATCGCTGTCACGTCCTGCAGCACCACGAGCGCGCCGGAATCGGCCGCGCCGCCGTCCAGCGGCACGAGTTGCGCTTCCACCCGGCGTTCTTCCGGAAAATGAAACGCCAGTTCCCCATGCAGCGGCTCGCGGCTTTCCAGGACACGGGAAATCAGGCGGGTCAGCTCATAATGCCGCTTGAGCCCCGTATAGCTTCTGCCCGTATGATCATCGGCGCGCTCGCCGAGCATCCGCTCCGCCTGCCGGTTGAAGACGGTGACGGTGCCGTCGCCGGCGATCATGAGCACGCCGCTCGGCATGTTGTCCAGCACCGTCCGCAGCCTCGCTTCGCTCGTGCGGATTTCTTCCACCTTCTGCCGCAGGCTGTCCGCCATGGCGTTCAGCGCGCGGCCAAGCTCGCCCACTTCGTCCCGGGCGCCGGCGGGGACCCGCACGCTGTAATCCATGGCGGCCATGCGCCCCGCGGCTTCGGTCATCCGCTCCAGGGGCCGCGTGACGCCCCGCGCCGCGCGATAGCTTACGACGGCGGCAACCAGGACCAGCAGGGCCAGACCGAACCCGAGACCCAGCCACGTGCGCGCCATGCCGCGTTCGATGTCCGCAACGCTCATGGCGAGCCGGACCACGCCCAAGGGACGGCCTTCCCGGTCCCTGACCGCCGCCGCCGCATACATCATCCGTTCTTCCAGGCTTTCGCTGCGCCGCAGGCTGTAGCCGATTCCATCCTCAAGGGCCTGCCGAACCTCTTCCCGGTCCAGATGGTTGTCCATCTGCGCCGGGTCGCGGTCCGAATCGCCGACAACGACGCCGTCAGGCAGGATGTACGTGACGCGCATCCCCGCCGCCGCCTTGAAGCGGACCGCCTGTTCCCGCAACCATTCGCGCTGACGAACGGGGTCCTCTTCTCCCGGCCATGGCGCCGCCTCCTGCAGGAGGCGCAGCTCCCGGGCCATGCGGTCACGGAGGGTGTCGAGATGCGAGTTCCAGTACGACCATTGCATCCAGAACCCCGCCGCCGCGACGGTCAGGCCGATCAGCAGCACGAACAGCGCCGTCAGCTTGAAACGGAACCGGTTCATCCCATCCTCCGCGTCCCCCGTGCCGCGCCGGACGCCGGAGCGCCGCTTCTCACGCGAACACCGGGTCCTTGAACTGCTCCAGTTTCTCCAGCGAATCGCGCTCCACGTCGGCGTGCAGGCTGTTGCCGTGGGCGTCCATCGTCACGATGGCGGCAAAGCCTTCCACTTCCAGATGCCACATCGCTTCCGGAATGCCGAATTCGAGGAGGTCGACGCCGAGCACCCGCTTGATGCACCGGGCGTAATACTGCGCGGCGCCGCCGACGGCGTTGAGGTACACCGCGCCGTGCTCCTTGAGCGCGGCGAGGGTCTTCGCGCCCATGCCGCCCTTGCCGATGACGGCGCGCACGCCGAACTTGCGGATAATGTCGGCCTGATAGGGCTCCTCGCGGATGCTGGTCGTCGGGCCGGCCGCCGTGATGCGCCAGCCGTCCCCTTCCTTCAGCACCACCGGACCGCAGTGGTAGATGACGCCGCCTTGCAGGTCAACCGGCGCGTCGTGATCCATGAGGTACTTGTGCAACGCGTCCCGGCCGGTGTGGATGACGCCGCTCAGGATGACCACGTCGCCCACGCGCAGCTGCCGGATGTCTTCCTCGGTGAGCGGCGCCTTCAGGTGGAATTCCCGCCGGCCGACAGCGGGAACCGAAGCGGCCGCCGCGGCCGGTTTTTCGGGTTCCTCCATCTTCACCGAAGAACCTCTTTCGTACAGCCATTCCTTGATCCCGTGGGTTTTGCCGTCCAGGAGCACTCCCTGCCGGCGGAACGCCCAGCAGTTGTAGGCGACGGACACGAAGAAGCTCGCCGGCAGCCGGTTGTAAGCGCCGATCTTGCAGCCGAGCAGCGTCACGTTGCCGCCGAAGCCCATGGTGCCAATGCCGAGCTTGTTCGCGGCCTCCATGATGTATTCTTCCAGCTCGCGCAGGCGGGGATCCGGGTTGACGTCATCCACCGGGCGGAGCAGCTGCATTTTGGCCAGTTCATACCCCGTCGTCCGGTCGCCGCCGATGCCGACGCCGATGAATCCCGCGCTGCAGCCGTGGCCCTGGGCCTGCCAGACGGCGTGCAGGATGCATTTGCGGATGCCGTCCAGATCGCGGCCGGCCCTGCCGAGGCCTTCCAGCTCGCAGGGCAGGCTGTACTGGATGTTTTTGTTTTCGCAGCCGCCGCCTTTGAGGATCAGGCGCACTTCAATGTCGTCGCGCTCCCACTGCTCGAAATGGATGACGGGCGTGCCGGGCCCCAGGTTGTCGCCGCTGTTCTTGCCGGTCAGCGAATCGACGGAGTTCGTCCTGAGCTTCCCTTCCCGGGTGGCGCGGGCCACGGCCTCGCGGATTTCCCTTTTCATCTCGATCTGGTTGGCGCCCACCGGCACGTGCAGGAAAAAGGTCGGCATCCCGGTGTCCTGGCAGATCGGCGATTCCTTCTCTTCCGCCATGTCGATATTGCAGGCGATCGTGGACAGCGACAGCCCCGCCCGCGTGGCGCGGTCCTCCGCTTCCTGCGCGGCCTTGAGGGCCCGGCGCACGTCTGCGGGCAGATTGGTCGACGTCTCCACGATCAGCCGATAAATGCTTTCTCCGAATGCGGACATGTTGCAAAGACTCCCCTCTCTGGTCTGGTTGCGCTGACGTCTTTATAATAGCATAGAGGACATGAAACGGGCCAAAACCGGTTCCGAAAAAAAGGAGCGGACCATGGGGCATCATTTTCTGGCTTACCTGTACCGGCTGAAATACATCAAGCGCTGGACGCTCATGCGAAGCACCACGCCCGAAAACGTGGCGGAACACTCGTATCAGGTGGCCGTCCTGACGCATCTTCTGTGCAGCATCGCCAAAGAAATCTTCGGCCGCGACGTCGATCCCGCCCGGGCGGCGGCCTATGCGCTGTTTCACGACGCGTCGGAAGTGTTCACCGGCGACATCCCGACGCCCGTGAAGCATCACAATCCCCGCATCCTGTCCAATTTCCGGGAAATCGAAGCGATCGCCGCGGAACGGCTGCTCGCCACCGTGCCGGATGAGCTCAAGGCGACCTACGAACCGCTTCTCAAGCGCGCGCCCGATGATCCCGAACTGTACCGCTATGTCAAGGCCGCCGACCTTCTGGACGCCTACCTCAAATGCCTGAACGAGATGTCCGCCGGCAACCGCGAATTCGCCATCGCCCTCCGGGAAAACGAAGAAAGGCTCCGGGCTCTCCATATGCCCGAAGCCGACTGGTTCCTCGAACATCTCGCGCCTTCCCTGGCCAAAACCATCGACGAATTGTCGGAAGGTTAGAAGATGCTTCCGGATCCTGCCGGAAGACGAACCGATCGGCTTCCCGGCAGGCCGGAACCCTGTCATATTTGCATAAACTTTCTCAGTATGCCCTGTGGCTCTGTATTAATCAGTTTGGCGATGATGTCATGCGACCGGTGTTCGATCATATCTTTCGTCGTGTAAAGCTGTATGCCGCAGGTCTTGCAGAAGAGAGCTGCCGTATAGGTCCCGCCCGACACCTGTTCCAGATCTTCTTCCTTCAGCCGGTCCGCCTCGGGCGTGCGTTCGCCCGTTTCGGAGGCGGCAAAGGATTTTGCCTCCTCGCTCATGTCCGTTCCTCCGTTCGTTTGTCCTTCCGGTCCCTGTTCCCATTTTAGCATGCCATCTATAATATGGAAATAAAAAAGAAAGGCTGCGGGCCCTCGGGATGCCCGTGACCGACCGGTTCCCCGGGCATCGCACGCCTTCCCGTGCCAAGACCGTTGACGAGTTGTTGGGGGGAAAAACGAAAAGTAATATTTATCGTTAAAACATTTTTTTCCATACTAATTTGTGGTTTTGATGATCATCTTCGTTGAGTTCATGTACCATGACATTGCAATTCTCGCAGTACACCACAATATACGCAGCCCCGCCCGCAACGTCTTCCAGTGCTCTGTCGTTCAGCCGATTCGCCTGGGTTTGACGCGCTTCGGATTTGGAGGCGTCGAAAGATTTCCCGTCCCCGGTCATGTCCGTCCCTCCTTTTTGGATGTTTTTCCAGACTTATGTTTTTATTGTAGAACGCCAAGATTAAATGAACATAAAGAAATGTTAAAGTTTGCATAAAATTTGAACGCCGGTTCCGCAAGAACCGGCGTCCTCAAACTTCCGCATTCGGTTGTTGCCCGGACCCGTCCGCCGTTTACCACGGGGACGCCATGATCCACAGCATCGCCGCGAACAGCACGAGGGTGACATAACCGAGTTTCTGCACGCGATCGATGGAGTCCGAAGCGTTCTCCTGCTTGCGGGCCGCTTCCGCAACCTGCCTGAGAGGCTTCTGGATGATGCCGGAAGCCGCGCCGATCAGGACAAGCAGGACGATCACGGCGATTTTCCAGCTTGTCGCGTAGTTGTCCAGCGTCATCCGGTAACCTCCCGTCAGCAGCAAAACGATGAGCGCATACTGCGCATACCGCCCCGCCCTGACCAGACCGTCGGCCAGACCTTCCTGGGCCGGCGTCGACAGATGCTTGAGGCGTGCCGTCAGCAAAGGAAGCACCAGATAGAACCCCGCGCAAGCCGTCCCCACGATGTGCAAAAAGACCATGAGCGCCGTCACCGTTGATTCCTCCCGTCACGCGTGCCTGTCGTTTGTCGGCCCTCAGCCCTGCTCCACGATCCGGATCACATTGCGCACTGATTCCGCGGATTTGTCCAGCGCCGCTTTCTCCTCGGGCGTGAGGTCGATTTCCAGCACTTTTTCCACGCCGCCGCCGCCGAGCACCACGAGCACTCCCATGAACAGGTTATCGTACCCGTATTCGCCCTGCAGATAGGCAATGGCCGGCAGGATGCGCTTTTTGTCCTTCAGCACGGCCTCGGTCATCTGCACCAGCGACGCGGCCGGCGCGTAATAGGCGCTGCCGGTGCCGAGCAGGTTCACGATCTCGCCGCCGCCGTACCGCGTCCGCTGCACGATGGCGTCGATCCGTTCCTTCGGCAGCAGCTTCTCCACCGGAATGCCGCCGATCGTCGTATAGCGGACAAGGGGCACCATGTCGTCGCCATGGCCGCCGAGCACCACGCCGCGCACGTCTTCCACGGACACGCCCAGTTCCATGGCCAGGAACGTGTTGTAACGGGCGGTGTCCAGGACGCCGGACTGGCCGAACACGCGGTTTTTCGGGAAACCGAGGGTCTTGTGGGCCACATAGGTCATGGCGTCCACGGGGTTGGACAGCACGATGACATAGGCGTTCGGACTGGTTTCCCGGATGTTTTCGCAGACCGACCGGACAATGCCGGCGTTGGTGTGCACCAGATCGTCCCGGCTCATGCCCGGCTTGCGGGCGACGCCCGCGGTGATGATGACGACGTCGGAATCCCGCGTATCTTCATAGGACGAGGTGCCGGTGATGCTTACGTCCACTCCCTCCACCGGGGTCGATTCCAGCATGTCCAGCGCCTTGCCCTTCGTTGGGTTTTCCAATTGCGGAATGTCCACCAGGACGATGTCGCCCAGTTCCTTTTGCGCCAGCATGAAAGCCGTCGTGGCGCCGGTGAAGCCGGCGCCGACGACGGTGATTTTCGGCCGTCGGATGCCCATCGGACGAACGCCTCCCATTACATGTGCTTGATGATTTCATCGGCGAACTGCGAGCACTTCACTTCGGTGGCGCCCTCCATCAGGCGCGCGAAGTCGTAGGTCACCGTCTTGTTGCGGATCGCCGTTTCCATGCCCTTGTAGACCAGCTCGGCCGCCTCCAGCCAGCCGAGATGCTCGAACATCATGACGCCGGACAGGATGACCGAACCCGGGTTGACGACGTCCTTGTCGGCGTATTTCGGCGCCGTGCCGTGGGTCGCCTCGAACACGGCGTGGCCGGTCTTGTAGTTGATGTTCGCCCCCGGAGCGATGCCGATGCCGCCCACCTGCGCCGCAAGGGCGTCGGACAGGTAGTCGCCGTTGAGGTTCAGGGTGGCGATGACGTCGAACTCCGCGGGACGGGTGAGCACCTGTTGCAGCATGATGTCCGCGATGGTGTCCTTGATGATGATCTTGCCGGCTTCCACGGCTTCCTTCTGCGCCGCGTTCGCCGCTTCTTCGCCCTTTTCCGCCTTGATGCGGTCATACTGGCTCCACGTGAAGGTGACGTCGCCGAATTCCTGCTCGGCCAGTTCGTACCCCCAGTTTTTGAACGCGCCCTCGGTGTACTTCATGATGTTGCCCTTGTGCACCAGCGTCACCGATTTGCGCTTGTGCCGGATGGCGTACTCGATGGCCGCCCGGATGAGGCGCTTCGAACCTTCCTCCGACACCGGCTTGATGCCGATGCCGGACGTTTCCGGGAAGCGGATTTTGCTTACGCCCATTTCCTTCTGCAGGAACTCGATGACCTTGCGGACTTCCGGCGAGCCGGCCGGCCATTCGATGCCCGCGTAGATGTCTTCCGTGTTTTCGCGGAAAATGACCATGTTGACCAGATCGGGCCGCTTGACCGGCGACGGAACCCCGTCGAAATAGCGGACCGGTCTGAGGCAGACGTACAGGTCCAGTTCCTGGCGGAGCGCCACGTTCAGGGAGCGGATGCCGCCGCCCACGGGCGTCGTCAGCGGACCCTTGATGGCGATGATCAGTTCGCGGATCGCCGTCAGGGTGTCCTTCGGCAGCCATTCGCCATAGGTGTTGAAGGCTTTTTCGCCGGCGAAAACTTCATACCAGGCGATCTTGCGGTTGCCCTTGTACGCCTTTTCGACGGCCGCGTCCAGCACCCGCTTGGAGGCGCGCCAGATGTCGCGGCCGGTTCCGTCTCCTTCGATGAACGGAATGATGGGATTGTCGGGAACGATCAGTTTGCCGTCCGGACCCATGCGGATGGGCTGGCCCTCGGTCGGCGGAGCGAATTTTTCCAGTTGCAGCATGTTGGACCTCCTTGCCTGGCACTTGGTGAAACTTCCTTAAGCAAAACCCGCGGCTCCCTTCAAAGGAGCCGCAAGGGACGATTAACGTTCCGACATCGGGACGTAACGGCGGTCGACGGGACCGACGTATTCGGCCCGGGGGCGAATCAGGCGGTTGTCGGCGTACTGTTCCATGATGTGCGCCGTCCAGCCGGAGATGCGGGCCATGGCGAAAATCGGGGTGAACAGATCCCGGGGAATGCCCAACATGGTGTAGCAGGATGCGGAGTAGAAGTCGACGTTGGGCAAAAGCCCTTTTTCGGAGACGACGAGCTCTTCGATCTTGACGGACATTTCGTACAGGCGCATGTCGCCCTTCAGCCGTCCGAGTTCGCGGGACATGCGCTGCAGGTGCTTGGCCCGGGGATCGCCTTTTTTGTACACGCGATGCCCGAAGCCCATGATTTTCTCCTTGTTTTCAAACTTGCGGCGGAGATACGGCTCCACGTTTTCCAGCTTGCCGATTTCGTCCAGCATCACCATGACCTGCTCGTTGGCGCCGCCGTGGAGGGGCCCCTTCAGCGCGCCGATGGCGGACACGACCCCGGAGTAAATGTCGGAAAGCGTGGCCACCGTCACCCGGGCCGCGAACGTGGACGCGTTCAGTTCGTGGTCCGCGTGCAGGATGAGCGCCTTGTCCATGGTGCGGACGGCCGTCTCCTCCGGTTCCGCGCCGAACAACATGTAAAGGAAGTTATGCGCGATGCCGACGCCCTTCTTCGGCTTGACCGGTTCCTTCCCTTCCCGGAGGCGGGCGAACGCCGCGATCAGCGTGGGGATCTTCGCCTGGAGGCGGATCGACTTGCGCAGGTTGGCTTCGGGGCTCATGTCATCCGCGTCCGGATCGTACAGGGCCAGGGCCGACACCGCGGTGCGCAGCGCGGCCATGGGATGGACATCCTTCGGATAGAGCCGCATGCTTTGGAGCACCGGTTCCGGAAGCTCCGCTTCATCCCCCAGCCTGCGGATCAATTCGTCGAGTTCGGCCTGGTTCGGCAGCCGGTCATGCCAGAGAAGGTGGACGACCTCCTCGTAGGTGGCGTGCTCGGCCAATTCGTCGATGTTGATGCCGCGATAGGTCAGCGTGCTCTCGATGATGGAGCTGATTGCCGAAGTCGCCGCCACGACACCTTCCAGACCTTTTGTTGCCGTCATCGTTCTCTCTCCTTTTGTTGTCCTGGTGGTCTCTCTATGGTGCGTTGGGGATTTTTCCGGGTTCGGGCTTCATATCCGACGCATGAGAAAACGGGCAACAGCGATCAACAATCGCTTACCCGTCCTTGTTTATCAGAAAATGTGACAAAGGATTTCCGCAATTCCCTCAATCATGATAAACCATTTCGGAGGGGAATGGAATCGAGCTTCGATCAAAAAGTTTTATCGAGGCGATAAAATCAGATGATAAGAATTCCCGCCGTGCGCGGCTGCAAAATTTTCCTGTCATCCGCCTTTTGCCCAGGCGGCCAGTTTGGGGTAAAGATCGGGGACTTCCCGGTCCAGCCTCACCGGCTTCCAATTCCGTCCCACCCACACATGCCGCGTCCATCCCCGCGCCAGAAGCTCGCCGGGAGGTTCCGCTCCCTCAACCGCGTGGCCGTGCCGCTCCGTCAGGTCGCCCGCCATGACGGCAGAGAGGAATCGGACCTTGAGCGGCGTCCATTCCGCGGCCGCGGTGCACACCGTGACCCAGTCGTCATAGCGGGCCGGCCGCAAAAACTCGATGTGGAGCTCCACGAGGGGGAGCAACAGCCCGCGGTCTTCCAGCATGCGGTATTCCACGCCCGACCGCCGCACCCATTCCGTGCGGCCGATCTCGAACCAGGTGGCGTAGTTTGCGTGGAACACCACGCCCATCCGGTCCGTCTCCTGATACCGGACGCGCAGCGGATGAAGCTGCCAGACGGGCATGCTACAGCACCTTCGCCTGGCCGGAATAGATGACGCCGGTGGCGGCGTACATGGTGATCTCCATGCCGTCCTTCAGCTTCGCCAGCGCGTCCTCCACGCCGACGATCACCGGTATGCCGAGGTTGAGGCCGACCACCGCCGCGTGGCAGGTGATGCCGCCTCCTTCGGTGATCAGGCCGGCCGCCTTGCCGATCGCCGGCATGTATTCCTTGTCGGTCATCGGCGCCACCAGGATCGCGCCTTCCGTCATCTTTGCGTTCGCCTCGGCGGCGGTGCGGGCCACCACCACCTTGCCCGTGGCCGAAGGCGTGCCGATGCCCTGCCCCTTGGCGATCAGCTCGCCGATGTTGTGGATTTTGATCAGATTGGTGGTGCCCGAACGGCCCACCGGCACCCCGGCGGTGATGATCACCGTGTCGCCCAGCCTTACCATGCCGGATTCTAAGGCGCCTTTCACGGCGATCTCGAACATTTCGTCGGTCGTCTGCGCCGGCTTGCAGCCCACCGGGATGACGCCCCACACCAGCTGCAGGCGCCGCTGCACTTCCTCGAAGGGGGTCACGGCGATGATCGGCGCCTTCGGGCGGTACTTGGACACCATGCGCGCCGTGTAGCCGCTTTCGGTGGCGGTGACGATCGCCTTCACGTCGAGGTCCAGGGCGGAGTTGGCCACCGCCTGGCTGATCGCTTCGGTCACGGACACCTGCTGGGAGCCGGCCTGTTTGAGGAAAATTTCCCGGTATCGGAGCGCCGCCTCGGCCCGTTCCGCGATCCGGGACATCATGAGGACCGATTCCACCGGATATTTGCCCGCCGCCGTTTCGCCCGACAGCATGATGGCGTCGGTGCCGTCGAAGATGGCGTTGGCCACGTCCGACGCTTCGGCGCGGGTCGGCCTCGGGTTGCGCTGCATCGAATCCAGCATCTGCGTGGCGGTGATCACCGGCTTGCCGGCCTGGTTGCACTTTTCAATGATCCGTTTCTGCACCAGCGGCACTTCTTCCACCGGGATTTCCACGCCCAGGTCGCCGCGGGCGACCATGATGCCGTCCGACACTTCCAGGATTTCGTCCAGGTTGTCCACGGCCTGTTGCGTCTCGATCTTGGCGATGATCTGGATTTGGCTGGCGCCGTGTCGTTCCAGAAGCTCGCGGATCTCCAGCACGTCGGCGGCCCGCCGCACGAAGGAAGCGGCGATGAAATCGACGCCCTGCCGGATGCCGAACACGATGTCCGCCGCGTCCTTCTCCGTGATGCCGGGCAGCGAGATGGCGACGCCGGGAACGTTGACGCCCTTGTTGCTTTTTACCGGGCCGCTGTTTTCCACCCGGCAATGGATTTCCGTGCCCCGCACTTCGAGCACGGTGAGCGCGATCAGGCCGTCGTCGATGAGAATTTTCGTGCCGGGCTCCACGTCCTCCGGCAGCCCCTTGTGCGAAACCGAAATGCGTTCCCGCGTGCCCGGAACGTCTTCCGTGGTCAGGATGACCGTCTGGCCCCGTTCCAGTTCCACCGGATCCGCCGCCATTTTGCCCAGGCGGATTTCCGGCCCTTTCGTATCCAGCAGGATGGCCACCGTTTTGCCGAGCTCGCTGGCCGCCTGCCGGATGTTGCGGATGCTGGCGCCGTGGCTTTCGAAATCCCCGTGGGAAAAATTGAGGCGGGCCACGTTCATGCCGGCATCGATCAATTTTTTGAGCATTTCCGGGGAATCGCTGGCGGGGCCGATGGTGCAGACGATTTTCGTCTTGCGCATATGGGTTCCTCCGTCTAGCCTGCTTACGGCGGTATCGCTATTCGGCGTAATCGGCGCATTCCGCGGTCTGTTCCGGCTGCGCTTCGGTGAAACGGCCGATGGCGCGGAATTTGCGGAAGCGGTCCTCGATGAGTTCCTCCGGCGTCATGCCGAGCAGTTCCTGCAGGTGCCGCCACACGGCGTCCTTGACCGCCGCCGCCTGTTCGTCCGGGTTGCGGTGGGCGCCGCCCATCGGCTCCGGCACCACTTCGTCCACGATGCCGAACGCCTTGAGATCCGCCGCCGTGATTTTCATGTATTCGGCGGCCTGATCGGCTTTGGACGCGTCCTTCCACAAGATCGAGGCCGCGCCGTTCGGGGAAATGACGGAATAGATGGCGTTTTCCAGCATGAGCACGCGGTTGCCCACCCCAAGGGCGAGGGCGCCGCCGCTTCCCCCTTCGCCGATCACGACGCAGACGATGGGCACGCCGAACGAGGACATTTCCATCAGGTTGCGGGCGATCGCCTCGGACTGGCCGCGCATTTCGGCGGTGTCGCCCGGGTAGGCGCCCTTCGTGTCGATGAAGGTGATGATCGGACGGCGGAATTTGTCCGCCTGCCGCATGAGGCGCAGAGCCTTGCGAAAGCCCTCGGGATGCGGGCTGCCGAAATACCTCCGAATGTTGTCCTTCGTGTCCTTGCCCCGCTGGTGGCCGACGACGGTCACGGGAATGCCGTCCAGCCTGGCGATTCCTCCCACGATGGCCAGATCGTCGGCGAACAGCCGGTCGCCGTGCAGTTCGATGAAATCGGTGAAAATGCGCTCTATGTAATCCAGCGACGTGGGCCGCTGGTGATGGCGGGCCAGCTGCAGGATCTGCGCGGCGCCGAGGTTCCCGTACAGCTCCTCTTCCATCTGCCGGTACCTTTCTTCCAGCCGCGCGATCTCTTCCGAGAAATCAATCTGCTTTTCCTCGCCGAATTTCTTGAGCTCTTCGATTTTCCTGCGGAGATCGGCAAGGGGCCGTTCAAAGGGAAGTTCAGCGGTCATCGGAAGACCCTCCCTTCCCCGTTTCCGCGCCGGACGTCACCGCCGCCGGAACCGGATCGTCCCCGGCTCCGGCATCGGCCTTGCCGCTTGTCTCCGGCGCCTGTTCAGCAGCCGCAATCGCCGGCTCCCCGGACGCTTCGCGGTCTTCATGATCCGCCGGAACCGCGGTTTCCCCCTCCGCCGCGGCCGGCGCATGGCCGTAAACCGAAGCGTGCATCTCCAGGAGCTTCGCCAGAAACGCCTTCATCTCTTTCCGGTGCACCACTTTGTCCAGCTGGCCGTGCTGCAGGTTGAATTCGGCCGTCTGGAATTCGTCCGGCAGCTTCTGGCGGATGGTCTGCTCGATGACGATGCGGCCGGCGAAACCGAAGGTGGCGCCGGGTTCGGCGATGATGTAATCCGCGAGAGTGGCGAAACTCGCCGAGACGCCCCCGAGGGTCGGATCGGTGAGCACGGAAATAAAGAGACCCCGCCGCTCATGGAACTTCGCCAGGGCGGCGCTGGTCTTGGCCATCTGCATCAGGCTGAAGATGCTTTCCTGCATGCGGGCCCCGCCGGACGCGGAAAAGATGATCAGCGGCCAACCGCGCTCCATCGCCCGTTCGATGGCGCGGGTCACCTTCTCGCCCACGACGGAACCCATGCTGCCGGTGAAAAAATCAAAGCTCAGGATGCCGGCCACGACGGGATACCCGCCGATCGTCCCCTCGCCGGTCATGACGGCTTCCCGCAGGCCGGTTTTGCGTTTCTGCTGCTCCAGCTTCTCCCGGTAACCCGGAAATTCGATGGGGTCCACCGATTCCAGATGGGCGTCCAGCTCCCGCAACCGTCCGTCGTCCATCGTGATGGCGACGCGTTCCCGGACGGTAAGCCGAAAATGATGGTCGCAAGAGGGGCAAACCTTCAGGTTCTTTTCCAGTTCCTTGCCAAGATGGATGTTGCCGCACTTCGGGCAGCGAATCATGAGCCCTTCCGGAATTTCCCGCTTCGGCCGCTCCGCCCGGAGCCGTTCCGGGGGAATGGTCGCATACTTCCGCTTCTGAAAGAGGTCCTTGAACACGGCGACACCTCACTGGGCGAAAAAATGGCGGACATTCACCCTTCTCCGGCCTTCCGGCCGGAGGATCGGAATCGGGCGCAGGTCCGCGGCGTTGGTTCGTCTCGTGCGGGTTGGGTCGCTCAAGGTCCGGCGCGGCCAGGCATCAGGTGTGCAACAGGTTGTTCAGCACTTCCTGCACTTCCTGCACTTCACCGGAGGGTACCAGAATTTCGTATTGCGGCTTGGAAAGCTGGATGGGACGTACTTGCACCAGGAAGCCTTCTTCCGTCAGACCCTTTTGGATGCGTTCCGCTATTTTTGCGGTTGGTGCAATGTAGATCACCGTCCACATGAAACGGCTCCCCCCACAAAAACGGCAGAATCATGCCGGGCTGAACAAAATCATAGCACAACCGGCGGCGGACTAGCAACCAAGCGAAATTTGGCGCGCCATGCGGAAAAACGGCCTTTTTCCGTATAATTCAGTATAATGGAGAAGAAACGCGCGATGCGGACAAGACCGAAAGGGGCTGGGAGCGAGAGATGAAGTCCATTCCGGTAAAAGCTTTGGTGGACCGTTTCCAACTGGAAGTGCTGGCGGGCGGAGACCATCTGGACCGGCCCGTCACCAAGGCGCGCGCGCACCGGCCCGGGCTGGAATTCGTGGGCTTCTTCGATTTCTTTCCCATGGAACGCGTGCAGGTGCTCGGCCGGAAGGAGATTACCTATCTTCACCGGCAGAGCGAGGCCGAGCGCAACGAACGCATCGGCAACGTCGTCAAATACCACCCGCCCTGCTTCATCGTCACCTGCGGCCTGGGCGGCCTCGAATATCTCACGAAACATTGCCGGCAGGAAAAGATCCCCCTGCTTCGGACCCAGGAGACGACGACGGAGTTCATCGCGCAGCTGGACGCGTTTCTGGTGAAGGAACTGGCGCCCGAGATGTCCATTCACGGCGTGTGCGTGAATGTATCGGGCATCGGAGTGCTTCTGCGCGGCAAATCGGGGATCGGAAAAAGCGAGACGGCGCACGCGCTGATCCGGCGCGGGCACCGGCTGGTGGCCGACGACATCGTGGTGCTGAAAAGACTCGGACCCCAGACGCTCATCGGCACCCACAACGGGAACACGCGGGAATTCCTCGCCCTGCGCAACATCGGCCTGATCAACGTCGTCCGGCTGTACGGAAGAAGGGCGTTCCAGGACGAAACGAGGATCGCCCTGGACATCGAGCTGACCCCGTGGCGCGAAAACGCCCTGAACAACGAGCTGGAGCTGGAACCGAAATATTCGGAATACCTGGGCGTCAAGATCCCGTTCATGGAAATCCAGCTCCAGCCGGGAAGGGACGTGGCCGGGCTCGTGGAGGCGGCCGCGAACAATTGGTACCTGCGCCAGCTGGGCTACAGCGCGGCGGAAGAGTTCATCAAGCGGCTGGAGGAAGAAGGACTCCAGTGACGCGCGCGACGCGCGGGGTTGATCCGCGATCCCGCGGCCGGCATGCGATCGGATTCGCGATCGCCGGGGTCCGCGGTCCCGCGCGGCCCTTACCTGATGCGGACGGTTCCTTCCCCGAGCAGCCGCTCGATCTGGCGGAACAGTTCCGGCGACGGGCGCACGCGGTGGTCGTCGCTCAGAGCCACCGTTCGGCGCTGCCGTTCGTAATGGAGCACCACCGGCACCAGGCCGGGATGGTCCGTCAAAAGCTTCTTGAGCCGGTTCAGCGCGGCCGGCCGTTCATGGACTTCATCGATGCGGATGTACACCCGCTGCCGCACGGACACGGCCGGCCCCGGGGAAACGGGGGCCGGGGAGCCGACGCCGCGCGGCTTGCCGTTGCCGCCGGGTCCCGCTCTGCCGGCAGGTCCCGCGCTGCCGCCGGGTCCCGGGTTGCCGGCGGATCCAGGGTTGCCGCCAGGCCTCGCCGCCCGGTTGGGCGCCGCCCCGCCCTGTATGGAGCCGCTTTGCCGCGCGGCCGTCGGCGGCCGGTCCGGGGCGACACGGTGAACGCCGCCGCCCAAATTCCTCGCCGCGGCGCGCCGCCAGAGCCGGACCCGCGCTTCCGCATCCGGCGCATCCAGCGGAACGATCTCGTCCGCCAGGAGCTTCACGTCCTCGTCCCCGTGCTGCAGCTTCGCCTTCGCCAGCACAAGGGCGCCTTTCGCGGCGAAGGAAGACACCTTCTCCCATACGCCGGGGAAGGCCACGACCTCGCATCCCGCCACCTTGTCTTCCAGCTCGAGGAACGCCATCGGCTGGCCGTTCTTCGTGACCACCGGCTTCACCGACAGGATCATCCCCGCCGTCACCACAGGCGACCCGTCCGGCAGCTCCGGCAGATCCGCCAGCCGGTCCGTGCCGAGCCGTTCCAGCAGCTCGCCGTATTCGTCAAGAGGATGTCCTGACAGGTACAGCCCCATGAACTCCCTTTCCAGCTCAAGGATTTGCGCCTGCGTGAAAGGCGCCACTTCCGGCAGTTCCGGTTCCCAGTTCGGCGTCTCCTCGAAACCGAACAGCTCGATCTGCAGCTCTTCCCGCTCCTTGCGCCAGGTCTGGGCCGCTTCCAGCGTGTCGTCCAGCGCGGCCAGAAGCTGCGCGCGATGGCCGGGCAGCGAGTCGAGAGCGCCGGCCAGAAGCAGCGATTCGATGACCCGCTTGTTGCAGACGCGGGCATCGACCCGCCGGCACAGGTCGCCCAGGCTCTCGAACGGCCGCTTGGCGCGCTCGCGGGTCAGGTGTTCGATGGCCTGGGTGCCGACGTTCTTCACCGCCGCCAGGCCGAAACGGATGGCCCGGGTGCCGTCCTTCAGCGTCACCGGCGAAAACAGCGCGCCGCTTTCGTTGACGTCCGGCGGCAGTACGGGGATGCCCATCCGGCGGCAGTCCTCCACGTATTCCGCCGTCTTGCGCTGATTGCCGACCACCGCCGTCAGCATGGACGCCATGAATTCCACCGGGTGGTGCGCCTTGAGATAGGCGGTCTGGAACGCCAGCACGGCGTACGCCGCGGCGTGGGCGCGGCAGAAGCCGTAGTCCGCGAAGCGCACGATCATGTCGTACACCCGGTTCGCCTCTTCCTCGCCGTATCCTTGCCGGACGCTCCCCCGCACGAAATGTTCCCGCTGCTCGTCCAGCACTTCGCGTTTCTTTTTCCCGACGGCCCGCCGGAGCAGATCCGCCTCGCCCAGCGTAAAGCCCGCCATGCGCGAAGCGATCTGCATGATCTGTTCCTGGTAGACGATGATGCCGTAGGTGTCCTTCAGGATCGGCTCCAGATCCGGATGGGGGTATTCCACCGGGATCCGGCCATGCTTGGCGGCGATGAAACGGGGAATGAACTCCATCGGGCCCGGCCGGTACAGCGCGAGCACGGAGACGATGTCCTCGAAACAGGTGGGCTTCATTTCCCGAAGCACCCGCCGCATCCCGGCCGATTCCAGCTGGAAGATGCCCGTCGTTTCGCCGCGGCCGAGCAGTTCGTAGGTGGCCGGATCGTCCAGCGGCACGCGGTTCCAGTCGATTTCCCTCCCGGTCGTTTGCCGCACGGTGTCCAGCGTCCGCTCGATGATGGTCAGGGTGCGCAGGCCGAGAAAATCCATTTTCAACAGCCCGATGGCTTCCAGATGTTCCATCGCGTACTGGGTGAGCGGAACGCCGGCGGTGCCTTCCTGCAGGGGAACATGGTTTGTCAGGGGTTCCGGCGAAATGACCACGCCCGCGGCGTGGGTGGACGCGTGGCGCGGCATGCCCTCCACTTGGGCGGCCATGCCCACGAGCTTCGCCGCCCGCTCATCCCGCTGGACGAGAGCGCGAAACTCGGGGCTTGCCTCCAGCGCCCGCCCGATGGACATGCCCGGCGCCGCCGGAATCAGCTTGGCCACCCGGTCCACCTCGCCGTAGGGCATGTTCATGACGCGCCCCACGTCCCGCACGGCGGCCCGCGCCGCCATGGTGCCGAAGGTGATGATCTGCGCCACGTGATCCTGGCCGTATTTTTCCGACACGTACCGGATGACTTCGTCGCGCCGCTCGTCGCTGAAGTCGATGTCGATGTCGGGCATGGACACCCGCTCCGGATTCAGAAACCTCTCGAACAGCAGCTTGTGCTTGAGCGGATCCACGTCCGTGATGCCGAGGACGTACGACACCAGGCTTCCCGCGGCGGATCCCCGCCCCGGTCCCGTGGCGATGCCCCGCTCGCGGGCGAAGCGGACGAAATCCCAGACGATCAAAAAATAGTCGTCATACCCCATCCGGTGGATGACGTCGAGTTCGTAATCCAGTCGGCTGGAGGCCGTTTCCCGGAAAGAAGGGTCCCGCCACTCGGGCGATCCTTCATACCGCTCCCCAAGTCCCTCCCGGCAAAGCCGCGCAAGGTACGAAGCCGCCGTTTCCCCTTCCGGCAGCGGGCGGAAACGGGGCAGGACGGGCTGCCCGAGGGGAATTTCCAGGCTGCACCGGTCGGCGATAAGGGCCGTGTTCTCCAGCGCCTGCGGCACATGGCGGAACAGGGCCGCCATTTCGTCGCCGCTTTTCAGGTACAGATGGGTCGATTCGATTTTCATCCGGTCGGGGTCGTCCAGCGTTTTCCCCGTTCCGATGCAGAGCAGGATGTCCTGCAGCGTGTGGTCTTCCTGCCGCACGTAATGGGCGTCGTTGGTGACAACGAGGGCAATCCCGGTTTCCTCCGAAAGGCGCAGAAGCCCGGCCGCGACCTTTTTCTGTTCGGGCATGCCGTGGTCCTGCAGCTCGAGGAAATAGTCCTCGCCGAACAGCTCCCGGTAGCGGAGCGCCACGGCTTTCGCATCGTCGTAGCGCTCCCGGAGGAGCAGCTGGGACAGCTCGCCCTTGAGGCACCCGCTCAGGCAGATCAGCCCGTCCGCATGCCGGGACAGAACTTCAAAATCAATGCGCGGCCGATAGTAGTATCCTTCCAGGTGGCCGATGGTGCACAGCTTCATCAGGTTGCGGTAGCCTGTCTCGTTCTTGGCCAGCAGCGTGAGATGGTAAATGGGCCGGTTTTGCCCCGCGGACTTGTCCAGGCGCGAACCGTCGGCCATGTACGCTTCCATGCCGATGATGGGTTTGACGCCATGCTCGCGGCACGCCCTGTAAAACGCGATGGCGCCGTACATCACGCCGTGGTCGGTGAGCGCCAGCGCCTTCATGCCGTGCTCCGCCGCCCGCGCGGCGAGGTCGCGGATGCGGGACGCGCCGTCCAGCAGGCTGTATTCGCTGTGAACGTGAAGATGGACAAAATCGCGCATGGGCATGGACCTCCGTAAGCCGATTATAGCAACAAATGTTCGCCTTTGGAAGCAATCCGTCGCGCGTAAGACCGCCGGGGGAGCGATCCGGTCCTCTTCAACCCTTCATCTTGCAACCAGTTTCAGAAACGGCCGGACCGATTTTTGCGGACGGCACGGGGCAAGGCGGCGCGTTGCTGCGCCGGGAAACCGATTTTCCGGACAATTTGACCCCGGCCGGTACAATGGAAGAACAGCTGGAGTGGACCAACTCGAATAAAAGCTTTTTCATCCCCGACGGGTATTAATCGGCGGACATGCCCCATACACATGGAAATGGGGGGTTCGCGGAAATTCCGGCAGGGAGGGGAAGCGGATGAGCCGGTTTTACGCCCAGGCCATCATGGATTTCTGCATCGCCTTCGGCGTCGTGCTCGGCGGATCGCTGCTCGCCGGCCTGGCCGCGATCTTCCTTTGGAAAGTGCCGAGCGACGAGATGCTGAACATCGCGGGACGCATCAAAATCTGGGCGATCGTGGTCGCCGTGGGCGGCACCATCGATCCGATGCGGGTGATCGAAAGCAACGTGCTGGAGGGGCACCTTTCTCCCGCGGTGCGGCAGCTGGCCTACATCCTGTGCGCCTTCCTCGGCGCGCATATGGCGACGGAGCTGGTGCAGTGGATGTGCCGGCAGGGGGAGTGACGCAAGGTGCGCGTGCCGCCGTTCTACCGCTTCCGGGGCTGGATGCGCGGCGCCGCTTTTTTCGCGTGCGGCTGCGTCGTGGGAGCCGCGCTGTACAACGGGCTGGCCCACGACCAGTACGACCGGATCGTGCGGGAAAACATCGAGCTGGCCGAAAAAGCGGAGCAATATGAAAAGGATATCGAACGTCTGAACCAGTTCAGAAGCCGGTCCTCGGCCATCAGCAGCGTGGTCGTGTACGTCGAGGAACCGCAGGGGCGGGCGCCCATGGACGCCGCCTCGGAAAAGGAACTGAAGGACCGGGTGACCCGGGATTTGTCCATTTTTCTGGGACGAAACATGTACGATATTGGCGCCGAAGCGCAGCTCGCCCGCAAACTGCTGGAGGGAAAAATCTACGAAGGAATCGGAGACAAGGCGTACCGGATCGACCTGACGACGATGCTGGTGGCGGACCGGGTGCTGCATGTCTGGATCGAGGCGAGACCGGATTTGCCCGGCTGACGGCGGCGCGGATGGAACCAGCCGGCTCGTCCTGCGCCTTAGCCGGCCGGTGTGTTACAATGGGGGCAGTCGGACCCAAGGAGTGGTTTTCGTGATCCTCGCATTGAAATGGGCGTTGCTGGCGCTGGTCGCCGTGCTGTCCGTCCTTAGCGTCTTCTACGTCTTCAAGTCCCGCCGCTCCGCCGATCAGCGGCTGCGCGAACTGTATTTCGCCCGCTCGAACATCAGCACGGGCTCCATGACCATCGCGATCGCATGTCTCTATGCGCTCCTGTTCAGCGATTCGACTCTCAAGGTGATCGTCGTGGCGGTGCTGATTCTGCTCGGGCTCTTCAACATTTTTGCCGGTTTGCGCAACCACGCCTTTTATTCCCGCAAAAACAGCTGATGGCCGCCGGCCGGGGCGTCCCGGGTCCGTCTACATTCCGGACGGATCCGCCGCGTGGGCGGTGAGCAGGGCCCTGGCCGCCGTTTCGCCGTTTTGCGCCACCGTTATCTCCATTTTCAAATGCCGCATGCCCGCCTCGAACACGTCTGTCCGGATCACCACCGGCGCGTCGAGGGAAACCGCCCGCAGGAAATAGGTCGTCATGTTTTCCAGCATGGGCTCCTTCCGGCCCCAATCGGCGGCGGTGCGGGCCGCGGCCTGCGCCATGAGCGCCGTCAGCACCCCTTCGGACACCGTTCCGAACGCTCCCGCCATCCGCGCGTTGGGAACCCCCGTGAAAAAGATCCGCCCCTCTTCGTCCCTTTCCTCGGCAAATCCGCTCCACACCAGCGCATCGATCGTTTCCCCGGCGGGCTGCCGGACCGCGAATTGCAGGGCGCGCAGGATTTCCGTCCGGTCCAGGATGCCGACCAGCCTGCGTTTGGAATCGACCACCGGCAACAGTTCGACGCCTTCCGTCAAAACGAGACGGGCCGCCGAAGCGACCGGGGTGTTCGGCGTGACCGCGGGCGGCCGCCGCGCCATCAGCTTGTCCAGCGTCTGGTCCGGGTCCGCGTCCGCGACATCCCTGCCGGAGACCACGCCCACCACGCGGTTCCACTCGTCCGTGACGGGAAACCGGTTCATGCCTGTTTCTTCGCTGAGTTTCCGGAAATCGGCCGCGGTGGCGGATTGCTTCAGGGCCGGAACCTTCGCGTCGAGGTCGAGCAGATCGGCCACGGACATGATTTTTTGCCGGATCTGCCGTTCGTACATGGCCCGATTGATCATGGACGCCACTGTAAACGTGTCGTGCCGGCAGCTCATGATGGGCAGCCCCAGCCTGTCCGCCAGCGCCTTCACATCTTCGTCCGTGCCGAATCCCCCGGTCACGAGGACGCCCGCGCCGTTTTCCAGGGCAAGGCGGTGGGCTTTCGTCCGGTTACCGACAATAAGGAGGCTCCCCGCGTCGACATAACGCATCATGGCGTCCAGCTCCATCGCGCCGATGACGAATTTGCGGAGCGTCTTGTCCAGTCCGCTTCGGCCGCCGAGCAGCCGGCCCTGCACGATGTCCAGCACTTCCGCAAAGGTGAGCATGTCCGAACCGGAACGGCGCCGTTCGATCCGGACCGTGCCGATCCGCTCCCTGGCGGCGACATAACCGAGCTCTTCGGCCTCCTTCAGGGCCCGGTAGGCGGTTCCTTCCGACACGCCCAGTTCGCGGGCCATCCGTCGCACGGAAACGGCGGTGCCGACCGGCAGCGAGCGGATGTGCCGCAGGAGACGTTCGTGTTTGGATTCGCGCAAACGCGACTGGTTGGCCAACTGTTTCCCTCCGTCCGTCGGCAGAGCATTTGTAATAGTAATAATACCAAAAAACCTTCTCTCCGCCCTCTCATCGGCGGGCGGAAGAGAAGGTTTTGCGTTTCGTCATCCGGCATGCCGTCGAAAATCCGTTCCCGGCGTTGTCTCCCCGAATCGCTCAAATCACGCCCTCCGCTTTCAGCCGCTCGATGTCTTCCCTGCCGTACCCGATCTCCGCCAGGATTTCTTCATGAAAAACTAAAAAACCTTCCTCGTCAATTCGCGGCAGCCCGCCACGGATCGAGTCAGAAGGTTTTTCGCGCGAACGTCAAATTTTCAGTTCACCCAGCCGGATCAGTTCCACGACCGCCTGAGACCGACCCTTGACGTTAAGTTTTTGCATCACGTTTGATATATGATTCCTGACAGTTTTTTCGCTTATAAACAATTGCTGGGCGATCTCCCGGGTCGTCTTGTCCTGTACGAGAAGCTCAAACACTTCGCGTTCCCGATTCGTTAGCAGGAATTTGTTTTTGTGATCGCTGTTTCGCAACTTCCGTCACCCCTCCTTGCCCAGGATGAATGGAAACGAGGTGAAGGGATTTCTGTCAACTCCATGATATGAAACGCCGGCGGGGGTGGTGCGGGAACGCCGTAAAATAGGCAGTCCGGCAGCGAATGGCGGCAGAGCGCGAAAAAAGAAAAAACGGGCGGCTTCCGCCGTCCGTGCCGCAAGGAGCGGCTTGCGTATACCTTGCGGGGTATCCGGGCCCGTCAGCGGGTGTCGTCCGGTGTCGGAAAGATGCGCGCCACCATGGCGTTGAATTCTTCCAGGAACCCCTGGATCGGGCGTCCCCGGCCGACTTCATCGGCGATTTCCCGCATCCGCCCGAAAAAGTCCGGATTGGCGCTCACGTACACGTTCCGCACTCCGGGGACAAGGGAACGGACACGGTCGGCCACCTTGTCCTTGAGCCCGATGGCCAGGTCGTCGTACGCGTCGCCGGACCGGATCGCCCGGCGTCCGGATTTCGCCGATTCCGTCACGGCCACGTAGGCGTTGTTGTCGGTCAGCATGACGTAGGCGGCGTCGATTTCCGGCATGGCGGCGATTTTCTCCGCCAGGAGCTGGCTCAGCTCCAGCCGCGTGTTGCCGTGCCGGTCGGGAACGATGTTGTTGTTGTTCATCTGCCGTCCGAAGCTGCGGTTCATTTCCTGGGCGCGGTCGTCGGCGAAACGGTTGGGACGGATGTTTTTGTGCCCGAGATCGCCCATCCGGCTGACATCCGCGCACCCGGCCAGCGCCAGCAGGACGGCCAGAAGGAACGTCATCAGAGCCTGCGCGCGTCTTGCGCCTTTCATCCGCGTTTCCTCCTTTGCGGGTTTTCCGGCGAATTCCGCCTTTGTATAAGGTGACCGCAAAGGGGAACAAGTATGAGTCGCAAACGTTGCCAATCCCGCGCCCCGGCGCGTCCGCCTGCCGAGTCATCCGCCGCGGGCGGCTGCCTTCTCCGCGGCGGCTTCCCTGCGCGCTTCTTCCAGGGCGTCGGCCAGCGAACGGACAAAGGAATGGCGCGGTTTCCAGCCGAGGGCGAGCAGGCCGGACGGATCGGCGGGCGGAGGCGAAGGGGCGTCCGACAGGCCGATCCGCCACTTGAGCGGCACGCGCGCCAGCCGGTCGAAAACGCGCTTCACGTCGGCGAGCGGACGGGCCCGCCCGGTGCCGACCTCGTACGCTTCGCCTGGCTTGCCCATGCGCAGCAGCAGTTCGTAAGCCGACACCGCGTCGCGGACGTCAAGAAAATCGCGCGTTTCCGTCAGGGAGGACAGGGGGAAGGGTTCCGCGCCGTCTGCGGCCAGGCTTCCGTCGCGGGCCGCTCCTGTCCCGCCGTCCGCCGGATTGTGCCCGCCGCCGGCAGTTCCGTTCCCGCGGCACGCCATAAGTTCCGCCTGAGCCGCCCGGCGGGCGATCTTGCCGCACAGGCCGTTGCTTGCGCCCGGCCCGATCAGGTTGGACGGCTCCGCCACGATCACGGGCAGCCCGTACCAGTGGTGCCAGGCGCGTGCCGCCATGACCTGCACCGTTTTGCTGAACCCGTACGGATGGGAAGCCCGGGCGAGGCGCTCCGGCGGAACGCGCAGCATCGAACCGATCACGAGCGTCCGGCAACCGCCAGTCCGGCGGATGGCTTCCAGCAGGCAAACGGTGGCCATGACGTTGGCTTCCAGCGTTGCGCCGGGCGCGAGAAAGGAAACGCGGGCGTCGTTTTGCCCCGCCAGATGCAGGACGGCGTCCGGCCGCGCCTCCGCGCAAATCCGCAGCGCCTCAAACGGGTCCGTCAAATCGCCCCGCAAAACCAATGCCGCACCCGGAATCCCGGTGTCCGCGGCGCGGGGCGAAACAAGGGCCGCCACTTCCCAGCCCGCGGCGGCGAAATGCCGGCAGGCGTGCCGGCCCGTAAATCCCGCCGCTCCCGTGATCAGAATCCTTCCGCCGCCGCCCATTTGCCCATCCACTCCCTGAGCTCACGGAGCATGGAGGGATAATCCGGCGGGCGGTAGGCGAAATCGTCCCGCGTCACGGCCAGGGTACGGTCGATGACCGGTTCTTCCACGGGCGTCACCGTCACGTCCCGCTTGCCGAACACATCCCGCATGAGCAGCAGCAGATCGTGCTTCGTGATCGGCTCCGGCGCGGTCAGATGCACCAGTCCCGCCACTTCGGGATGCCGGATCGCCCAGTCGATGGCTTTGGCGAGCTCCAGGGTGGTCACGCCGTTCCACGGCACGCGGACGTACCCGGTGACCGTCCCGCGGCTCGTCAGGAACCATCGCATGAGGCCGATGCCGTCCGGACGGATTTCCGGCCCGATGATGGAGGTGCGGATCGTCAGGTGACGAGGATGGTGCCTGAGTTCCCCCATCGCCTTGCTGCGGGCGTACACCGTCTCGCCGTCGGGCGGATCGTCCTCCCGGTAACCGCCCCTCGCCCCGGAAAACACGCAGTCCGAGCTGATATGGATCAGCCGGGCGCCCAGACGGTCGCACAGGTGCGCAAGCCAATGGGGCAGAAAGCCGTTGACCAGATAGGCGTCAAGCGGATGTTCTTCCGCCTTTTGGTTCAGCACGCCCACCGCGTTGATCACCACATCGGGCCGCTCCTCGAGGAGAACCCGCGCGACGCACTCCGGCCGGCGCACGTCCAGCGGAATTTCGCGCACGCCGGCCGCACCCCCGCCTCCGGGTGGCGCGTCCCGGTCGGGCGTTCGCAAAGCGCTCGTCCGCAGAGACCGGACGGTGGCCGCCACCTTGTGCCGGGCCGTCCGCCGGAAGTACGACACCAGCATGTGTCCCGCCATGCCGCGTCCGCCTAGCACCAGCATATTCATGGCAGAAATCCCCCGCGTTTCAGCATTTCCCGGATTTCGTCCTTGGACATGAGCGCGTCCTTCGAGCTGAAGCTGTCAAAGGCGACCCGCGGACAGCCGGCGTAGCGCTGCCTGAGGCCCGGAATGTCCGCCGACGGCAGGATGACCAGGTAATGGTCGTCGTACACGACGGTGTTTTGACTCTCGTACTCGGTAAGGAGAATCTCGTGGATTTTTTCGCCCGGCCGCACGCCGGTTTCCACCATATTTACTTTCCGTCCCAGGGCCTCCATGAGCACTTCGGCCAAATCCGCGATGCGGCAGGACGGCATCATCATGACGAAAATCTCCCCGCCCGCGCTGACCGCCGAAGCGTGGAACAGCAGCCGGATCGCCTCCTCAAGGGTCATGAAAAACCGCGTCATTTTCAGGTCCGTCACGTGGACATCCTCGCCGGCGCGGATGCGGCTTAAGAACAGGTGGACGACGCTGCCGTTGGTCCCCAGCACGTTCCCGCCCCGCACGCAGACGAATTTCGTCGGACCGCCGAGCAGGTTGGCGAACACGATGAGCTTTTCGCCGATGGCCTTGGTCATGCCGTAAAAATTGGCCGGATTGGCCGCCTTGTCCGTGGAGATGTACACAACCCGCTCCACGCGGTTTTCAAGGGCGGCCTCGATGACGTTCTGCGTGCCGATCACGTTGGTCTTGAGCGCTTCATAAGGCTGGTCCTCGCACACCGGCACGTGCTTGAGGGCCGCCAGGTGGAACACGATGTCGACGCCCTGGCATGCGGCGGTCAACGCTTCCCGGTCCCGGATGTCGCCGATGCGAAAGCGAAGCCGCGGATCGTCGAACATCCAGCTCATGGCCACCTGGCTCGACTCGTTGCGGGAAAAGACGATGACCTCCTCCGGCCGCTGCGGCAGCAGCTGCCGGACCAGTTCATGTCCCCAGGAGCCGGTGCCCCCGGTGACCAAAATCCGCTTGCCTTCAAACATCCATGGACCCTCCAAACAAAAAATTGGCCACTTTCCTTGACACGTCTTCGTCCAGGTAGCCGTCCGGGCATTTCCATCCGGACCTGCCCGAGAGCATGACCCGCACGGCGCCCGCCACCCGCTCGGCCTTGAGGCCGGAGACGATGTTGCTGCCGCAGTCCACCGTCTCCGGCCGCTCCGTCGTGCGGCGGACGGTCACCGCGGGCACGCCGAGGATGCAGCATTCCTCCTGCACCGTGCCGCTGTCGGTCAGGACGCAGCGGGCGTGGCGCTCGAGCTGGACAAAGTCGAAAAAGCCGAACGGTTCGTGAAATTCCACCAGCGGATGAATATCGAGATGCGGCATCCCACGGAGCCGGCTGCGGGTCCGCGGATGCACGCTGCAGATGAGGCGAAGCCCCTGCTCCCCGGCCACAAGCGACAGCCCGCGGATGATCTCGCCGAGGCGGTCGGGGCGGTCCACGTTTTCCGCCCGGTGAATCGTCGCCAGGAGATATTCGCCGGGCTTAAGTCCCAGCCGCTCCAGCGCGGGGCTGTTTTCAATCTGCCGCCGGTAATGGAGCATGACTTCGTGGATGGGATTGCCGCATTTGAAAATCCGCCGGGGGTGAAAGCCTTCCCTCAGCAGGTTCTGCTTGCTGTACTCGGTGTACGGCAGGTTGAACGAGCTCACGGCGTCGATCACCCGCCGGTTTTTCTCCTCCGGCACTTCCGGATCGAAGCAGCGGTTGCCGGCCTCCATGTGCGCCACCGGAATGCCCAGCCGCTCGGCCACGATGGCGCACAGCGCGCTGTTCGTGTCGCCCAGGACGAGCACCCGGTCGGGCCGTTCCCGCTCGAGCACGTCCTCCACCGCGGCGAACATGGCGGACAGCTGGCCGCCGATCCCTGTTTTCCCCGCGGGAATGCGGATGTCCGGCTGGCGCAGTCCCAGCTGGTCATAAAAGATGTCATTCAGCTCGGGAACGAAATTTTGGCCGGTGTGCACGATCACGTGCCGTTCCGCCAGTTCGTCCAAAAGCGGGGTGATCCGGCTTAAGCGGATGATCTCCGGTCTCGTTCCCAGAATCGTCACGATGCGCAAAGGGACCCCTCCTCCGTCATTGGACCGGGGGCGCGGGCAGCCGCATGCCGATGGGTCCGGGTTGCGGATGGCGGACGGCCGCGGTGCCGTCGGCGGCGGGCCTGGCGATGGGACCGGCCGCGTGTGCCCGCGGCGCCGTCAGCGGCGGGCGCGGGATCGGCCGCCTCTGCGGCTG